>NZ_CP011479.1:3742500-4109107 GCF_001011155.1 Hoeflea sp. IMCC20628
TCTTTTCTCTTCATTCGTTAGTGAAGAGGTGCGGGCCTGCCTTTTTCCGGAGAATGCAAAGTACAATGCGATTAATAAAGCGGACTGTTTTTGTGTTCGCCTCGAGCCTGACAAGGCAAATCCGCAGTTCGTTTTGCTCCAGTTAACTTCAGAAGCAACATATCTGTTTTTTGCTCAGCAGGTCCATGGAGCGACCCGGCCGCGCATCAACCTTACCCAGTTAAGAGCCTACGAGATCATACTTCCAAGCCTCGGAAAACAACAGGAAATCGTCAGCCGTGTCGAGTCTGCCTTCCATAAGATCGACCGGCTGGCAGCGGAGGCAAAGCGGGCGCTAGAGCTGGTGGGCAAGCTGGACGAGGCCATCCTCGCCAAGGCCTTCAAGGGCCAGCTCGTGCCCCAGGATCTCAATGATGAACACGCCAGTGCCTTGCTGGAGCGCATCAAGGCCGAACGGGCGGCGGCACCGAAGATGAAGCAAAAACGGATAATGAAAGCATGAGCAGCGCAAAACGCCGTATGGCGGTACAACAAGGGTCTCTCGATGGTCTGTGTGGCATCTATTCCATCGTCAACAGCATTGGTTTGATCGAGCCGAAAGGCATGGACCACGAAGAACGGGTCGCCCTTTTTATCTACCTAACCAATCTTCTCGATGACGGCAGAGGCATTGGCGAAATCATACACAACGGCACCGGCTTTCGAAAGTTGGGAGAGTTGATTGACGTCGCCAGCCAGAGGTGGACATCCAAAAATGACACCGAGAATCCAAGCAAGAACAAAAAAACCATCTCGCGCCGAACAGCAATGAAACGGCGTCCCGACGACTTTGACGAGTTCTGGTCTGTGCTGAAAGAACACGTCGACCTCGACGAAGGCCGGACGGCCATCCTCGGCCTGACCGGCACCCACAATCATTGGTCGGTTGTTCAGAAGGTCACTCCAAACCGCATCGACTTGTTTGATTCTAACGGTCTGCAACATCTCGACAAGAGGCGCTGTGGCCTAGCTGTCGGAGGTGAAATCAAACATAAGCTCTGGTCGACGCAGACCTTCTTGCTGAGTGCCCAGGACTGGGAAGAGCCTGAGGAATGATATTCGGGCAGCGAGACATTTCAGGGCACGTAACCAAGGGGGCTATTATGCGACAAGAGGAAGAGCACAAGGGCTACCAAATCATTGGCGATGTTCGCAATGGGAAGGCTCAGGCTGTCATCTTGTCCAGTGGCAAACCGGTAGGCCCGCGCCGGTTCGAAGCAGACACGGTAGACGCAGCACTGGCCGAAGCCAAAGCATGGGTGGATGCTTCCAGAGGCCAAACAGCCCAAGCACGGCGGAGCCCGAACATCGCCACTGCTGCGGAGTATGAAGAATACTTCAGGTCAGTTGAATTGGCGGATCATGAACGCTCGATGCTTGCCGCCCATGCCGCAAACACAATCCTGACCGCCGGAAAGTTATCCGACGCGGTCGGCTGGCAGGATTACCGGGGCGCCAATCGTTATTACGGCGAACTCGGCATGAAGATCGCCAAGCATTTCGGACTGACGCCACTTTCCGGCAACCATGCAGACAACGTCTGGACCACGGTTCTTGCTGAAGGTCAGGAAGGCGAAGGCGGTGAGTTCTATCGCTGGACGATCCACCCGGAGGTTGTTGAAGGACTGGCCGCAGCCGGTGTCATCTCAAGGCCAACGGTAGCCTCTATAATAGGCAAAGTGTTCCCAGATCCTTTCGATACTGCGAACCCGAATATCTGGCTAACCTCCATGTGGGGATTTGATGCGCTAAACTGGGGGTTCGTCGGCTTCACCAATGAAGCGGACCGAAAGTGGCTTCTCGATCAAATATCACCTGGGTGCCTTCTCGCTGTATACGTCACGGACGACAGCAAGAGAGCGCCAGCTCTACACGGCAAACTAGCTGGATTTCTCCAGCTCAATGAGCAAATCGGTTTTGCCAAGGATTTCATGCCTGGTGACGCTTATGCCCGAATTGAAGCAAATAGTGAAGAATCTGGCCGCTGGAACTACGCAATCGGTGCATCCAGAGCATGGCAAATTGTTGATGGTGCGCAGCCCAGGATAGACCTTATTGCACCGGAGACAGTTGGCCCTTCTTCTGGGCCTGGAAATATGCGCCAACTAATTGGCAGACGTGGCGTTCGTTTCGCTGCTTCAGAAATTGCCAATATTCGTGAGCTGCCGGTTATAGAGGTCCCGTGCTTCGGTGGCCGGAGAACGTTTAATACCACTCCACAGCCACTTGTTCGGAGCGTTCAGACATCTTCAGCGGTGCCCCGCTCTTCTGAGCCATATACCGTGCAAGAGGACGATGGCCCCAAGCACCTCTACATGCTTCAGTTGGACGGTGATCTCTCACATTTTCTGGGAAGACCAGCAGCTGCAGTCCACAGCCTATCGATCATTAAAGTTGGCTACTCGGGAGAACCCACCGCTAGATGTTACGCCTTCAACAAGGCGCTTCCTGCTTGTGCGTTTCATTGGCATTTGCTGAGGATTGAAGATGGCAATCCGCCTTGGGCAAACTGGAAAGTCGCGCAAGTTGGTGAGGATGCAATGAAGTATCAGCTTCAGAGACTTGATGCAGAACCTCTCGGCGGTGAGTTTTTCCTCGCCACCTCGGGCCAAATTGAGCATGCTTGGATGCGGGGGCGAAACGCTGCGATGGCAGCAAATGGAATTGTCATCTCGCATCCCGATCTGTCTCTCCAGGAAATAGCTCAAAGGCTGCGAACGGCCTAAGCTGGCCTCCTGACTATTTTTACGAAAAATCTGTGATGGCATATTGATACTACGCTGTTTGCCAGTTCCCCCCGTGGGGTGCCCATAGGTTGGCCATTCGACATAACCGGCGGCAACCCTTCGCTTCACCCGGCACTAAAGCCGTTCATCAAACTATACGTTCCTGAACCTCGCCTCACCCTGTTGACAGCGCGGTCATTTTCCGTTCATAAATTATCGGTCATCAATGTTTAAGGAGAATTTGAACGATGTCTTTGGTTGGTTATGCTCGGGTGTCCTCCGTTGGACAGTCTCTGGAAGTGCAGCGGGACAAACTGACTGCGGCTGGTTGTGAGGAGATCTTCGCCGAGAAGAGATCCGGCCTGGAGACCGACCGCCCCAAGCTCGTGGAGTGCCTTCGCTATATTCGCAAGGGTGACACACTGGTGATCTCGCGGATCGACCGATTGGCCCGGTCGGCTGAAAACCTGTTGTCACTTGCCCGTCAACTTGAAGACAAGGGCGTGGCGCTCAAGGTGCTGGATCAGAACATCGATACCACCGACGCCGCTGGCCGAGCCTTCCTCGGGATGCTCGCCGTGTTTGCCCAGTTCGAAGCGGACATCCGCAAGGAACGGCAGATGGACGGGATTGCCAAGGCGAAAACAAACGGCGTGAAGTTCGGACGCAGACCGCGCCTGACTGCCGAGCAGGAAACGGAAGCCGTCCGGCTTAGGACGGAAGAAGGCTGGTCAATCCAGAAAGTCGCAGATCACTTGGGGATCTCCAAGGGGCTGGCCCACAAGGTGACAAGCAGGGGGTACACCTGAAGCCAACAGCAGCAAGGAAGGCTACCTGCTCCTTGCGGCGCTAAACATATGCCATATGGCACATAGAACGGCACAAGCTGCTCTTGCGACCGGCATCCCTACTTTTTCGAGGGGATGTCCCATGGATGCGTTGATCGATCAGTCGACAAATGACTGCTCCAGCGCCCAGCAATCGGAACGACGCTTCCGATCCCCCTACCGAAAATAATTCGACGAAAAGGAGTTCAGCACATGAACTCATCACGATCAGTGACGATCTATACCGACGGCTCTTGCTCAGGAAATCCTGGCCGAGGCGGTTGGGCCGCCATCCTGACAGGCAGAAAAACAATCAAAACCATCTCCGACGGAGCACCTGACACAACCAACAACCGCATGGAACTCATGGCAGCCATAGAAGGCCTGAAGGCTCTCACCAGACCTTCAGTGGTTCTCGTCATTTCGGATAGCGAGTATCTCGTGAAAGGAGCCTCCGAACGCATTCCTAACTGGTGCGCCAGAGGATGGAAAAATGTTAAAAACCAAGATCTGTGGAAACAGTTGATCTGCGAAATGTCCAAACACACAGTCCACTGGGAGTGGGTCAGAGGGCACTCCGGTAATCAATTCAATGAACTTGCCGACAGGCTCGCCAAACAAGCGCTTATGCGCCAGACGCGACTTGTCCGAAGGCACAGACCGCTGGTGGAACTTCGGGTGCCCCTTAATTCACATGAGGTACCCAACTGATGAGACGCGGATACAGACCGACCGCTGTCGGCAAAGGCACAGTTACACCGGAACGCCTGTTAGAACTGGAACAGCTCAGACAAGGCACCAGCATCTCTGATCTTCGCAGCAGATCGCTTACACTTGATCAGATCCGAACCATGCCAGAGGTTTTCCAGCCCCGGATGTCAGTTCCTTCCGAAAAGCACGTCAGCGATCTCAGGAGCAGCCTGAAATCGGTGCGCGATCTCACGCCTGTTCTGGTTTTGCCTCTGGGAGAACACGCAGTGGTCATTGACGGGCACCACCGACTGGAAGCCTACCGGATGGAGGACCGCGACGAGATCCCCGTCGAGTTCTTTGGCGGCACCGTTCAGGAAGCTATCCTCCAGTCCGGCGCGGAAAACAGCAAGACGGTCATGCCATTGAACCTCTCACAGAGAACCAACTGGGCCTGGAAACTTGTTAGGATGGTCAAACCCGGTGATGCCATGGGGTACCTGTTCAGCAAGCGCCAAATAACTGTTTCTGCTGCTGTCTCCAGCGGAACGGTCGCTGCCATGCGGCTAGCGGCAAAAGCGCTTGGCGAGGACGCCGACGAATATCCATCATGGGACCTGGCGCGGCAAGCGTGGCAGGACCAGGAAACACCGGAAGCATATCAGCCATATGGAGAAGAGGAATTGGAAGAACAAGCACAACTTATCGCAGATCGCATTGCCAGATCGATAGGCACACACAGGGCGAACAACCCCGAAATCATGGCTCGAGGTCTCACCAAGTTCCTCGGTCGGAACACGCCCGACGTGATCTCGGAAATGATCGTCAGGTGTGAAGAGGATCCCGCCTTGGCGCACATTGTTGAACAAATACGTGAAAGGCATGGCTGGGAAGATGAAGATGCTGATTACTGAGCGCCTTCCGGATGTCTTCAGCGAGATCCACAGGACGGGGCTTCGGGCGATGATATGCCTGAGATGTACATTCCCTAGGGTGTGCATTTTGTACACTTGCTGGTTTGCAGGTGCAGCACTCTGGCCACGCAACCTGGTAGGAACCTCTTCGGCTAAGTCGCGATCTGTGCTCCAATCTTGAGCACCCCACCTATACCGTTAGCTTGACACTGAGCCTCGCCGCATCTTCGGCGGGGCTTGCACTACCCTCGACGAATACGGTCAGTCGTGAATCTGGAACCCTACCCCTGTCAGCACACCTTTTTTGCTCTCAAGCGTACGGTTGAAACTGTTACAGTGAACTGCTACATTCGCGTCTAGAACAGTGCCATCAAGTCATTGAATTTGCTTGACTTAGCGCTTTCGGAGCGAGTTTTCGAATCTCTCCGGCAGCACCAGTTTCAAGCATTGAAAATGCTAGGAATCCCGGTTCTCAACGATTCTGTAACCGCCTTTGGGTACACAAGGTGGGTCCACAGCTATGGTTTTGAGAATGTCACAGCCCTCCAAAGATAACCGCACTGGCATGTACAAATTTCGCAAGCGCGTGCCTCAAGACCTGCAGCCGATCCTGAAGCAGAAGGAGATCGTGAAAAGCCTCGGCACAAAAGATGTCAGCGAGGCGAGGCTCCTTTTCGCGAGGGTCGCAGCTGAGATCGAGGAGCGTTTTGCCACTTTGCGCGCAGGCATCACAACCCTGAGCGAACGCGAAGCATCGTCGATGGCTGGCGAGATTTATCGGCTGAAAGTGGCAGTCAATATCGACGACCCAGGCAAGCTGTCTGAACCAGAAGTTTACCGCATGCTGGACGCGATCGAATTCAAGGATCATCCCGACCATTCGAAGACCAAGCTCACCTACATTTCTAAACGGACCGATATCACCGACCGGATTGTCGCCCGCAGAAATGATCGCGAGATAAAAGCGTACATGGAAGAAAAAGGCATACGGCTTCATCCGGACAGCATGGAGCTGGTGAGGTCCAAGGTCAGGAAAGCAGTGCATCGTGCTCGAACATACCTGCATGATCTGAGCAATGATGATGCGAACCCAAACGTTGATCCTTATGCTGACTTTTACCCCAGAGCGGAAGCTGGGTCAGTGGTCACCGCGGAGGAGCAAAAACTAACGCCTACCTCTGCGGCCCCCTTGCTATCAGAGGCAATCGAAGGGTGGGCAACAGAAAAGAAAACCTCGTGGGATGGGAAATCCGCAACAGCAAACGTCCTGGCGGCTCAGCGGTTTCTGGAGTTGGCTCGCGACAGACCTCTGGATCAGTACAACAAGAAAGACGCCCGCGCATATAAGAACGCCCTCAAAGCGCTTCCGAAAAACTACACGAAGCATCCTGATTTGAAAGGCTGCACGTTCGCTGAAGCAGCAATAAAGGCTGCTGAATTATCGTTGCCGCCGATGTCCGACAAGAACGTGAACAAGAACCTGGGTTTTGTCCGAGCCATGTGGAACTGGTCAGATGCCAATTTCGACGATGTTCCCCCCAACCCCTTTAATGGTCTAAACCTGCGAATTAAAGAGAGCGGTCGCGACGATCGCAACCCGTTCACTGCGAGCGAGCTGCAGGCGATTTTCAACGCTCCCCTCTACACAGGCTGCAAATCTGCAAAGTCCTGGCGAACCAAAGGGGATCACGTCCCTTCGGACAGGGGCAATTATTGGGTGCCGCTCATCGGCCTGTTTACGGGCGCAAGATCGGGCGAAATCATTCAGATGAATGTGAGCGATGTGGCAACGGATGGCGGTATCGCGTATTTCAAGATAACCGACGAAGGCGAGGAGCAGGGTTTAAAAACCAAGAGTTCTTTGCGTGAGATTCCGATCCATCCCAAGCTGCTTGAGCTTGGCATTCTGGATTTTGCTTCCGAACAACGCAGCAAGGGACATACGCGACTTTTCCCGGAAATGCGTAAATCGGATGACGGGCATTATTCATCCGCCTACTCACGACCTTTTGGACATTTTCTCACGAGCATCGCTGTGAAGACTGGCAGAAATTCGTTCCACTCATTCAGGCACAATTTCGAAGACGCTGCCTTGGACTGCCTGATACCTCAGGACATCGTTGATGCCTTGCAGGGCCATAGTGCAGCGGGCATGGCGAAACGCTATGGAACTGGGTTGCGTAAACTTCGCGTCCTTGACGAGCAGATGCAGAAATTGCGGTATGAAGGCCTCGACCTATCTCATTTGCCGAAACTTGGAGCTTAAAGCTAACTGGTTTGGTTGTGTCAGGCGTATGGTTGCGAATACGGTTGACGGGTTCTTGTGGGCTCGTTGAGATATGAGTCAGACCTATGATTTGTAATCAGGGGGTCACGGGTTCGAATCCTGTCGGGGGCACCATCAATCGCCTGCAAACGCTGCATTCTCCAACATAGGAGAGTGCAGCGTTTTTGATTCAGGGGCACCCAGGAGGCACCCGGAAAAATATCCTTCGCTATCCACAGAAGCTATCGAGTCGACTTCCCGCTATCAAAAGCCGATTGATCTCGTATCGGCCTGCCTTCCACATCCAAATCACCGTTTGCAACCAATGACAGCAATGCAAACAAAGTGACCAAAACATCGATCTTGATCGACGGCAAAAATGGGTGGGAAGCGGAAATTCGATGCACCGCAGAATAGTTGACCATTATGGGGATGAGCTTCTGTGGAGGTGCGATTAACCGTGAAACTGAAGGCAATAATATTTTAACCCGTTACGCCCTGTTATTCATCAGCCAGCTCGAACCATTTTTTGGGCAAAACATTCGGATTCCCGATTCTAATGCGTATTAAAGCTACCGTCGGATATTAACATACCTACAGTATTTTGTGACACGTTCAGCGCGATCAGCGACTATGAAGTCGCAATTCAAAATCCAGGTCTGCAGTTGTTCCAAGAAGGGTCGCTTTTTGATCCCCTGGCCATTGTTCGAGAATGGCGATATCTGCTCGCTGTCCGGCATGCCGGATCGCGCGGACAGCGAGCTCAAGCGCTCGGATCGACGGTTGGTCACTTAGCCATTGTTCCAAGGTTGGTGCAAGCAAGTGCCAAGGGACGTCTGCTTTTTGAAAATTATCAATATCATGGTCTATGAAACCCGTGTGGCCGCGCATAAGGGTTTCGTCAAGTATGTGGCGGAAGCGTTCGGGGGTCTCAATTCGCGCTGTTTCTCTGTGCGGATCAAGCAGTTTCCTCCGCAAACTGTACCAGCCGTTATCATTGCAAACGTCAGCGAGCTGCTCGATATCTTCTGGGCGTAGTAATTCAATGTAAAGGGCAATGGCGTTTAACTGCGACTCTCGGGAAAGGCCGACTTCGCCCTTAGTTCGAATGCCAAAGTGCATAGTGAAATGAGTAAATAGCTTGGCTGGATCAGGATCAGAACGAATTGCACTATCGGCGAGGGAAAGAAGTTCTGGGGTGGCAACAAAGAGTGCCGCCTGAACAAAATGCATGGTATGCCCAAAATTACCCCAATAACTCAATAGCAGATTTTCCGCATCTGGTGCTGTGAGCCGCATTAGTACGCGGGTGAGGGTCGAGCCGATATCATACATTCTGTTTTCATCGGGAAGCGACTTGGCAGCCTCGCGAGCAAACGCTCGATCGAGTACCTTATACATCTCTGCCGACCAAACGTATCGTGCATAGAACCACCAGTGCAATCCATCTTCGCCATCCAACTGCTCAATCAGTGCTGGAACGGCCTTTGTGTCTCCGCGACTAAGACGTTCACGAAGCACGCTATTGTACAAGAATGCGTCTCTGGCCGATGCTTGCAATACTGATAGATCGGCCTCGTAGCGGCAAGCTGCCCAAAGGTCGAACGCTGCTTTTCGGCGCTCCTCATTTTCTTCTGTGTCATTCCACAAAACAAGCAGTGACTCCCGGATTGAAGGAGACATCGGACTGCCGAAACCTTCTTGCGTTCGCCGCCAGAACTCCCGCGCATGGTTCTTATATGAATAGATGTGACCGCTATCCCGCAGCCGATCGGCTCCAAGCTTAACCTGAAAGAAAACCGCGCTACTGTGATCGACGCCGTGCAACATGTATTCGATCTGCCATCCAAGGTCGGGTTTTTTGGCGCGATCGATTAGATAGCTAAGTGCTCCGACTGGGGGCATCCGCTCAAATGCAAACCGGACAGAATACGCTGCAAGTTCGTCACGTGGCGAGGGTCCATTGCCTTCACGGGATTCGGGGAGCGCACCCCAGAGAGCGCAAACGGGAGCAAGTAATTGTGCAGCCGTCTCTGGTGTTGAGCAACGCGCCATCGCCCAAAGGTATGATCCAAGACGAACGCCGCGCTCCTCATCACGGACCCACAGCCGCTTGAGTGCTAATGCTAGATCAGGATCGCCAAGCGCCCCAGAAAACTCGATTATAGCATCGACTTGCTCATCCGTTTGGACGTTGGTGGCATCCATCAAGCTGCTAAGTTCGGTAGCCATCCTGGAACCCCAAAGCGGTCGCACTGAATCTAGCGTTTGTGCTGTCCAGTGCGCAACATTAGTGAGATCGTAACGGGCCGCTAAATCGATCCCACCACGTACATCCCCGTTACGTAGCAGCGCGATCATCCCCATCGGGGATTGCTGTGGGAACAGTGAGATCAGTTCCTGCATGAACTCTCCCGAGACTCGCTCAATCATTGCCATAGCTTGCCAACGCAGCGTTGCCATCGAAGCTCCGCGATTTTTGGGATTACGAAGCCATTTGGATGCTATTTCCGCGAGCCTTGTGGCACCTGGATCGCCAGTCGGCAAAAGACGGAGTGCATGAAAGAGTGCGAGCGGGCCATGGGTCTGGATGCGCGTAGTCAACTCTTCTGGCACCGCAGCACGAACCAGCGCCTCGCCGATGATTTCGGCGAATGAGGGGTCTGCTAGAAGTTCATTATCAAGCTGGCCTTTTTCCCAGAGCTTGAAAGCCACTTCGGCTAGCAGCCAGACACGCACCCTATCATGGCGAAAGAGAAGCCTTGCGTCAGACGACACCCCGTCGATCCGAAACACTTCGCCCTCGCGAGCGATGGCGCGAACATGATTTACAACTTCCGGATCAATATCCCATTCGAGAACGTCACTCCAGGTTGGTGCCAAGCACCTTTTGTGAAGCATTGACTTTCCAAGATCGAGCAAAGCTGAACGCAATTCTGATGCGATCTGACCGCTTATCTGCGCTACCCGTGCCAACGCATCATTGGCAAAACTATCGATGACTTGGTTGGCACGCGGGGAATGCCAATCGCGATTCAGTGCAATCAACAGCGCATCGTCACCGAGCGCAGTGGCCATCGCTTCTGCTTCTTCGCGATTTAGCGCAATAGATTCAGTCGACGCTTTGGTCAGGACTGCTGTCACACACTCCGCATGTGACATAGGCTCGGGTCGGAGCGACATCATTTCCACACGGTCTTTGGTTTGGGACCTAACCGCGCTGAGCAAGTGTGGCCAGACTGGGCAGATAATCCGCCATGGTGGGCGGTTGGTGCTTTTTGTATCCGGGGCCCAGCCCGCTATTTTTTCTATAAGCCGCTGCGGCTGCGCGGACCTGCTTACATCCTCAATAAGAATAAAAAGTGGGTCTTCTTCGCTGAAGAGCGTTAATGGATTTTGGCTGGGGGCAAGGCTTGGTTGTAGCTGCAGCAGTGTTTCCGTGACGGCCTGCTGAAGTGTCAGTGCTTGCTCAATTTTTGTGTGTGCGATTACAAGCGCACCCCCCCCGTTTGCAAGTTGTCTCAGGAGGGCCTTATGGGCGGCGACTGTCTTACCTGAACCAGAAGGGCCAACTAGGAAGTTTATTGGGCCTAGACCTAGTCCAAGCTGAGCATCGAGTGTGCGTGACACTCGTGCCGAGGTGTTATCGCCAGCATCGAAAGCCGATATGCATTCTTCGGACAACTTAGCAAACAATTCACGCGAAAGAAGCTCCTCTTTCATGCCGAGTAGCTTGTTCCTAATAACTTGCCCACGCGGGTCAATGTCAAGTCGTGCAGCAATGCGGGATCGGGTCCAAAAATCAATTGTCACTTTTTCTTGGCGACCAATCGCGGTTACCTTCCGTAATAGCTCTTCGTCAGGTTCCTGATTGGTTGTGAGTATGAGCGTCGCAGATAAGTTCGGTGTGACCGCCCGCTCTTTGCGGATAATTGCAAAAGCCTTGATGACATCGCCTGGTTCAGGTGACGCTGACTTGCTTGTTTTTCGGTGCTTCACCTTGACGGGGTCCAACAACCATTTCCGCTCCAGAGCCGTCGTGGCCGTGATGGTGTGGTGGACCATAATCAGTCGATTACCTCCCTCACCTGTGAAACGCAGTCCATCTACGGGGGATTTACGGGTCTTTCCGTCGGCATTTATGCCAGTGTGGACTAGTCCTTCATAATCGGGAACGAGCCTAAGGACCGCAGTTGCGATTCTTTCAAACAAGCCAACATCGGTGATCGCCGAAATCTTTTGTATCGTCTGCGTTTCCATGAACGACTTATATCTGCCTCTTCAGCTACGCATTGTCTTTTTTGTCCAGTTTGAGCGTCTCTTTCTATCACCGTTATGATGGAAGTTGGTAGAGTTCAGGTAAAGTGTGCAGCTTTGAATACATGCGCCGCGAGTATGCGGGTGGTCGATGTCCGCTTCGGGCCGAAAGTGCCAATCATGACCTGGCAACTTCGGGCGGGAAGCGGACGTTCGTTGCGGATGCGAGCCCAGGTTGCCCTTCCTTCGAGAGCCGACATTCAGGAACAGGCAAAACGAATTACTTCGCTGCGCTGCCGCAAGTCCGCTCCGAGCCGTCACCTCGCCATTCGCAACCTGTCGCAATCAGATATCTCGAAATCAATCAGTGGTGAATTTTACCCACTCTAGGTTTCATTGATCGATCGCTTTGGCGTATGATATTTCATGGCGCGGTCGATGGCTGCATCTCCATATTTATGTCTAAGACGATCAATAAACTGCGGCTCGACTGCTGCGCAAAAACCTAAAAAACCTTTCAATTGACCTCTGCTATCAACATCCAACTTCCGCAACGTATCTCGATGGAGCATCGATGAAATATTACGCTTACGATCTCGACCAATTGAAACATCTTTTGCTGGGGTAATTATAAGACCCGTAACCATTCTACGTTGCCCTTTGGTGTAGAGACCCCGTTTCTCTTCGTTGAACGTAAGTCTTGGCGATTTCATACTGCGAACCAATTTTTGAATATCTCTTTCAAGTGTGGTGATCTTCAACGTGCTATCACCTGAGATGGTAATGTCATCCGCATATCTGCTGTAGTTAAGTCCATGCTCTATGGCTTTTTCTGCGACAATAGAATCAAAATCAAACATAAGAAGGTTCGACATCTTCGGAGAAGTAGGCGCGCCTATGGAAAGACATCTCGGAAATTTTGATCCTTTTTGCTGCCCCCAAAACAGAATTTTTGAGTACAGCTTTATGTCCGAAATATTTATAGCGTTTGGCTTTAACTTAGAGACCAACATTTCCCAGTCCGCCACCTTCAGCGACGGAAAAAACTCTTGAAAATCGAGTTTCAGAATTGCTCTTGTGTTTTTATGCATCTGAGCATTGGCATAAATGCTCCTGTGCTCTTCGTAAGCCATCGCGCAGTGGTGAACAGGGAAGGAAGAAAGTTTTTCTCGCAATATAAATCGTTGAATCGCCTTTAATTCACGAGAGGGTTGCGCAATCATTCGCTCACCGCCGCTCCGTTTTTCGATTGGGTAGACGCGATATCTTGCTGGAGCTGTATCAATAACATGATTGATATCTGCGACACTCAAGCCAATTGCTTCAACGAGCTCCAAGACAAGACTCATGGTTTTCTGAGCCTCGCAGTTGCAGCTTCTTTCAAGATATATTTAGGGATATTCTCGGCGTTCTTTAGACCATTGGCTACAGCGAGTTTGCGTCTGATTGTTGAATTGTCGACCCCCTCATTATAACTGTAATCAAAAGGATCGCCATCAACTAGTGTATAAAAATAATCTTTTCCAGAATAGGATTCTCTTTTTATCCATCTAGCAATCTGTAAACAATATAACTTATTTCGGATATCATTCTTGTTTGCCTTGGGCAATATTGATATTACGCATTCATATAAAACAGTTCGCGAAATCGCCATTGATAGATGTATTATCCAATATGTTATATAGAATAGTTCTTTTCCATCTAGGTCTTTATAAAAATAAGAATTTTGCGCACTATCTAGATGACCTTTAATAAAATTCACAATTTCAGTGTAATGTGGTTTGACAGAGCTAACGTTCAACCCGCCCTTGGCATGCTCCTTCCACGGATACACTCCTAAATGTGAACGGTCTTCATTCGTCACTCTTTTAATTGGGCCATAGCGGACAAACGACTCATTAACTTCGTGATGGCTTGGAATAACAACGCGTAAGGCAAACCTGATGGTATCGTTCGAACTGAAAGCGCCTAACTCCGCAAGCGAGCCCGCGCTCTCAGCGATCACCAGCACAACGGCGGCGATGCGAGCAATATCTTCTTCAAATGTTATCAAATCATCGTAGTGTGTATCACGATAGAGCTGGGTAGCCTCTTCGGCCAAAACAATATCGTATTTTGTTTTAATTGGACGAACACGCAACAAATAGTCACGTAAATTGGCCGCTTTGGCCGCCTCGTCTATTTTGCGTTCCCCGCCGCATAAAAACAAAAATTTGGAAGGCCGCGAAACTCGGGTCTTTTCCAAATTCAGGTCTTTGTACCAATCGACAACTTCCGCAACCAAAAGCTCTTTACCCTTAAAGGTATGAGCATGGCCAAGAAGGACATCGCTCGTAGACGAGGAGCGAAGCGACGAGAGATGGCCTTCTTGGCCATGCTCATGCCGATAAACGCTCACAATAACAGAATGTCTGGCTAAGCGCCCGACAAGAGAAGGAACAGAATTTCTGAACCACTCTCATACGCGTAAAGAGAGCAAAGCATTGTCAAAAAAATTGCAATCAGTCAACAGTCATGCACAAATACTTCCTCAACCTCCACAATCCTTAGTAGAAAATTTTGTTCAAAGTCGGGATGTCGAATATTTGCAGAGAAACGGATTAGCGCGCATTTCGTGCGCTGAACAATTATCAAATTCAACAAAGGTCACATTATCCGCGTTGCAGACCTTCTCGGGCTCTCAATGCTGCGGATCGATCCAATAACGGCTTTCCGGAGCGCGCGCGCAAAATCCGAACCCCGGCGACAATGTCGGCTCCGGGCCGAAAACGCCGATGTGACAGAATTCAGCAAAGGCCCCAGAGGGCGGTAGGCTGGCTTTCGCTGCTTCGGGATTGAATAAATCAAAAGGGACCGCTTCCGGAAAGTCTGGTTGTGGGGGGATTAGCCACGCGCTGCCGGTTCTGGCTGGTTTACTACCTCGCAGTTATCGGTCTATTGGACAGTACATAATTTCAACAGTGTGTAGCAACGGAGCTGAAAATGTCGGATGTGCCTCAAATAATCCGGTCCTCTATCGAGAGTCTGCTGGAGCTCGGCGTCAATTTCCGTCTGCACCGACACTTATTTGATAGGCATGGAGCAGAGTTCCGTAACCTCTTGGCAGAGCTTCACATCAATTACCCAGTCCATTCACTCGGCATCATCGCCACGCCTACAAATATAGAGAAATACCACTTCCTCCATGATCAGGAGATGGTTGCTCCAGAGCAAATCGTCCACATGGTGGGTGACCCGATCTACGATGCCGCAATGGCTGCATATGCCTTTACGATCGTCGAGATGTGCGGTGATGAGGTTGCTGCTCGTGTAAAGCCGAAGGCTACGAAACAGAGGGCATGGCATACTGGGATTAGGCAGAAGGAAGAGCTTCCGCTCGGCGAGGCAATCAGCCAGAGGGCAAAGTTCGCCAAGCCCTTCGATGGCGACGTCAACCTAGTGAATGCAACGTCGGTCATTCGATTGGCGAGGATGAAGGCAGCCCGCAATGAGTTCGCGCACCAAGGCAATCCAACGTTGGGTTTTGGGCAGTTTTTAGAAGACGCGTTGGCCGTCCTTAGCCAAATCTATTTCTTATGTCTGCCTGAGGAAACTCACTTAAAAATTTACCCGTGGGAGGTCCTCATTGACAAGTGGGAAGATGGGAACTTTGAGCATACAGAAGAACCAGATTAAGAGGGGCAGCGGCGACACTTGAGTGGGGTGACCAAAGGTTAGTTCTGCGAACGTCGGCTCTAGTGATCAGCGGCGCATGTATGCGACGGTCGAGATGGCAGTCCAAAGTAGCCGTTCCCGGGGCCCGATCGAAAGGCAGCAATGGGCCTATTCCGTTGAAAAACTCGGGGCACAGATTTTCCCTGCAGTTTTCTAGAAAACGGTTCCGAGAATGGCCAATTCGCGCAATAGAATTTCACATGGATTAGCTGGTTGGAAACAGGTTCTACGATTTCAGCTGTGACGCGTGAAACGCCGAGTTTTTCAACGGAATAAGCCGTTAGTGATGGTCGCCTTGAAAGGTGGAAGACCTCAAGAGTGTTCGAAGCAGCCATTGCACCGAGCGCCGCGTGACTTACGAACGCGGTGCTTCATTCGAGAAGAACAATCGATTAGCGGGTGCATAATTTGGGTGCACGATAGATGCGCAAATTTTCTAGGGTTCGTTCGCCACGAGTACGTGCGCTGCATGTACTCTAAGCCACCAACATACGAGCGTATCGGAGAAGTCAGCATAGCGCCGCCAGTGTAGCGGGACTTCGGGAATTCGCGCATGCGAAAATCGGAAGAGAGACAGCCGCAGGAGAACCGCGATCGAAGAATCTTGCGGGACGGGACCGACTGTCGCTGATTTTGCATTCAACTTTGGGGCTCTCCCATCATAACCGCAGTCGATCGGGATCGGGGTTTGGTCTGGCAACTGGAGGCGGCGCGCCGCCATCACCACCGTTTGCCACAAGCGCAGGGTCATTCAGAACAAATGCCCTTTCCTCTTCCCATCGCGCCGCCGCCCGGAGCATTTTCAGTTCCGTTTGCTCGTCACCATCAAGCCCACGGCACAAGCTTAGCCTTGCCCAGTCTTCATCCCGCTCGATGTCGGTCAGCCAGTCAAGACACACCGCTGGCATGCGGTTTCGAAGCTCGACAAGCGCATCTTTCCTAGTTGCTGCACCCCGAAGATGATCTAGCAGCAGCGAATATGGGACTGTCCCACTCTTTAGGAAAATGTCGACATATCGCGGCGCAATGCCCAATGCTACGGAAAACTGTTTCCTCTCATCTGAAGACCTTTGGAAAGGCGAGCTGGACCTTGAGGAATTGGTGGGCATGGGAATTGAAAGCGTTATGAGCCCGAAAATTGCGAGTAGTTGGTGTGCCGCCGAAAAAGCTGGATCAACTTGCCGTCTCCTTCTTGCGAGCATGACGCGGTTGCGAAAGGCATCGTAGCAATTTCTTCTTGATTTTCGTTCCTCCATTTTTCCTCCGTTGGTTTTCATGGCCGCAGCATCGTGCCATTAGGGTTACGTATATTAGCATCTGAAATAACCCCGCTTCGTGCCTCGTGAATTCTTGCTGACAGCAGCTGCCGAGGTCCCATAATGATCTTCATGAGTGAGGCAGTAAATTCCTCGGCCCAACGCAAGAGCTCGTCTAAATCAACTGTTGTCAGGCTTTGCTGCAATAGCCTTCTATTAGCCCAGCGTTGGGCTACCGGGGTGTAATACGCCCGACGCGTTCTGAGAGACCTCGGAGAAGATCGATCTGCTGTGTTTGGAGCCGCAGGATGGATGTCAGGAGCGACCCGAGCTTGTCGATTTCTCCTGTTCCGCTTTCCGTGGTCGAAACTTCTGCTTTCAAAATGCTGTGTATCTCCTGCAGCATCTCCATCGAAGTAAGGTCTTTTGGTTTCATTGCGGTATGCCTCCCAAATTTTCTTGAATTCATTTTTCCTGAGGCCAGTAGCCCGATGAGCTGCAGCGACGAATTGCCCGTCAAGGGTGACCAGAATGAACCCTTTGTCCCCACTTGCTATGGAAAGGCCTTGCCGCTGCAGTTCTGCCTGGAGTTCAATTACGCCATTGGCGCGAGCAGCCTTTAATCGGGTGCGGTCAAATGCGGGTGAATTGCGCTCGGCTTTATGACGGGCCTTGGACGAAAACCCCTCAATCCTCTCCATAGCCCGCTCGGCTCGTGACAGTTGAATCGTTTCGCCACTCGCGGCTTCGTACTCACGAGCCAATCTTTCAAGACGTGCATAGTCGTGTCGGCTGTTCAAGACGCGGTTTGTCGCAGGATCAATTTCGGCAACTGCCACATGGAAATGAGTTCGGCCGTATTTTTCGTGGAGAACCACAAGACGCGGCCGCTGATCGCCGATCCCGAATTCGGCATCCACTGATCTGACGAAATCGGACAGCTGCCTCGGAGACATGTCTCTGTCGGGACTGATCGACAGATGCCGTATTGAGTACTTGCACCCTTTCGCATCGGCCAGAGCTTGCGCATCTGCAAAAACGTGCCGATCGCCAGCCAGAATCTTGATGCGTTCGTTCTCGTCGTGCTTGTCCAGCAGATGCCGTTCAAGGTTCTGATAGCCGCCCTTTCGAGCTATCCGCGTGACCTGCACGATCACTCTAGCAGCTCCCTGACTTGCATACGCAGACGATCAATTTCACCGAGTGTGAACGACAATTCTTCGCTATGTCCTGTTAGGCGATGCGCATTAACGGCTCGTGTGATCTGATTCAGGTTGCTGCCAATTTTGGCCAGCTGCCCGAGTAGTTTGGTCAACATGCGGACCTGCCGTTGATCAAATCGGACAGAAGGCAATCGAACACCGAGCCCAGAGCGCCTGACGAGCTCGGAAAGGGTCAACCCGCGAGCACTAGCACGAGCCAGCAGATCGTTGCGCTCTTCGTCTGATGCACGAACTCGTATGATAGTTTGGCGCATTCTTCCTCCAAGGGGTCCACGGGGAATTTCCCCTGGCAAGCGGCGTGTGTGTCCACACGCCATTGCTGGCTCCCCTTCTGGTATCTTTAGAAAGTATGAGCTCAGGATTCTGCCGGCGCAAACTGCCTGGAACGGCGAGCATTCAGAATCAGCCAATTGCAGCCCTGAGAAGACATTTGTTAAAACGGTGACAACTGCAGCATGCCCCTTCGATCTCGTCATTCGCTGCTGCTGAAAGATGTCATTGCCAGTGGAATTGCACTGAACGGAAATCATGGAACTGCAGCGCTGCCTGTGGCAGTTTCAATATATGATCGAATTCCGCACTCACGCCGATGACCATCCCGACCTCGCGCTTTCTCCCCTCCTTCGGGGCGCTCTCCTGACCCTGCAATATGCGCAGAAGCACGGATCAATCGGTGTCACCAAAACCAAGGCCTTTAAGCGCGTTTTCGTCCATTGGGCCGTCGAGAATTTCGACTGGCCGGGGAAAAGCGCAGAAGATATGTTCCGCTACAACAAGGTAATCAATGAATACGAGTTCCCACCCGTTGAGGTTCTTCATTTTCTGCTGATTTCCATGCGCCTGGGTCGCCACATCAAGGGTGAGTTTCGGTTGACCAAGCGTGGCACAAAGCTGGCGCAAGCCCCTGGTCACCTGTTTGCCGAGTTGATCCCATACTTTGTGCTCCAGATCGATCACGCTTCTTATGCGCGCTTCAACAACCGACCCTTCGGAACGTGGGACGTCTGGATGAACGTGATTAACGTCGAAGCCGATCATGGCACGACTGAGGCTGCCTTGTTCGAAACCTTCTACGGTGAGCCGCAAGACTGGCACACCGCAGGGTGGCGTGAGATGGCCGCGTTCTCAGCTTGCGTGCTTCGGCCGCTCGAATGGGCTGGATTGCTGATGGAGACTCGCAAAGACGACGGCGGCAAGCATGTATGTCATGTTTTCAAGACCCCGCTCTGGCGCAGCGTGATCAAACTTGACACAGACGACATGCTTCGGCCGATGTCCGTTCAGTGAAAGATTTTTTCACTGCTCCCGATGCATGACTCTGGTGGTGCATAATCGGCGATCAATTGAATCTACCGCCCTAAATTGCCAAACCCTCATAGTTGCTTTCACCGCCCTTTGCAGACATTGGTGTCGTCGGCAGTGAACGGAAGGTCTGCTATCCAAATCAACCGTGCCAGTGAGATATACGAAAAGGTGTTGCGACAGCGAAAGAAGGACCGCGGACTTGCGCTTGAAGCGGACCAATGTGATTCTGTCTCATCAGCGGACATCGCAATAGTTGTCCTAGATCGCATCTAGAGCCTTGAGGTGCCGACCGTAGGCATATGCGTCAGGGCTTCCGAGTGTATATAGGGCTCCGGGTCTGCCGCAGAGCCAGAACTTGTGACCCATCCATTCTGCCTGCTGTGGCATCATATCGATGCCTCGGCATCCAGTCACGCCTTCCCAATACCCTATCGGTCTCAAAGCATGTGCAAAAACAACCTTTGGCCTTAATTCGTTAAATAGGAAGGGAAGGAGACTGTTCTGCCAATCTCTTTCCGTGAGTTCCTTCGCTTTGCGAGATGGTCTCATGCAAACATTCGTCTCTAAAGCGCCGCCGTAGCCATCAGAGATTGCTTCGATTGGCCGCCTGTTACCTTCTTTCTTTCTAGTGTTTTTGTAGTCTTCTTTAAATTTACCCCAAACAAATCCACTTTGGTCAGACCAATAGTCTAGAAATGGCCCTAAAGGGGTAGCCGCATTAATACCAACAATGAACGCCTTGCAGTTATAAGGCGACCCCCTACACACAAATGGACGCGCCAATGGATCGTCCATTTTCTCTGACAAACGCTCGCGAAATGATTGCAGACTGGGCACCACCTGACCGCCTCCCGATCACCAACTTTTCACATATTTGCTGTCGCATCAAACGGTTAGTTGAGACGCCTTGAAACAGAAATAGCTATTTTATTTCATTCAGACGGGATTCAAACGGCGGAAACAACCGCTATGCAATCCTTGGTGGGCACCACCACGAAGGTCTGTAAACCGCCATCTCCGCGACTTCGTCAAGATGTAGCGACACAGAACATCCCAGATTTCTTAGTACCTCTGCAGTCAATTTCTGCATGTACTGGAACTTCTTCCCATCTTTGACGAAGCTTGTTACGATCCAGATACTTAATGAAATCGCTGCGCCTATTATTAGAAATGAAATGTGGTGTTATTTGAAAAACAGGATTGAATAATGCTTCATATCCAAATACTGAAAAAATAATTGGATCGAGTTTTCGATTACTTGTAATGCCAATTGCGCTTACGGTAGTGGGAAATTTTGACATCGCGTCGATAACGCTTGAGTATCTCTCCTCCGAATTGAATGAATGCATCCTTGCCTGATTTCTAACTCGAAATGGCAACCCAGACGTTCTTTGAAGATCGCTCTCTATCTCCCAATCTGTTTCAGGTGATGTGTCTTTCCCGTCAAAATAGATAAGGTCAATGTCTCGCGGAGTTATTGAACGGCTCAATAATTTCCCCCAAGCAAAATCTCGAATTAAACCGCCTACGATGCACCAATTTGGCAAATCAGCTTTGATCGATGTCTCGATAGACGCAGCCACCATGGGCTGCTCATTGAGTAACGCTAGCGCTTTGAGATAGTTTTTCATTCCAGGCGCTTCTTTGCCGCTAAATGTTCCTTATCAGTAATTCTGGGTATATCCCTAGCTGCGCTTTCATATGATGAAGTGATCTCCTTCGCCCAATATGTCGCTGCTGCGTCATCAAACGAGACTCCGCTAGTAATGTATTCAATTCTATTTGATAAAGTTGCAAAATCTTGAATGCTTCTATAGTTTTGAAACGTAGTCATCCGATCAGCCGAAAGCTGCCAGATAGAAGAGGCTAGAAGTAGAAAAGTCGCTGAACTTATGGTAATGGTCGCGACGTTCTGAGTTATTTCTAGTGCCGACGCCAGCTGAGTATTCCCGAAAAAAGTCAATACCAAGAATAGCGCAGACGCTGTGACCGTAAGGAAGTCCCTGACAAAGGAGACCTTTAAGGACTTGTCGTGGCGGCGATCACAAATTTCCTTCATCACAGCAGACTTACGTTGATATCGTTTGCAAAGCGACCGTAAACGCTCTTCGTTATATTTTGGATCGATCTCGCTCAATTTTCAATTCCTAGCTCGTAGCAGATATCAATTATTGGTGCGCACGCACAGGGGCGAGGCCAACAATTAGAGCATTGTCCGCCTCTGGTCCATTGAGAACATACCAACTAGTTCGGTCGAGCAGCCTCCTACCCCACGCGGTCATTTCCTCGCGCTTACAGCCAAGGTCAGGTCCCCGCCCCGTAAGGATTTTTGACCTGGTTTTTCGCATTGGTGATTTCGGCTCTGAGCAGACATCGAACCCCTCTTAGCTCCGAGACTGATTTGCGCGTCCATCTCGGTTATTGAGGTCGGGGGCTATCGAGCATAGGAAGTGACCGTAAATCCGCTATACTCTTCACATCTCGAATAGGGTCGTTGGCGGATTGGCTGCTTTCTGGCTGAACCAGATTAGAGCCGACGTTTCACAGAGAGGCCGTAAGCTCGCTATCGCCATGTTGTCCCAGTTCGCGAAATCAGGGAGTATTTATGATGATGCAGCCACACTTCCATCACTAGGCAACAGCGGATAGGTCAGCAATTATCGATTGTGAAACGGTACATGCGAAAGTAGATATTATACCATAGACATCATCGCAAATCTCCTAGAACAGACGGAAAATAGCTATGAAGAACTTTAGTGCACGAAATCCACTTGGGATCATCGCGCTATTCATATCTCTCATATACGGGATTTCCGCCCTGCTTTTGGGGGCATCCGTTGATATGCTTACACCCGACAATCAAGAGCGCTTGGTATGGTTTATCATCTGCTTTCCAGTCGGAATCCTGTTGGCGTTTCTGTACTTGGTAACATGGCACCACCGGAAACTTTATAGTCCCTGGATTTTAGGACCGACGAAAGTTTCCTGACTTCAGGTGATCCTGCTGCGATTGGTAGAAAGTACATCGCAGAAGGTGAAACTGCGGAAGGTAACACAGACCTCGCGCTCGGTGACGATGAGGTCTCGTCTGGAAAAGGTGCCACCAATGGCCCACTTACTGGGTCAGCGGGTGTGGAGGAAGAAAGCGAACCGAGCAGCGAACAGGAGTTGTCCGCTTTTCAATTAAAGAGAAAATCTCAATTCAGTTCAAAAAATTTCGCTGCTTATGCCTATATGATTGAAGGGCTTGTAATGCAGGAATTGCAGAACGAATACAAAAGCTCAATTCGAAGAGATGCTGCATTCCCCATGCCCAATGGTCGCACGGCTCGCGTTGATGGACTGATCGAGGGCTCCTCAGGCCCGATTATTGCGGAGATAAAGTTAGTTCGCCCACAAGTTGATTTCTCACGACGGCTCCGAGACGGGTTTATACAGTTGCGCTCTTACATCTCGTCCGCTCGCGAAATCGTGCATCCTAAAACTTCTGGCATTTTGGTCCTCGTACTAGACGGTCATTTCAAAGAGGATCAGTTAGAGCGGATCGAAGAGGCTGTAAGAAAATCTCAGAAAAGCGACATTTCAGTTCGGATTCTGAAGTCCGACGATCTTATGATTAAGTATGGTCTTGCCTCACCGCCATCGTGAAGCTTGGCTACCTCATTAAAGACTGCCAATATCTGGTCGGTGGATTACAATCGCAGTCGGGTTTTGCGAAGTTGTTGTCGAACGACTAAACTGGGGTTAGTTGCTGTCCCTAGCCGATTTACCACTGAATGGCAGCTATCGTAGGTCAGGTCCTAAAAGTGGACGGACCACTGTCGGCCCCGATGCCTACATAATCCCGCCAAGCACAGCGACCGTCACCCATAGGGCCGAAACAAAGTGAAGGGCGGTTACGCCGTTTACAAAGTGCGCATTGCGGTACGACTGCGACTGACAACGAATAGATCACTCAGACGATGTGGGCATCTGAAAAGCCAAACGTGCTGTACGTGCTTCCCTGCGAGCCTTTTCAGCCACTATAAACTTCAAATGGGCTGCTGGCCCATTCGAGCACGGACATCGCGTTTGGCTTTGAAGTTTTCGGGCGTAATCATGTGCTTTTTCCGATATCCCCGCTCTATTGAGTTCTCGGGAAAAATATCAGAGAATTGTAAAAGTAAAGTTGTGTTGGAAAGAGCCGTCCGAATGGCTTGAAATCTCGAAATTGCTTTGCTGCACTCGCGTCTCCCAAACCGCTAGGTTTGAAGGCTGGACGACCGTGCCAGAGCTGGTGATGATGTGGACCCGCGTCCAGGCCAAAACGTAGCCCTCCACCGCCCCCCCTAAACAGCCTAATAATATACTCTATATAAGGAAAACGGGACAAAAAATACTTAAGCTATTAGTTTTTATCGTTTTATTGGCTGTCCGTTTCGTTCCGAATTGGCAGATACTGGGCAAGTGTTTCCCGGTCTGGGGCTATCCACTCGCCTGATTTTTCCAAATCAAGCATGCGTGCAAGCGCCTCCTGGGATTCATCATAATAACCCTCCATCGACTCAAACCAATCTCGAACGTATGCAAGCCTCGCATAGCTCTCTGGGGCTTTTTCGGCAACTTTGTCCATAACGTTGAGCGCATAATCGACTGTAACGAAAACATCATAGCAAGCGGGGTAACTCGCCATGAATTTGTCGAGTTCGACCATTTTGAGCGCAATTATGTATGTCGCCTCCCGGACAGTCGGATCAGTGATATCTGCTGCAAGAAACTGCAGCCGCTCGCACATGTCACCGGGCAAATTTGATTCATAGGCGCGTACGATCCAAGGCAACACAGGGCTCATATCCAACAAGGGCTTCTCAAATCGAAACAGAGCGTCCAACCGATCGAGAGGGAGAAAAACGCCGCTGTAGCCCATATCCATCAGCGTCATGACATCCTGCACAATTGGGTCCGCCCAAAAGTATTTGATTTTCTGATCTCGGGGCCGTGATGGCTGCTGTATCGAAACATAGACATTGAGGCGCGCTTGTTCATCAATCCATGTTGCGGCTTCTGAAAGTGATCCAAATCGGCGCTCCCGGAAGACCGCGCATAAATCATCTTTCGTGACAATATTGTGCCCGATCTTGGCGATCACCACCTCGCTTATCAGCGCTCGGAGCTTGGCAACCCTGGAAGTCTGGGTTGATTTCGGAACGATCCGCTCCTCATCTCGTTCCCATAAGGCGTTTGCCAGATCGACCAATTTCATCAGTCCAGCGTCAGTTCGATCAAACGTCGCATCCAGAATCCCAACAAGTTTTTGGGCTGGCTTTGAAAGCTTGCTTATCTTTGCCATTCGGCGCGGTGCAATACCCTGTCGCTTCAGGTGTCTTGCTACTGTGCTTTTTGATTGACCTGTGAGTTTGGCGGCGTTCCTGACCGTTGCCTTTCCATAGATTTCACCAGCCATCTCGAAAGCCTCTGGGGTCATTAGGAATGCTGCAGCACGTTCTTCTCGACTTCGCTCAGGCCTCCATTTTGGTGGGTTGTATCGCCGCATCGTCCAGTTGACGACATCGTTGATAACTCGCTTGTCTTCCTCTTCGCTGACGCCTTCGGAGCCAAATTCCCGCCGCCGATGTTGGAGAGCAGCTTGACACGCCCGCCGCAAGCCTTCGGCATTTTTTCCGCTCTTGTTCGCATACGCGTATGCTGCCTGACGGACGGCATTGAATGTGCCTTGGCTGCCACTCATGATTTTTTCAGGCTCCGTTACTCGAATGAATTATCAAGGAAGCAGCCGCCGCAACAGATGTCTGTAATTCGCGATCCCGCGTGATACACCACTGGCTGCTTACTGGCCCGCAGCTAAGAAGCTGACTCTTTCCCGGACCCCATTTCACTCTTGGCACCCAGAAATTGGGCAAGGCTTTGCGCATCCATCGGCCTTGCATAATAATAACCCTGACCAAAGTGACTGCCAAGCGCCGAGACGAATTCAAGCTGACCCTGTGTCTCTATACCCTCGGCGATCACTTCAAGGTCCATTGACCTCCCCAGCCCCACGAGAGCCTGAACAATTGCCGTATTGCTGCTGTTTTGACCAAGGCCCAGAACAAAGGATTTATCAATCTTGATGCAATTAATCGGGTAATCCCGAAGATGACTAAGCGAGGCGAAGCCCGTACCGAAATCATCAAGTGCGATCCGGATGCCCTCCGTAGAGAGACGCTCAAGTACGTTGCGAACGCCCAGACTCTCATTCCCCAGAAAGACGCTTTCAACAACTTCGATTTTGAGGTCGCTTGGCGATAGGCCATGCCTGGTCAGTCCTTTCAGGACCCTATCCGCGTAGGCATCTGACTGAATACATGAGGAGGAGGCATTGATGCTGACAAAATCAATATCGAGACCACAACTCTTCCAGAGCGAAAAATCCCGCAGCGCAAGATCGAGCATCACCTCATCGATTTCCCTGGCCGATTGTGGTTCGCATAACGCATGCCAGAAGTCCGCAGGCCCCGATACCGTACCGTCATTGTTGCGAATGCGGGCAAGGGCTTCCACACCGCTAATCTCTTGTGTTTTGAGGTCTATGATCGGCTGATAATGCGGCTCCAGCCGTTCCTTTGTAATAGCTGACCTGACAAGCAGCACAGACTGCCGCTTTTCTTCAAAAGCATCGGTGATCGCAGGGTCATACACTTTTACACTGCATCGCCCATTCTGCTTGACATGATACAAAGCCAAATCCGATTTCAGAAACAGGTCGTCTTCAGTGGCAGTACTAGTATCGTGTGTCGATACGCCAATCGAAGCGCCTACGCGAATTTCATGCTGTTCGTACTTTATCGGCAGATTAATCTTATCAACCAGTTTGGTCGCAAGCTCTTCTGCGATCTGAGTGTCAGGCAGCGTAGTCAGCAGTACAGCAAATTCGTCGCCACCGAGGCGCGCACAAAATGCATTTCCGGGGATCGATTGGTCAATTCTCCGAGCGACGGTGCGAAGGACTTGATCACCTGCCAAATGGCCGAGATTGTCATTGATGTTTTTGAAATTATCGAGATCAATCATCAACAAAGCTATCTGATCGTTTTCAGCGACATCGGCATTAAGCCGCTTCTCGATCTCGCTGTGAAAATAGTGCCGATTGGCAATTCCCGTCATACTGTCCAAGTTTGCGGCATGCCATAGCTTTTGTTCTTGTTCGTGTTGATCGGTAATGTCCTTGATAATACCAATGAGGAATTTAGTGCCATCTTCGCCGTGTTCTATTTCTGCTATTGAGCGGACGCGCCGCTTGTTTCCCTTCGCTGTGATGAAGTCGCACTCGATCTCGTATGATGTGCCGTATTCAATGCACGCATTGATCTTCTGAGTTAGCCTTTCCCTCTCGTCTTCCGGATAAAAGGCTATTGCCTCCTCAAGACTAGGCGGTTGAGTACCAGCGAGTTCGTGTATGGCAAATACTTGCGGTGACCATATGGTCACGAAGCTCCCTGTGTCTAATGACCAGGCACCAATTTCAGACATTCTTTCAACTTGAGAAAGCAATTTGCGACGCTGACGAGCGTTCCGCTCAGCGGACTTGGCTTCGATCGCCGTCACGTGTGCGCGGACAAGACCAACTACAATATCCCGAAGCTGCGTCAACTGGTTCAGTTGGGCTTTTGTAACTCTTCTGGGTTTTGTGTCGACAACGCAAAGCGACCCGATATTAATTTTCCCGTCTAACGACAACGGAATTCCGGCATAAAAACGGACAAATGGTTCGCCTGTGACTAAAGGGTTGTCGCGAAATCGTTCATCCTGCGTTGCATCCTCAACAACATGGGCTCCGCTATCAACGAGCGTGTAGTTGCAGAAAGCATTGTCTCTACAGGTCTCGTTTCCGTCAAATCCGAACTTTGCCTTGAACCATTGAACATCACGATCCACAAAGGAAATAAATGCCATTGGGACTTCAAAGGCTGCAGCTGCTAAAGCTACGATGGCATCGAATTCTGGCGTAGATTCCGTATCCAGTATTTTCAGTTTATGAAGCGCTTCAAGTCGCTCGGCTTCATTATGTGGAACGGGATAATCCATTTGGGTACCTACTGCATTCAACTCAAACCAAACTCGAATGATAATCCTCCAATGCGTCTTAACATTCTGACAATTCAGCCCCCTGTTATTGATGCTCACGCAGATGTGCTGGCTAGAATTGACGGCTTCTTGTTCCGTTGAATTTGATGAAATTCCCCCAACTCTGGAACAAAGTGCCCGTGATCGCATCTACTTGTATTTGATGCGCACTAAGTCCTACATCTGAGCTCTCTCTGACCCGCGAACAATGCCAAGCCTTGCAGTTCGTATGGGTCCACGCTATGGGTACACATCGTTTAATTTCGGCGGTTAAGAATCCTTGTTTTCCGGGCGTTTGCGAGCATATTTGACAGAGTTCGAATCTCTCCGGCAGCACCAGTTTCAAGCATTAGAAATCAATAACTTGTTGGTTTTGAAGGGCTAATCCTTCTCACTGTTCCATCACACTGTTACAGTGGAGCAATGGAATCGATGCCTGGACATCCCCGCCTCTTTCGTCGTGGAGCGACCTTCTATCATCGCGCCGCTATCCCTGCTGACATCAAGGCGACCTACCCCAAAACCGAAGAAACCTTCTCGCTCAAGACGAAGGATTACCGGGAGGCCGTGCGGAGGGTTCGGATACAAGCTGCAAGGATTGATCGCCTATTTGAAGCTCATCGACAGGAGCTGAAACGCGAGGCAGAACCAGCACTTGCCGAGCTTACTCCAGCGCAAATCGAATATATTGGCGAGGTTTATTATGCCCATATCCTTGACGAAGACGAGGAGATCAGGCTGTCGGGTTTCGAAGGAAGCTCATTTGAAGAACGTGCTGAGCTAACCGACACGCTTGACGGCGTAAACCGCGAGTATCTGGCTCGCGGTATTCAAGACGAGTTTTTCTCTGACGAAGCAGCCGAAATCCTGACATGGACTAACGTGAATCTGAAGCTCGCCCCTGATTCTCCAAGCTGGCCGCGGCTCATTCGTGAGCTCCAATCAGCCAGAATAAAAGCAACCGATGCGATACGTGCCTGGAACAAGGGAGACGTCGTTAAGACACCTGTCGTCAAATCTGACACTCAAATTTCCAGCGTTGATACTCCACTATTGTCCGAGACGATAACCCGCTGGGTGGAAGAGAAAAGGCGGACTTGTCTGACGTCAGCGCCCGTGGGACAGATTTGAGGATTTGAACAACGGAGGATTTCTGGTTCATCTTACCGATTGGGAGATCGAGATGAGACAGAAGCCTGAAACATCGAAGAACGCAGCTGACAAGCTGGTCAAGAACATCCGCCGCAAGACCCGCCAGACCTATTCAGCGGAGGAAAAAATCCGTATCGTTTTGGCGGGTTTGCGTGGAGAGGAAAGCATCTCGGTGCTGTGCCGCCGCGAAGGTATCGCCGAAAGCCTGTATTACAGCTGGTCGAAGGAGTTCCTGGAAGCAGGCAAGCGCCGGCTCTCGGGTGACACAGCACGGCAAGCGACGTCGCCGGAAGTAAAGGACCTTCGCTCTGAAGCCTTGGCGTTGAAGGAATGCGTCGCCGATCTGACCCTGGAGAACCGCCTGCTCAAAAAAAGCATGACAGGTGCTGGGGAGGACGAGGCATGAGATACCCTGCGACCGAGAAGCTTGAGATCATTCGCACGGTCGAAGGATCGCACCTGCCAACCAAGCAGACCCTCGATATGCTGGGCATACCGCGCACCACTTTTTACAGATGGTATGATCTTTACCTCGACGGTGGGGTTGTTGCCTTGGATGATCGGTCTCCACGGCCGAAGTCGGTCTGGAACCGTATCCCCCAAGACCGGCGTGATGACCTGATTGAGTTCGCGCTGGAACACGAGGCGCTGACGACCCGGGAGCTGGCAGTCAAATACACTGATGAGAAGCGGTATTTTGTCTCTGAATCATCGGCTTATCGTATCCTGAAGGAAGCCGATTTAATCACCGCACCGGCCTATGTGGTGATCAAGGCAGCCAATGAGTTCAAAGACAAAACTATCGCCATCAATGAGATGTGGCAGACCGACTTCACCTACTTCAAGATCATCGGGTGGGGCTGGTATTACCTCAGCACGATCCTGGACGATTACAGCCGCTACATCATCGCCTGGAAGCTTTGCACAAACATGCGGGCCGAGGACGTGACAGACACCATTGAACTGGCGCTTCAGGCATCGGGCTGCGACCAGGCCGTCGTGCGCCACAAACCGCGCCTGCTCAGCGATAACGGGTCATGTTACATCTCTGGCGATTTGGCTGAATGGCTGGAGGACAAGAAGATGGATCACGTTCGTGGAGCCCCGTTCCACCCGCAAACCCAGGGAAAGATCGAGCGATGGCATCAGACGATGAAGAACCGGGTCCTGCTGGAAAATTACTATCTGCCAGGCGATCTTGAACGCCAGATCGAGGCCTTCGTCGACTACTATAACAACAGGCGCTACCACGAGAGCTTGAAGAACGTCACACCCGCCGACGTCTACTTTGGGCGCGACAAAGCCATCTTGAGAGAAAGGAAAGAGATCAAGAAGCTGACAATCCGCCAACGTCGCTTGCACCATCAAAAACAAGCGGCATAATCAGTCACACAAACGAACCAGAGCCTCCAATACTCAAGCCGCTCTGATGTCCCATTTTATCTGACGACGGACAGTCAACATTGGCAGCATTGAAACCGATGGTGTGGCCGGGTTCGGAATTCTTGCGGTCAACAACAACACGGTGAGGAATTCTGGCACTATCGCCACCAGCGGTTTGGCTTTTTATGGCATCCTGGTGGTAGATGGAAATTTCGTAGACAATTCCGGGCGTGTCACCACCACCGGGGACAACGCTCATGGCATTTTGGCGAGAAACGGCAATCTGCTCGTCAATTCCGGTACCCTCCTTGCCGGCGGCATCGGCGCGGCTGGCATAACGGCCGGTGATAATAATTTGATCAGGAACAACGGTCGTATTGTCAGCGCACAATCCGATGCGATTGCACTGGGAGCCAACAACGAACTGGCTCTGTCTGCACCAGCCTTTATTGGCGGTCGCTTGGCGCTGGGTGCAAACACACGCGTCACGATCACCACCGGTCGCTCGCACTCGATTCTTTGGGACTTGTCGTCGGGCACCTTGGCCGGTGGGGCGCCGGTGCTGATTGGCAACCGGGTACCGGTCTTCTACGATCCGGGCACGATGCTTGTGGCGACCTACGATCCGACCTTGCTGGATGTCTCCCAAGATGCGCTCGGGGATGTTTCCGACGCGCTCGCTTCGACCGCATCGCGCGGACTGCAAACCGGTGACGGCTGGTGGGTGTCGGCTTTCGGTGCGGCTGCGGATCATTCCGGTGACATTGCAACGCTCGACCGCACCGTAAAGATCGGCGGCCTCGCCACCGGGCACAATTTCGGGGCCGGGAGTCAATTTTCCGCCGGGCTGCTCGCAGGCATCTTTACCACGCAAGCCGGTGCCAAATCCCCGTTCCTCCAATCTTTCAAATCGGACGGAACCGGCTTTTTCGCCGGTTTTCAGGGCCATGCAAGACAGTGGGGGGGCTGGCTTGACTTCGGCGTCATCGGTGGCGGCATTTCTCACGACGATCGCCGCTTCGTGAACCACAACCTCGCCGTTGCAGGCGTGTCCTGGACCGACAATGCGCACGGTAGCTGGTTTGCCATACCGCATGCCGCGATTGGTGCCGATTTCGCCGGCCGTAGCGCCTGGACAATCACGCCCTCGGCGCAACTGCGTTATGCCGCCGGCTGGATCGAAGGATATGGCGAGAACGGTGCTTATGCCAACGCGACTGTCGGAGTGCGGTCAATCGGGGTTCTCAATGCAGCTGTCGAGATCGCCGCGCGAAAGATGACCGTCATCGGTCCCGTCAGCCTGCGGGCGGGCTATTCCCACCGGTCGTTCGTTGGCGATCGGGCGGCAGAGGTTTCACTGCTCGGCGTCACGCGGTTTGTTGAATCGGGGAATGAGGATACGGGCGCTTTCTATGCCGGAGCAGGCGCCATTGTTGCTGTCGGCGCAAGAGGCTGGCTTGATCTGGATATGCGCGCTGACCATGGCGAGGGGCGGAAATCGTTCAGTGGCAACGCGACACTGAAAATTCAATTCTGAGTTCACCTTCAGCCGGGCCGCCCGAAACCACAGCGCCTGTCTGTCAATCGATGGTGAAAGCAATGACAGCTGAACTCAAACTCGTCTCAGTATTCCAGTAACAGCAATCTATTGGGCTGCTCAGAGATCGCCTCACTCGGCCAGAGTGGCGGCACGGTGGCACCGTAAAGTTAAAGGGCTACTGCCCAAAGCTGGCACTCGCCGCTTCCTCTCACGCGGCCTGCAGGCGCGCGACCTCACCTCACATTTGCATCGCTGCGGTTCTCATTTCACGGTGATGGTGGGACGGGATATCGTGGCGTGGAATGTGGAAGAGGTTTGCGACCGGGTGATGGATGGAGACGAAACGCTGGAGATGTCGAGCTGATTTGAAGCCCTTCATGATGCGCTCTCGCCTTCGTGTCGGCTGATGGGACTTCTCCGCCCGGTTATTCAATCCCTTGTGCGAACGGTGTTCGACGCCGGGCATGATGTCGCGTTTGGCCGCGCCGTAGGATCCGGGTTTGTCGGGGATCATCACACGGGGTGCTTGACCCTGTACTTTCAGAAGCTTTCGCATCAGACGTTTGGCGGCCTTGGTATAACGGCGGGTCTGCACCAGAACATCAAGAACGAAGCCATCCTGATCGCCGGCCCGCCACAGCCAGTGCTTCTTGCCGCCTATGGTGATGACGACTTCATCGAGATACCATTTGTCGCCAAGCTTTCCGGCTGAACGTCGCCGGATTTCATTGGCAAAGTGGCGACCGAATTTCTCGGCCCAAAGGCGGACTGTCCGGTGCGAGACAATGATTCCGCGCGCCGCCAGTAAGTCTTCGACCATCCGCAAGCTGAGCGGGAAACGAAGATAAAGCCAGACAGCATGAGCAATCACTTCAGCTGGAAACCGGTGGCGGCGATAAAGGGGATCACGAACGGTTTGGGTCGTGCCGCAAAATCGCACAGGCCGATCGCCGCGGGGTTAACGTTACGATGCTCATTGCCGACAGGAAGGGCGGCGGCCAAGCTGGTCTGCTTGGCAATCCGCAAATTCGAGAAAAATGTTCGCATTATCCGGGAATGGTATGCAGCCAGAAAGCAGTCCGCTATCACGGTCGGGGAGCGCTTCAATGCGTGACTGCATCTCAGAGCTTCATGGACCGGGCCAGACACACAGATTTCATGATGTCGCCAGCAGCGTCAAACGCCCAGAAAGAATGTGATGTTTCACGCCCTGTATTATATTTTTGGACTGGTGCTCCTGGTGACAGCGACGGTGATTGTCTGCCGCCTTGTCTTTGCACTGCCAACCCCCAGAGGACGCTCTGATACGATCGCGAAGCGGCCGGCAGGGTCTGGTCCGTTGGCTGTCGCTCTTTCCAAGTTAAGCGTAGACCATGCGGGACTGACAGGCATCGCCCCGCTCCAGGAAAGTGCACATGCTTTTGCCGCACGGGTCTCTCTCGCCGATGCAGCCATATCATCCATCGATGCCCAATATTATATCTGGCACAATGATCTGACCGGATACCTGCTGCTGGACGCATTGTTGCGCGCAGCGGACCGTGGTGTGCGGGTGCGGTTGTTGCTCGACGACAACGGCGTATCCGGCCTTGATTGCGAACTGGCATATCTGGATGCCCACCCCAATATCGAGGTCCGGCTTTACAATCCGTTCAACCTGCGGCGCCTGAAGATGCTGTCCTATGGCTTCGACTTCTTTCGGCTGAACCGCCGGATGCACAACAAGTCGTTCACGGTAGATGGCCACGCGACGATCCTCGGCGGACGCAATGTGGGTGATGAGTATTTCGGGGCAGGACAAGCAGCGCTTTTTATCGATCTGGACGTTCTCGCCGTGGGCAAAGCTGTATCCGACGTTTCAGCAGAATTCGATCGTTACTGGGCAGCCCCATCGGTGCATCCCGCAGGCGCGATCCTTGGCAAAACCAAGGCAGAAAATCCTATTTGCGAGGGACTGGCCAGACGTCAGAAGAGTCCGCGACTGAATGCTCATCGCGCACTACACGAAACACCTGACATCGTCGAAGCCCTGGCCCAGGGCGATCTGAAACTGGAGTGGACAACCGCTATTCTGGTCAGCGACGACCCGGTCAAGGGCGAAGGCGCCGTGCCGCGTGAGGATCTGCTTGCCGTGCGTTTGATGCAGGCTGTCGGAAAGATTGAATCCCGCTTCGACGGGATATCACCCTATCTGGTGCCGGGCATCGCCGGGGTCAAAGCCTTTAATGCACTGAAGGCGCGGGGTGTCGCATTGCGCATGCTGACAAACTCGCTGGAAGCGACCGACGTGCTGCCGGTCCATGCGGGCTACACCAAATACAGAAAAAGAATGCTTCGCTCCGGGGTAAGGCTTTTCGAACTGCGGAGGCAAGCCGCACCCGAACCACCAAGCAAGATGTTCGGACACTTTGGTTCTTCAGGGTCAAGCCTGCACGCCAAAACATTCGCTGTCGATGGCAAGCGCATCTTCGTGGGATCATTCAATTTCGACCCCCGGTCGACAACGCTCAACACTGAAATGGGCCTGTTGATCAACAGTGAACAAATGGCCAGGGGAATACATGAAGCCTTCGATCGTGAACTGGCTGGATTGGCCTGGCGCGTTGAACTGAACAAGGGGCATACTGTGTGGGTTGATCTCACGACAGGCGCAAAAACAAGAAACGAACCCGGCTCAAATATGCTCAAGCGGATGGCCCTGGCGGTCATCGGATGGCTGCCGGTTGAGTGGCTTCTCTGAGAGGACTATAGCCGTTCATGACCAAACGACAGCTTGCCGCATTTGCATGCCTGTTATTGCCTCGGCTTTGCTCGAATACAGCACAATCTGCCGTCTTCCGACACACTGGCAATTGCTCAAATCATTCCCATATTTATTTGGGTGGCGGAACAACTAGTCCGTTTGAAGCAATGTCTGCGTCGCGGGACGACTGGATAGCTCCGTCACGTGGACCGAGTTGCGCCATTGCCACCTGTATTTGATGATGCATCGAACAAGGGAATATGACAATTTTTGACATGGCTCAAAATATGAAACCGGTCACCGAAACAGCCACGTCGCTAAGCATTGCAACTTACAATGTTCGCAAAGCGATCGGCCGTGATTATCGGCGCGATCCGAAACGTATTCTTGAATCCGTATCAGATCTGGATGTTGACGTCGTCGCCCTGCAGGAAGCCGATTATCGCTTCAAGCAGCGCCAACCCATTTTCAATTCAGAGCAAGTTCGACATCTGACGTCCATGCACACTGTCGCTTTGGATCATAATCAGAATGGGCTTGGATGGCATGGCAACATTCTTCTGGTGAACCCGAAGATGACTATTCTGGACGCCCGTATCATTGAACTGCCCGGTCTTGAGCCCCGCGGAGGTCTGCTTGTCGATCTTGCACATGGCGGGACTGAAATCCGGATCATCTCTGCCCATCTCGGAATCCTGGCGCCCTATCGCCGGCGCCAGGTTGAGGTCTTGATGGAAGCGGCAGATATAGAATCGGGACGCACTACATTTATATTGGGCGATTTCAATTGCTGGGGAAAGTCACGGTGGAGCCTGAAGCCGTTTCGAGACTTCCTGCATGAGGCCGCCTGCGGAAAGACATTTCCCGCTGGCAATCCGATCGCCTCACTCGACCGGATTTTCTACACTGACCATGCGCATCTGAAATCCTGTGGCCCAGTGTTGAACGGTTTGACTCGCATTGCGTCAGACCACTTGCCCGTGCGTGCGCAGTTTGTCATTGCTACCCCACAGCCTTGATCACGGTTGTTTCTGACCGAATGCCCCCCATGTCGAAGATCTTCCTCCAGCGACAGGAAAACCAGCCATTGCGGAGGACCGCCGGTTTTCGGAAACGATGAAGGCGCGGCGCCGCAATAAACCCGCGAGAGTCAAGTTTACACGGGCGCCGGAGGCGACAACTCATTGGGGGGAATTGCTCGATCCACGGTTTCTCAAACCGGGATTGGAGGATAAAAGGAGGCAAAGGGAGTCCATCATGACCTATGCCTGCTTCGCGCTCGAGATTGCCGACCACATCGCCCATATCCGCTTCAACAGGCCGGATAAAGCCAACTCGATGACGATGGAGTTCTGGAAAGAACTGCCGGAGGCGATTGACCGGATTTCCAACGACGCAGAAGCGCGGGTCATCGTGATTTCGTCGGAAGGCAAGCATTTCACCTCGGGCATGGATGTTTCGGTGTTCATGAGCGGCGCGCTTGATGCGGATGGGCCCAATAAGCATGTTTCGGCGGAGGCATTCCGGCACAAGATCAAGGCGTTGCAGCAAACATTTTCCTGCATCGAACGCGCCCGCCAGCCGGTGCTTGCCGCCATCCAAGGTGGCGCCATCGGCGCCGGTGTCGATCTGGTCACTGCCTGTGATTGCCGGTACGCGTCTGAGGACGCATTTTTCGCAGTTCAGGAGACTGCTATCGGCATGACCGCCGATGTCGGTACATTTCCACGTCTGGTGCGGTTGATCCCCGAAGGATGGGCACGGCAGATGGCCTATACGGCCGAGCGGCTTCCGGCAGCCAAGGCCAAGGAAATCGGGCTGATCAACGAGGTGTATGAGACCCATGAGGCGTTGCTCGATGGAGTGATGGCGATCGCGCGCAAGATTGCCGCGCACTCACCTCTCGCCGTGTCCGGATGCAAGACGATGGCGAATTATGCCCGCGATCACTCGACTGCGGATGCGCTGGACTATGTCTCGGTGTGGAACGCCGCGATGTTGCGTCCCGATGACATCAAGGAGGCATTCATCGCGCGCGGCGAAAAGCGTATGCCGGAATTCAGCAACCTAAAACCGATTGCGAACTGACCCGAAACAGAAATCCGGCGGAGTTTGAGCATCGCTCGTTTCTAACGCCTCGCCAGAGCGGCTTGTGGCACCCCGGCATTGCGCGAATCCTCATCCAGGGCATCATGAGGCGGCGACCAATCGAGCACTGTTCGAGCCGATTGCTCGCCTTCAGACTGCAGACCTGCATGATTGCTGCGCAACAAGGCTGCCTCCCAGGCCAAGGCACTGCTGACAATCTTGTCGATATCATCATGCTGCGGCCGCCAACCAAGAACGGTTCTGGCTCTGGTTGAATCGGCGACCGACGTGACAATATCGCCATCCCGCCGGGGTCCGAGACGGATATCGAAGTCCCGTCCGCTGATGCGTCGCACCGAGTCGAGAACCTCGCGCACGGTGTAGCCGCGGCCGTAGCCGCAATTGGCAATCAGGCTGTCGCCGCCAGCCCGCAGGTAGGACAGCGCATCCAGATGCGCGGCGACCAGATCGGTGACGTGAATGAAATCGCGCACGCAGGTGCCGTCACGGGTGGGGTAATCGGTGCCGAAGATTTCAATGCCATCACGCTTGCCCATAGCGGCTTCGGTCGCCACCTTGATCAGATTGATGGCGCCACGCGTCGATTGGCCGGTCCGTCCCATGGGATCAGCGCCGGACACATTGAAATAACGCAACGCCGCATAGCGGAAATCATGCGCGGCGGCTGCATCGGCCAACATGGTTTCGGTCATCAGTTTGGACAGGCCATAAGGCGATTGCGGCAATGTTGGCGTGGCTTCGGCAATGGGTTGGTTGCCTTCCGTCCTGCCATAGACAGCTGCGGTCGACGAGAAGACAAATTTGCCGACGCCGTTTTCGATGGCCGTGCGGATCAGCGCCAGAGAATTGGCGGTGTTGTTCTGGTAATAACCGAGCGGATCGGCCATGGATTCCGGCACGGAAATCGAGCCGGCGAAATGAACGATCGCCTCGATGCCATGCGCCTGAATGAGCTCGGCAATGGCGCCGGTATCAGACACATCAGCACAGACGAGTTTCGCCTCAGGCGCTACGGCCCAATCGAAACCGGTTGACAACCGGTCGACCACAACCACGTCCTCGCCAGCATCCAGCAAGGCCCAAACCATATGGCTGCCGATATATCCTGCTCCCCCGGTTACCAGAACTGTCATGGTCAATCCCTCGATGGTGTCTTTACCATGCAAGGATGCACATCAAAATTCAAGAAACGATGAACGATGGCAGTGCTGCCGGGGAACAGACTGGTCGGAGACGGACGCTACAACGAGGAAATGTACCTTGCCAACCGGCCAGCGGCTTCCTCGATGTGATCGAGGCGGCGCAGGAAACAGGCGCGCAGAAACGTAGCCCCGCCCTGATCAAAAGCCGTGCCGGGAGCCAGCCCCACCCCGGCGCGATCTACAATATCGATTGCCGCAGCTTTGGTATCGGTGACGCCATCGATGCGGAAGAATGCGTAAAAAGCGCCGTCAGGTTTCTGGGTCACAACCCGGTTCGTGCCGGTCAGCGCATCGCAGAACAGATCTCGCGCTGCAGCCGCCTTGGCTATCTGTGCATCAACATAGCCATCGCCATGCTCAAGTGCTGCCAAGGCACCCTTCTGCATGAACTGGGGAACGCCGGATGTCTGGTACTGGACGCTGTTTTCAAGAACCTGGATGATCGAAGGCGGCGCCACGATCCAGCCGACCCGCCAACCCGTCATCGACCAGTTCTTGGAGAAAGTGTTGACGAACATGATCCGGTCATCGTCATCCATGATGTCGAGGAACGAAGGCGCGCGTCCTCCGGCGTAGAAAAACCGGGTGTAGATTTCGTCGGCAATGATCCAGAGGCCGTGCTTGCGGGCCAACTCAAGGATTGCCACCAGATCGTCCCGTGTCGCCGTCCAGCCTGTCGGATTGGATGGAGTGTTGATGAACAGCGCGCGGGTTTTGGGTGTGATCACGCTGGCGATCCGGTCCGGATCGATGCTCCAGCGACCGTCGGCGTAATCAAGCGGCGCTGCAACCGAAACACCGCCCGACATTCCCAGCGCCGCGGCAAAATTGGGCCAGGCGGGGGTGATCTGGATGACTTCGTCGCCGGGATTGGTCACCGCCTCGATGGCGATCTTGATCGCCTGCATGCCCGAGCCCGTGACGCAAAAGGCATCGAGAGGCAGTGTCCGGTCGAAATGGCGGGCATAATAGTCTGACAGCGCCTGCCTGAGTTCGGGAATGCCGCGTTGCCAAGTGTAGAAGGTTTCACCAGCAAGAAGCGCATCGGCAGCTGGCCGGGCGATGAAATCAGGTGTCGACTCGTCACCCTCGCCTGCCCACAGCGGGATCAGCCCGGGCTTGAGGCGGCCGTGATTGACGACCGTGACGATACCGCTTTCAGGGGCTTCGATGGCCCGGCGGCTCAGACTGTCAAACTGATTCATGGCAAACTCCGTTTGCCTCTCATAGCTGTTCGGACTGATGACTGCATCCCTCCTGGCCTTATCAATCCATGGAAATTTCTGATGCGCCAGACATCCGCAATGAAAATGGCCCCGGCATTGTCAAGCCGGGGCCATTTTCATTTTCGTACCCAGCCCGCCATACGCAGACTGATGTCCAAACCCGAAGGTTTACTTTTTCAGGAGATCACGGATCTCGCTGAGCAGTGCGATGTCAGCAGGCGGCGCAACGGGAGCAGCCGGAGCCACTTCTTGTTCCTTGCGCATCGAATTGACCGCCCTGACCATCAGGAAGATGATCCAGGCCAGGATCAGGAAGTTGATCAGAACCGTGAGGAAATTGCCGTAGGCAAGCACAGCGCCCTGTTCCTTGGCAGCTTCCAGCGTTGTTGCCGTCACACCGCTCGCAAGCGGGATGAAGAAATTGGAAAAATCCATGCCGCCGAAAATGGCGCCGACGATTGGCATGATGATGTCATCCACCAGGGATGAGACAATCAGACCGAAAGCACCGCCGATGATAACACCGACAGCCAGATCCATGACATTGCCCTTGGCGATAAATGCCTTGAACTCGTTTAACATAGTCAGTCACTCCGTTGAGCGCGCGTTGTCCCTGTGGGAATAAACCGCTCGACCCGCGCGCAAAGCCAGTCCGGTTTAAGCATCTATTAACATAAACACGCAATTGGGAAATGAGCGTATGCTCATTACCTGGGCAAAAGTCAAATATAAGATGCAACCTGAACCAAAGGCTGCCTTGTTTGACCGTCTTTACAGACTATGCTGCTGGCTGGTGGACAGGTGGGAGTGAGAAACAATGATGCCCGGCTGGCTGGTTTTTGGATCAGCCCTCTTTTATCTGCTGATGCTGTTTGCGATAGCCACCTATGGCGACCGTTCAGCCAGACAGCGGCGAAGGCGGATGGCTGGCCGCCCGATCATCTATTCTCTCAGTCTGGCAATCTACTGCACGTCCTGGACATATTTTGGCGGGGTTGGATTGGCCGCGTCGCGCGGTCTGGAGTTCACCGCGATCTATATCGGCCCGATCTTGATGTTCACGCTTGGCATGCCGATCCTGAAGCGGATCGTGACTCTGGCCAAGGCCGAAAAATTGACATCGATCGCCGACTTCATGGCGGCGCGCTATGGCAAGAGCCCGACGGTGGCGGCGCTGGTCGCCCTGATTGCCGTGATCGGAACCATTCCCTACATTGCATTGCAGCTGAAAGCAGTCTCGTCATCCGTGGCGGTGATGGTCGATGTCGAACAATTGCACCGGGTCACCGAAACATTCTTTCTCTCTGACATCTCCTTCTTCGTCACTCTGGTGCTCGCGGCTTTCGCGGCGATTTTCGGCACCCGCCATACGGACGCGACCGAGCACCAAGATGGCCTGATTTTGGCGATCGCCATGGAGTCGCTGGTCAAACTGCTGGCGTTTACGCTGATCGGATTGTCGGTCGTTTTCGTGATGTATGACGGTCCCTGGGATTTGCTCCGGGCAGCCACCGCGCAGGCTGACGTAATGGCGGCGCTAAGCTATGAGACGCCGCCGTTGCGCTGGGGCTTGCTGGTCGTGCTATCGTCGTTCGCCATCATCCTGCTGCCGCGCCAATTTCACGTGGCGGTGGTGGAGAACCGGACGCCGGGCGAACTCCGGCTGGCCGGGTGGCTGCTACCGCTCTACCTCGTTGCGATCAATATTTTTGTCCTGCCGGTTGCGATTGCCGGGGTTCTGCAATTCGGCTCGGGCGGCGCCAGCGATCTGTTTGTGCTTGCCCTGCCGATGACCAACGACATGCCGGTCATTGCACTTCTGACATTCATCGGCGGCTTTTCGGCAGCAACAGCGATGGTGATTGTCGCATCCGTGGCCGTCGCCATCATGGTCTCCAATGACATCATCGTTCCGGTGGTGCTCCGGCGGCGCGACAGGCGTGGCCAGAGCGGCGATTTTTCGCGTCTGATCCTGGTCATACGGCGCACCGCGATTGTCGGCATTCTGTTGCTCGGCTTTGCCTATTATCGCGCTGCCGACATCAATGCCGGGCTGGCCTCCATCGGCCTTTTGTCGTTCGCGGCGATCGCACAGCTGGCGCCGGCCTTTTTCGGCGGGCTGTTCTGGCGCCAGGCCAACGCCCGCGGCGCGGTTGCCGGCCTTTCCAGCGGAATTGCCATCTGGGCCTATATGCTGATGGTTCCAAGTCTGGGCGGGCCGGATAACAGCCATGTGGCGGCGGCCATTCTCGATTTCGTCATCCCGGGCACCAGCAGCTTTACCGGGCCGGGCTCGGATCCGCTGTTTAATGCCGTTGTACTGAGCCTGGCGGTCAACTGTCTGTTTTACGTGATCGGGTCGCTTTCGCGCCGCCCGAAATCCATCGAGCGGATCCAGTCGGCAGTGTTCATACCGCAGAGCCGCAGACTGGCGACTTCGGGCCGCAGCTGGAAGACCAAGGTAACCGTCGCCGACCTGAAACAGACGATCAGCCGGTATCTTGGCCATGAGCGGACCGAACGGTCGTTTCATTCGCACGAACGCGCCATCGGGCGATGGATCAAACCCGATGACCCTGCGGATATGGGCATGTTGCGGTTTGCAGAGCAATTGCTGGGCAGCGCCATCGGCTCGGCATCGGCACGTCTGGTGCTGTCATTGTTGTTCGAACGGGCCGACGATATTCCCGGCGATACAGCACGCTTGCTCGACGAGGCGTCAGAAGCGCTGCAATATAATCGCGACCTGTTGCAGACAGCGCTTGGACAGATGAACCAGGGCATCACGGTTTTTGACAGTACCAACCGGCTGACGGTGTGGAACAAGCGGTTCCGCTCATTGCTGGAACTACCTGAAAATGTCGGGCAGGTCGGGTTTTCGCTGGAGAGTATCATCTCGATCCTGGCTGATCGGGGCGACATCAGGGACAGTGAAAAACAAGATACACTGGACCAGTTCCAGATCATGGACACTGCTTTTGCGCTGACCATCGGAGCGGAAAAGAGAATTGTCGAAATCCGCTCGAACCCGATGCCGGACAGCGGCATCGTGACCACCTATGCCGACATCACCGAGCGCGTGGCCGCCGACATGGCGCTCAAACAGGCCAATGAAACGCTTGAGCAGAGGGTGACACACCGCACCGCCGAATTGACCCGGGTGAACCGCGAGCTTGAGAAAGCCCAATTGACCGCTGAAGAAGCAAACATCGGCAAGACGCGGTTTCTCGCCGCTGCCGGCCATGACATCCTGCAACCGCTCAACGCCGCCCGGCTCTACTCGTCCACACTGGTTGAACGGCTGGGCAATTCTCCCAACCAGAAACTGGTGCAGAATATCGATTCCTCGCTGGAATCAGTGGAAGCCATTTTGGGTGCCGTGCTGGATATCTCCCGGCTCGACACCGGCGCCATGAAACCGCAATTGGCAAGCTTCCCACTCAATGATTTGTTGCAACGGGTGGTCACCGATTTCGCGCCGGTGGCACGTGAGAGAAACCTCAAATTCACGGTGATGCCGACCAGCGTTTATGTACGATCCGACCCCAACCTGTTGCGGCGGCTAATCCAGAATCTGGTTTCCAACGCCATCAAATACACCCGTGAAGGCCGGGTGCTGGTGGGTGTGCGACGGCGCGGTGACACGGTTCTCATTCAGGTCATTGATACCGGCATCGGAATCCCCTCAAGCAAGTTCCGAACCGTTTTCCGTGAATTTGCCAGGCTTGAGGAAGGCGCGCGCACGGCATCGGGGCTCGGATTGGGGCTTTCGATCGTCGATCGCATCGCTCGGGTGCTCAAGCATCCGGTCGACATCGCCTCGCAAGCCGGAAAAGGCACTGAATTCCGGGTGGAGCTGCCGCTTGAAACCAACATCAAGCGCATCCAGGCACAGCCCAAACGCGCCGGTGCGGAACAGGCAAGCACCAACCTGAAGGGACTTCGGGTTCTGTGCATCGACAATGAACCCAAAATTCTGGAGGGCATGACACTGTTGCTTGGCGGGTGGGGATGCACGGTGCTGGCTTCCGGCTCGCTGAATGAAAGCCTGACAATCGCCGAAACAGAGGACGCGCCCGACGTTATTTTCGCCGATTACCATCTCGATGACGGGACCGGAATCGAGACCATCATCGCGCTTCGCAAATTGTGGAGAATGGATATTCCTGCACTTCTGGTCACCGCTGACCGCACGCCGGAAGTCCGAGCTACCGCTGCGGTTGACCGCATCTCGGTTCAAAACAAGCCGATCAAGCCAGCAGCGCTTCGCGCCTTTCTCAATCATGTGACTGTCACCCGACGCAAAGCGGCAGAATAGAGCATCGCACGATGCTCCAAGCAGCGTGCCACGCACTCATGCCGGATCGCCTCTGATCAATCGTTCTGGGTGAGAACCTCCGCGCCGATCTTGGAGAGTTGAATGACGGCCTGGGTCCGACTGTCGACGCCAAGCTTCTGCAACACCGCAGAAACATGCGCCTTGATCGTGGCTTCGGAGACGCTGAGCTCATAGGCGATCTGCTTGTTGAGCAGGCCTTCGGCCAGCATTCCGAGCACTCGGCCCTGCTGCGGGGTCAGGGTCTGAATGCGGGCAATCAGGCTGGCAATTTCCGGATCGTGCTCGGATCCCAGGTCCACCCCCGGTGGTGTCCAGATGCCCCCGTCCAGGACGGTTTGAACGCCCTGGCGAATTTCGTCGATACTGGCGGATTTTGGAATGAATCCCGAAGCGCCCAGTTCCAGCGCGCGGCGCATGGTTGGCGGATCGTCGGACGCCGACACCACCACCACTGGCAGGCTGGAAAATTCGGCGCGGAACGCAATCAGCCCGGACAGCCCCGATACACCCGGCATGGTCAGATCCAGAAGAATCAGATCCGCTTCCGGATGGTCACCTGCTTTCTTGCGCGCGGCCTCGAGATCGCCAGCCTCCAGAATATCGATGCTGGCGCCCATGCCCTCCAGGGCTTGCCGCATCGCTCCGCGAAACAATGGATGATCGTCTGCTATGATAAGTGTCAATTGCGCCATGCGCTCTGCCCCCCGATCGCGCTCCCGCGATAAACCAGGCACTAGGCCTGATTTGTGAAGCGCACTCTAGCGGCGCAGCAAGGCTTCGCGCAAGGGCGGCAATCCGATGAGGCGCCAAAGTGGCGATTCAGTCAGGGCGAAGACTGACCTTGCAGCCTGCCGCCCGATCGGGGCTCTCTGTCAAAGCAGTATCAAGTCCTGTCCGGCACCGGCTCTGGCGGGATTTTTGGCTTGTCGTCAAAATCCTTCTGCAGTTCTTCAACCATGCCGAAAAACCGGCGCATCATTTTTTCCATGGCACTGATGGCCTTATCCAGTTCGGCCTCATCCGGAAGCTCATTGCCACGTCCGTCCGGTTCGAGCGAATCAAGCCGGTCTTCCAGATCCGTGACGCGAGCCGAGAGCTCCGACAGGGTTTCCTCAAAGGCGTGACGCTCGTCGGCGGCAAGCCTGCAGACAAGTTGACCGGATTTTTCGGTGCAGATTGACATCTCACCGGTCAACTTATCCATGCGGACAAAGCCATCCTCTGTCTTTTCCATGGTAAAGCGGCTTGCCAGCGGTTCCTGGGCAAAAGCCTGAGCGGATATGATCAACGCCAGGGCTGAAGCTGGAAGAATTGCAAAACGGGTCATGACGGCACACTCCTGCTTGTATATGTGATGACACGCAATGAAGACAAAATCGAGAATGGATCCTAAAAAGCTGTCAATGGAACGCATAGCCGTGGGCGGCAGCAGGAAAGCGAGACAATCAATCATGCATGCGACAATTTACAAGATTACACCTGAAGCCCTCTGGCGCGTTGCAGAAGCCGAAGGCCGCTTTACCGGCGCACCGGTGGATCTGGCCGATGGTTTCATTCATTTTTCAACCCGTGATCAGGCAATCGAGACAGCGCAAAAGCACTTTGGCGGACAGGGTGATTTGTTGCTGGTGGCTATTGATGCGGGTGCGCTCGGCGAAAAACTGGTGTTCGAAACCTCGCGGGGCGGCGCATTGTTTCCGCATCTTTACGCAGACATGCCCCTGTCCGTGGTCAAATGGGTCAAACCATTGCCAATCGGTCCAGACGGCGCGCATGTGTTTCCGGATATGGAGGCATGAAGAGCCTGCTTGACGGGATTGCCCGGAGCGCGCTTTTCAGGCTCGATCCGGAAACAGCGCACGGGCTTTCTATCAGCGCGCTGAAAAGCGGACTGGTGCCCGCTTGCCGCACCAGCGACCCGCGTCTCTCTGTCAATATCGCCGGGCTGGCGTTTCCCAATCCGCTGGGGATGGCTGCAGGCTATGACAAGAACGCCGAAGTTGCCCCGGAACTGTCGCGTCTCGGGTTTGGCTTTGTCGAAGTCGGCACGCTGACTCCCAAGCCGCAATCGGGCAATCCAAAACCCCGCGTATTCCGTCTGGTCAAGGATCACGCGGTCATCAACCGTCTGGGGTTCAACAATCAGGGCCACGCCGAAGCCCATGCCCGGATTTCGGGCCGCCGCCGCGATGGAATTCTCGGGGTCAATATCGGCGCCAACAAGGATACGGCAGACCGGGTCGGCGATTATGTCGCTGGAATTTTACGTTTTGCCGATGTGGCGGATTATTTCACCGTCAATATTTCCTCACCGAACACGCCTGGCCTGCGCAATCTGCAAAGCCGCGAAGCCCTGTCGGACCTGTTGAGCCAGGTTCTTGCCGAACGCGACGCGAAGGCCAAGCGCATACCGGTGTTTCTCAAGATCGCACCAGATCTGACTGAGGCCGATCTCTATGACATCGCTGCGGAATGCCTGGCGCAAAAGCTTGACGGCGTCATTGTCTCCAACACCACGTTGTCGCGCACCGGACTTGTCCCTGATCCGAAGGTGAACGAAGCGGGCGGGCTGTCCGGACGGCCAATGTTCGAGCGCTCGACGATTGTGCTGGCCAAGATGCGGCAACGGCTCGGCGCCGATATGCCTCTGATCGGGGTGGGCGGCATCGACAGCGCCGAGACGGCTGCTGAAAAAATCCGCGCCGGCGCGGATCTGGTGCAACTCTATACCGGGTTCATCTATGGCGGACCGCTGCTTCCGGGCCGGATCGTCCGTGATCTGTCGCGGCTCTGCGATCGTGAAAATCTGGCACGGCTGTCAGATCTGCGTGACACCAGAACAGCGCATTACGCGGGTTTGACCATTCCTGAATAGGTTCAAGCTGCGCCAAAAGCCCTGTCCATGCGGCGGGGCAATATGGCGAGCAAGGTGAAGCCACGCGCCGCAAGGAAGATATTCAGCGATATCCAAAGCCCCTGATTACCCCATATTTCGGTGAGGCCGACTGACAGGCCGATGAACAGGGCGAGCGACATCAACATCATGTTGCGCATGTCACGTGACCATGTCGCGCCGATATAGACACCGTCCATCTCGAAGGCGAGCACGCCGGATAGCGCAGTCAGCGCCGCCCAGAACAGATATGCCCCAGCTTCGGTGCGGACCGTTTCGAGAGTCGTCATCAGCTCGACAACCGTCGTGCCGAAGATCAGAAAAAAGGTGGTTGTGAAGGCGGCGAGGCCAAAGCCCCAGATGACGGTCAGTCGAACGGCCTTGCCGAAAGCCTGCCGGTTGCGTGCGCCAATGGCCCGTCCGGCGATCTGTTCGGCCGCAGTGGCGAAACCGTCAAGATAGTAGCCGGCGACCATGAAAAAATTCATCAGGATGGCATTGGCGGCCAAGGTGGTCTCGCCAAAGCCGGTGCCCATGCGGGTGAACCAGGCAAAGGCGATGATCAGCGCAAAGGAGCGGATCATGATGTCACCATTGAGCGCCATCAGCTTCAGGATTGAAGGGCGGTTGATGATCCGCTGCCAGGACGGGCCATGGGCGCGATCAAATTTGCGATGAATGATCAAAAGCCCCGTGGCGCAACCAACCACCTCGGCAATCACCGTTGCAAACGCGACGCCTTCAAGACCGTAGCCAAGCCCCAGGCCCAGCCAGATCGACAGCACGATATTGGTGCCATTGATGATGGTTTGCAGAAACAGCCCGGTTCCACCCATCCCCCGGCCGAGCACATATCCAAGGATGGCATAATTGGACAGCGCGGCTGGCGCGGAAAGCGCCCGGATCACCAGATAGGTCGAAGCTGCCGCTGCGACCTCACCTTCAGCTCCCATGAATGCCAACCCGCCTGCCAGAAGCAGTGGAATGGCGGCAATGACAACGACACCTGCGACCACCGCGATCATCAGCGATCGCCAGAACACAGCCTGCTCTTCAGTCGGATCGTCACGGCCCATGGCTTGCGCAACCAGACCCGTGGTCGATGAACGCAGGAAATTGAACGTGGTGAAGACAAGATCGAAGAGGATCGCCGCAATCGCCAACCCGCCAATCAGTGCTGCATCGCCCAAGCGGCCAACCACCGCGGTATCGACCAGCCCGAGCAACGGCGTGGTCAAGAACGCCAGCGTCATCGGCACCGCGATGGCGAGCACCATGCGGTTGTTGACGTCAAAATCACGCCCGGCAGGCGGCAGCACATCAGGCGTCAGGGACAAATTGGTCACGTGGCAAATCCAGCAAGGAAGACTGTTTCTTTCCTGTTCGAGTTTGCGGCTCGTGTAAAGGGGCCGGCATCAGGGTTCGGGCCATCAACCCAAGCAATATCTGGTGCTGATTTCGCTACTGGCATGAGTACGTGAATTGGGCCTTTTTTAACCTCCATGGCATACTGGAAGGGCCTTGCCGTCAGGCTGAGAGGCGTTCGCTTGGAATCATCATACATCTTATCGACCATCAATCCTGTCGTGGGACTGCTGTTCGCTTTGACATTCTTCCTGATATGGAAACAGCAGCCAGACAGGATACATATTCTGAACTGGGCTTTGGCTTTTTCTCTTGGCAGTATCGGGTTCGCCTTCGAATTCCTCAATTACTTCAATCCGATGTTCAGGCTCATGGACGGAGTCAATATCTTCGTGCCCATCTGTGTGCTGCTGGTCGCCAGGGGCGTGTGTCTGCGCTACACAGGCAATGCACCGACCCGCCTGTTGCTTTTCATCCTTGCCGTTGCCGACCTCACCGCATGCTGGATCAATTTTGTTCATCAAAATGCGTTCGGGCGTGGCCTGTCCATCAGCGTCGGGATCGTCCTCCTGCTGTCCACCGGGATATGGGCGATATTGAAAACCCGGACACGTGACAAAATCGATCTCGGAATTCTTGTTGCCCTGATGTCGGCGGCAATATTGGTGCTTGGACGGCCTGTGCTTTCATTCTTCATCGAAGGCGCACCAAAAATCGGCGTTATCGAAGACACATCGTTCTGGGCTGTCTCGCTCAAGGTGGCAGGGCTTTACAGCCTGCTGGTGTTGGCCATTCTGTTCATGCTGCGCATTGCCGCTGACCTGTTTGCGGAGCTCAATCAGCAATCGATCACCGATTCATTGAGCGGCCTGCTCAACCGGCGCGGTTTTTTTGCTGCTGCGGAGGCCGTCGCGCTTCAGGCAACCCCAACACTTCCGATTTCGGTTCTGCTACTCGACATTGACCATTTCAAGAAGGTCAACGACAGCTACGGTCACCAGACCGGCGACAAGGTGATTCAGACCATTGCGGGTTTGATGCAAGCGAGTGTGCCGGACAATGCGGTGGTCGGCCGATTGGGCGGAGAGGAATTTGGCATTTTCCTTCCCAACACCGGCAGCATGGCGGCGCTGGCCTTTGCCGAGTCACTCCGCGCGTCCATTCACCTGCAATACCACGCCTGTGTTCCTGCAACTCATCCAATTACCGTCAGCATTGGACTGTCGGAGGGTACCGGTGAGAACCTGGAACTGTTGCTGCACCTTGCAGATATCGGACTATACAACGCCAAAGACAGCGGGCGCGATCAGGTTAGAATGGCGGGCAGCGAGGTGCTTGGAAGAGACGGAAGACGAAGGCCGGGCAAGCTGGTTCTATCCGGAAGCTAAAGCGCGCGACGCACGGATACGCTTTTGATGGACGCCCGGGATCGGTCGGGGCATAAATCGCCGATGTCATCTTTGCCCATTATCCATGCCCCTGCCTATGATGCCGGTTTTGACCCGGGCCACCGCTTTCCGATGGGCAAATACACGCGGCTGATGCAGTTGATCAGCGAAACCGGCTTGAATTCGGTGGCGGAGTTTCACGCGCCCGCGCCGGCGCCCGCTGAATGGCTGACGCTCGCGCACCATCGGACCTATGTGGATCAGGTGCTTGCCTGCAAGGTGCCCGCTCTCATCGAACGCGAGATCGGATTTCCAGTCGATGTCCGGGTAAGCATGCGGGCGCGGCTGGCAACCGCCGGCACCGTGATGGCGGCACGGCTGGCGCTCAGCCAGGGCATTGCCTGCAACACCGCTGGTGGCAGCCACCATGCCCGGCGCGCACAAGGGGCCGGGTTCTGCACCTTCAATGATGTGACGGTAGCCGCGCTCTTGCTCCTTGCCGATGGCGAGGTTGGCCGCGTTCTGGTTATTGATCTCGATGTCCACCAGGGCGATGGGACCGCCGAGATCTGTGCGGATGTAGCTGCTATCCGCACCGTGTCGATGCACAGCGAGAAAAACTACCCGGTGCGCAAGCAGCCATCGACAATCGATGTCGGTCTGCCCGACGGGGTGCGCGACGCGGCCTATCTTGAATCACTTGACTGGCTGCTGCCACGAACGATTGACGGCTTTGCGCCGGACCTGGTGTTTTACAATGCCGGCGTCGACCCGCATGAAAATGACCGCCTCGGGCGCTTGTCACTTACCGACAAAGGCCTCGAAGACCGCGACCGGCGGGTGTTCTCGTTCTTCAGGCAACGCGGCGTTCCGGTCGCCTCGGTTCTGGGCGGTGGATACAGCCGTGACATCGACGCAGTCGCCAGACGTCACCTGCTGACCTTCGAAGCCGCGTCCGGGTTTGTCTGAGCCTATTTCCGCAGACTGAACAGCCGCACAAGGATGAAGACGGGAATCACTACGCCGGCGCCGAGCAGGAAATAGGTGCCGAAGCGGCCCAATGCGGCAAAGCCGGTTTCCCAGAGATTGACCAGAAAATCTCGGACGATGTACAGGATATCGAGCGGATACCAGTTAAACGCAGCCATGATCACGCCGACTACGAAGGAAGCAACCAGCAACTTGAGTGCTGTTCTGCCGGGCGTGTCGCCCAGAAAGCGTGTCAGACCATTGCTCATGCTGGCAGTTCCCGTTTTGCGTTGCCCCTCACATAGTCATGCACGGCCCTCCGGGCAAGAGTGTCATGCAGCACCGTCAATCATCCGCTCAAGCGTGTCCAACCGGTCCGCTTCGCCCGGCGGCTTGTCCCAGCGCAGCCGGTTGATGCGCGGAAATCGCATGGCGACACCGGATTTGTGACGGCTTGAGCGATTGATGCCTTCAAAAGCAACTTCGAATACCAGCCCCTTGTCGAGACCGGCACGCACCGACCGCACCGGGCCGAAGCGCTCGATGGTGTTGTTGCGGACATATTTGTCGATCTCGACAAGCTCGTCATCGGTGAAGCCGAAATAGGCCTTGCCGACCGGGACCAGTTCCCCCGGCTCGCGCCAGACCCCGAAAGTGTAGTCGGAGTAAAAACCCGACCGTTTGCCATGACCACGCTGCGCATACATCAGCACCGCGTCGATCAGGAAGGGATCGCGTTTCCACTTGAACCACTCGCCCTTGGGACGGCCCGGAAGATAGGGTGCCGCCCTGCGCTTGATCATCACGCCCTCGATCACCGCAAATGGCGGATCAGCACGTAGCGCAGCAAGTTCATCCCAGCTTCCGAATGGAAGCATTTCAGAACAATCGAACCGCATCGGGTCAAGCTCTCCGACAAAGGCCTCAAGCTTCTGCCGTCGGTCAAGAAAGGGTTGGGCGCGCAGGTCTTCGTCGCCGGCCTGAAGCAAATCATAGGCACGGAAGAAGGCCGGATGATCGCGCAATTGTTTGGCGCTGACGGTCTTGCGGTTGAGGCGTTGCTGAAGATCGGAAAAACCGCCGGTTTCGATGCCGCTGCCTGATGGCCGGGCCACCAGCAATTCACCGTCCAGCGCACCGTCAAAGGAAATCGCGTCAACCAGGTCCGGGAAGGCTGCGGAAATGTCGTCGCCGGTGCGGGTGTAGAGCCGGCTGATGCCGCGCTCGGATGTCGCCTGCACGCGGATGCCGTCCCATTTCCATTCGGCAACGAAATCCGCCGGGTCGAGCCTTTCAAAGTCTTTCACGTCGATGGCGTGTGACAGCATCACCGGGCGGAACGGGGCTGCGCTCGCATTCACCGGCTTCTCGCCGGTCCCCTCGAGCCAGGCAAACAGATCGGTATAAGGCGGTGTCAGTCCGTGCCAGAGTTCCTCGATCTGATTGACATCGACATCGCCAAAAGCGGCTAGCGCCTGCTTGATCAGCCGGCCCGAGAGCCCCATTCGAAATCCGCCGGTGACCAGCTTGAGCAATGCGTACCGGCCCGGCGCATCGAGCCGGTCAAGCCAGTCCTCGACAAGACCGGGACCATCCCGGCGTGAGGATGCGATCAGTGTTTCGACCACTTCGGTCAATCCCGGCGCATCATTGCGGCCGGCAAGTGCCTCGCCCTTCTCTGGCCAGGCGAGCGCGATGGTTTCGGCCAGATCGCCGACATAATCATAGGAATAGCCGAACAGTTCGGGATCCATGCGGGCGGAAATCAGTTCGCGCAATTGCGCCGGCTTGACCGCAGGTATGTCAAGATCGCGGGCGATTGCCGCCAGCGCGTAACCGCGCTCAGGATCGGGTACAATACGGAAGTAATCCTGCAACAGCGTTAGCTTGGCATTGCGCGAGGGTGTGAACGCCAGCATGTCGAGAAGGTCAGCGAAACGGTTCACGGATCAGTCTCCCTCATCTTCATAGCCGACGAGATGCAGCGGCTTGGCCGGAATGCCCTGCATTTCGCACCAGCGCACCAGCGCTTCCTCGCGGCCATGGGTGACCCAGACCTCGCCCGGTGCGACTGCCTGGATGGTATCGGCGAGTTCATCCCAGTCGGCATGATCGGAAATTATCAACGGCAACTCCACCCCTCGCTGACGTGCACGCGCCCTCACCTGCATCCAGCCCGAAGCGAAGCTGACCAGCGGATCGGGAAAGCGGCGGGCCCATTTGTCACCGAAGGCTGACGGCGGACCAAGCACGATGGCGCCGGCGAAATCGCCCTTGGCGCCATTTTCGATCGTGGCCGGGCGCAAGTCGCCCAGCGCAATGCCCTGGGTTTCATAATAATCACAAAGCTTTTGCAGCGCGCCATGAATGTACAGTGGCTGATGATAACCGGCATCGCGGATCAGCCGGATCACCCGCTGCGCCTTGCCCAGCGAATAGACCCCGATCAGATGGGCCCGATCAGGGTTGCGGCTGACGGATCGCAGCAAGCGGTTGATTTCATGGCCCGCGTCAGGATGGCGGAACACCGGCAAGGCAAAGGTCGCCTCGGTGATGAAGACATCGCAAGCCACCGGCTCGAAGGTGGCGCAGGTCGGGTCCGGCCTCGGTTTATAGTCTCCTGAGGCGACGATGCGCAGACCGTTCATCTCGACGGAAATCTGCGCCGAGCCCAACACGTGGCCCGCAGGGTGAAACCTGACCGTTACATCCTTGATGCGGGTGGTTTCACCCCAACCAGCGGCTTGCGTTTCCCGGGCGTGGTCGGCACCGTAGCGGATTGCCATGATGTCGAGCGTTTCCGGTGTCGCCAGAACATGGTCGTGACCGGCTCGGGCATGATCTGCATGGCCATGGGTTATCAGCGCCCGGTCGACATTGCGCACCGGATCTATGAAAAAATCGCCCGGCGGGCAGTAGAGGCCTTCTCGGCGGGGGATAAGCAGGTCTTCGGGTCTCATGGTCATGACATCAAGTTAGGGCGGTGCCGGGCCAAGTAAAAGGGCTTGCCTTTACCGCGCGACGGCACCATAGGCAGGGTCCCTCTTACGCTTCCGGCTCCCATTGACATCTCACCAGCTTTCCTCGGGCGATCTGACTGCCGATCGCCGCGCCCACTATGCTCACCTGTATGCCGAGGCCGACGATCTGGGTGCGGCTGTGGATTTGCAGGTTCAGGCGCTGGAACTCGCGCCCAACTGGGCTGCAGGCTGGCACGGGCTTGGCGGCTACCGGGAAAAGGCCGGCGATCTGGCGGGCGCTGCCGTAGCCTGGCGCAAGGTGCTGACGCTTGCACCGGTCGACATTTTCGGCGCCGGCCTGAAACTGTCGCTGACCGGTCAGGCTGCGGCACCGTCGATCCCGCCAGCCGAATATGTCGAAGCGCTGTTTGATGGCTATTCAGACCGTTTTGACACAGCACTGCTTGAAGACCTCGGCTATTGCGTGCCGGAGCGGCTGACAATGCTGCTTGGTGACGTCGCAGGTGCAGAGACGCAATTTGCCAAGGTGATCGATCTTGGGTGCGGCACCGGGCTGTTCGGAGAGCGTATCCGCAGCAGAACCTCCTGGCTCGAAGGTTACGACCTGTCGCAGGGCATGTTGAGCAAGGCCTTCGACAAAGGCGTTTATGATCGCCTTGGGCAGGCTGACATTCTCCATGGCATCGCCGCTGCACGCCTGAAGAATGCAAAACCAGCAGATCTGGTCGCCGCAGCCGATGTTTTTGCCTATTTTGGCGATCTTGATGGCGTGCTCGGCATTGCCTCGGGCCTGACCACCCCTGGCGGGTTGATGGCCTTTTCCTGCGAGGCAGGGGTGGATGGGGTCGACTGGCTGCTGCAGTCCTCCTTGCGCTATTGCCACAGCGAAAGCTATCTGCGGTTGCTTGCCGAGCGGCACGGCCTCAGCATCGAGCGGCTCGATCGGGAAGCAATCCGGCGTGATGGCGCAAACGTCATCACCGGACTCCTTGTGATCGCTCGCAAACAGTCTGACGCCGGCCTTCGGTCGGTCGTCCCGCCTGCGCTGGCGAAGACAAGCACTGCGGGTGCTGAGAAGCACTGAGAGACGCTCAACTCTCTTCGGCTGTCGCCAGACGGTATTTTGGATGACTGGCTCGGCCTGCTTGGAGAGTGACCGCGGCTGCACTACATTGACGAATGTGAAAGCTGAATCCATACCTGACATCGACAATCCGGGATTTATATTGCCCGAGCCGTTTCTCGGCTGGTTCGCCAGCCGTGGCTGGCAGCCGCGCGCGCATCAGCTGGAGCTGCTGGCGGAGACTGGCAATGGAGGATCAATGCTGCTGATTGCACCGACGGGCGCAGGCAAGACATTGGCCGGCTTTCTGCCGAGCCTGACTGAACTCACCACGCGCGGCAAACCCAAACCCGGTGCTGCCGGCTTCAGATCGCTGCACACGCTTTACATCTCGCCGCTCAAAGCGCTGGCAGTCGACATTGAGCGTAACCTGGCGCGGCCGGTCGAGGAAATGGGTCTGCCGGTGCGGATCGAAACCCGGACCGGCGACACGCCGCAGTCCAAACGTGCCCGGCAGCGCAGTGATCCACCCGATATTCTGCTGACCACGCCGGAGCAGGTGTCCCTGTTGATCGCCAATCAACACGCAGAGAGGCTGTTTGCCGGTCTGCGCTATGTGATCTTTGATGAGCTGCATTCGCTGATCGCCTCCAAACGCGGGCATCTGCTGTCACTGGCGCTGGCCCGACTGCGCAAGCTGGCTCCCGGATTGCGCACCATTGGGCTGTCGGCGACAGTGGCTGATCCGGAAGAGCTGCAGCGCTGGCTGGTGCCGCAATCAAACGTCATGGACGAGCTTGCCGGACGCATCACAGTCACCGGCGGGGCGAGCCCGGTGATCACCATTCTCGAAAGCGCCGAGCGCATTCCCTGGTCGGGTCATTCGGCGCGCTACGCCATTCCCGACGTATACAAAACCATCAAGGACCACCGCACCACGCTGGTCTTCGTCAACACCCGTAGTCAGGCTGAACTTCTGTTTCAGGAGTTGTGGCGGATCAATGACGACAGCCTGCCGATCGCCCTGCATCACGGTTCGCTAGATGCGGCGCAGCGGCGGCGGGTGGAAGCGGCGATGGGTCGAAATGAGCTGCGCGCCGTTGTCGCCACCTCGACACTGGATCTGGGGATCGACTGGGGGGATGTCGATCTGGTCGTGCATGTCGGCGCGCCCAAGGGCGCCAGCCGGCTGGCGCAGCGGATCGGTCGCGCCAACCACCGCATGGACGAACCGAGCCGGGCGATCCTGACACCGGCCAACCGGTTTGAAGTGCTCGAATGCCAGGCGGCGATTGACGCCAATTATGTCGGCGCCCAGGACACGCCGTCGGGGGGAGATGGCGGACTCGACGTGCTGGCCCAGCATGTGCTCGGCATGGCGGCAGCCGCGCCCTTTGATGCGGACGAACTCTTTGCGGAAGTGACCAGCGCCTCACCCTATGCCTGGCTCGACCGCGAGACCTTCGACAAGGTGATCGAGTTTGTCGCCACCGGCGGCTATGCGCTCAAAAGCTATGACCGCTACGCCCGGATCCGCAAGCGCGCCGACGGGCTGTGGCGGATCTCCAATCCGCAGGTAGCGCAGCAATACCGGCTCAATATCGGCACCATCATCGAGGCGCCGATGCTCAATGTGCGGATGACCAGCCGCAAGAACGGGGCGCTGTCAGGGCGCGGTGGCCCGCCGCTGGGCAAGGTCGAGGAGTACTTTCTCGAAACCCTGGCGCCGGGCGACACGTTCCTGTTTTCGGGAAAAATTCTCAGATTTGAGGGCATCCGCGAAAACGAATGCCTGGTCTCCAAGGCCTGGGATCAGGATCCGAAGGTGCCTGCCTATGCCGGCGGCAAATTTCCGCTGTCGACCTATCTGGCCGAAGGCGTACGCGCCATGATCGCCGATCCGGACAAATGGGGTGCACTTCCCGATCAGGTGTCGGACTGGCTGCGGATGCAACAGCAGGTTTCGCAACTGCCAGCCAAGGACAGCCTGCTGATCGAAACCTTTCCGCGGGCCGAGCCGCACTACATGGTGCTTTACCCGTTTGAAGGCCGGGTCGCGCACCAGACGCTGGGCATGCTGTTGACGCGGCGGCTGGAGCGGATGGGGGCGCAGCCACTGGGATTTGTGGCGACTGATTATTCGCTGGCCGTCTGGGGGCTGGAAGACATGGGCGCGATGATTTCCAACGGGCGGCTGGATCTCGGCCAATTGTTTGACGAGGACATGCTCGGCGACGATCTTGATGCGTGGCTGAACGAATCCTGGCTGCTCAAGCGCACCTTCCGGGCTTGCGCGGTGATCTCCGGGCTGATCGAGCGGCGTCATCCCGGCAAGGAAAAAACCGGCCGCCAGGTCACGGTCTCTGCCGACCTGATCTACGACGTTCTCAGAAGCCATGAACCCGATCATATTCTGCTGCAGGCAACCCGCGCGGATGCGGCACAAGGGCTTTTGGATATTCACCGGCTCGGTATTATGCTGAAGCGAATCAAAGGCCATATCCGGCACCGGCCGCTTGATCGGATCTCGCCGCTGGCGGTTCCGATCATGCTGGAAATCGGCCGTGAACCGGTCACCGGCGAGGCGCATGAGAGCATTTTGGCTGAAGCCGCGGAAGACCTGCTTGCCGAGGCGCAACCCCCTGGGTCCTGACCCTATTTGAAGGAAGCAGCCATGCACGGCGCGACTGCGGCGCTCGGAACAGATCCGGGAAAGACCGGATCATCGACGATCGAATTCGACGTCCACGGCACCGCAGTGAGCTGCGACTGCGCCGGCGTGCTGTGGCTGCCTGACAGCGGTGCGCTGGTGGTCTCCGATCTGCATCTGGAAAAGGGCGCCGCCTTTGCCCGCCGCGGCATGTTGTTGCCACCCTATGATACCGCCGCCACCCTGGCCCGGCTTGGCGAGGTGGTTGCGCGCTACAATCCACGCCTTGTGATCAGCCTGGGCGACAGCTTTCATGACCGGAGCGGCTCGCGGCACCTGCCCGATTGCTACCGTGACGACTTGAAGGCACTTCAGCAAGGCAGGGAATGGATCTGGATCGAGGGCAATCATGACCCCGATCGTCCGGAAGAACTCAGCGGCGCATGGTGCAGCGAACTCCACATTGAAACCCTGGTGTTTCGCCACGAGCCCAAATACGGCATCGCGGACGGAGAAATAGCCGGACACCTGCATCCGGCAGCGCGCGTGGTGCGACGCGGCAAGGGCGTGCGCCGGCCGTGTTTTGCAAGCGATGGAAAACGTCTTTTGATGCCGGCCTTTGGATCGACCACCGGCGGGCTGGAACTGCGCCACCCGGCCATGCGTGGCTTGTTTGCCCAGAGCGAGCTGATCGCTCATCTGATCGGCCGCGACCGGATCTATTCCGTCGCCTTCAACCGCATGAATGGCTGATTACTGCCGTTCCGGCTCGCACGCTTTGCGGATTCTTGAAGCCTGCCATCAATCCCTACGGAATATCACGCTTCCCAACCATCCGGTCAGGGTGGCGAGAAGAACGGCAAGGATGCCGTAGACCAGCGGATAAACATGCGCCAGATTGTAGATGAACTGCTCAGCACCAGTTTTGACAACCCGAAGCGGTATGATTTTTTCCATGACGAACTGGTCGTTCTTGAAAAGCACAGCGCGGACCTTGTGATGACCAACCGGGATGTTGGCCGGAAGTCGCACGGTGGCGCGAAACAGCGCCTTGGAAATAAACTGAACGCCCGTCGGAGCGCGCTGATACAGCCCGCTGGCCTGCTTGATGCGGCGGAGCGCATCGCGAAAATCAGTCAGCCGGGACCCGTCACCGACAGCGCCTGTCGGAACAAGACGAATATTGTTGATGCCGATATCACGGGAAGCAAGCTCCATCAGATTGGCAATGTCTGCCAAAGGCCGGGTGCTTGACATGGAATAGGACGCCGGGATCGGCTCAAAGCGGATCGAATGCCGGTTCATCCAAATCCCTGCGACGCGTTCCTTGCGCCGGACGGTGGTCGGCTTGCGCGGCCCCTCAAGTGCTACCACAACATCATAGGCAAATGTCGCCAGCAGCAATTCGTCAGCACCATCTATCGCGCCGAAAACAGTGATGTCGGCACCCGAAAAATCAGACGTGATGGCAATTTCGTTGGTCGAAATGCCGATATTGATCCGCTCGGAAAATTTGTCGTTGATCGTCACCGTGTGATCGGCCAACTGGGCCGTGACCGGAAAGCCGGAGAGCAGGAACGCAAAAATCGTCGACACAAACGTGCGCATCAGAACCCGAAGCTCCCGCTGATCACCGAATAGACTTCGTCAGGCGGCAATATCAATCCGAACCCCAGGCGAATGCCGACACCCAGAACCAGCAGCGCCAGGCCGGCACGAAGTTGCTCGCCACGCATTTTCTGGCCAACGCGGACGCCGTATTGCGCGCCGATCACGCCGGCGAACATCAGCAGCCAGGCCAGTACGATATCAACCGAAAAGTTGGTTGCCGCCTGGACGACGGTGGTAAACGCGGTGACGAAAATGATCTGAAACAACGATGTCCCGATCACCACATTGGTCGGAATGCGCAGCAGATAGATCATGGCCGGCACCATGATGAAGCCGCCGCCGACCCCCATGACGGAAGTCAGGATACCAATTGCAAACCCCAGCAGGACAACAGGAATGGCGCTGAGATAAAGTTTGGAGCGCTTGAACCGCATCTTGAACGGCAGGCGGTGCACCCAATTGTGCTGTCCAGGCTTGCGCATCGATATCGGTTGGTTCTTGGACGCACGCCGCATGGAATTGACGCTCTCCCACAGCATCAGCCCACCAATCGATCCGAGGAATACCACGTAGAGCAGCGAAATGATCAGATCGAGCTGACCAAGCCGGCGCAGCATCGAAAATATCTGAATGCCGACCGTCGCGCCGACAAGACCGCCGGCAAGAAGAACAAGCCCGAGCTTGATATCGAGCGTGCCGCGCCGGAAATGCGCCAGCGCTCCTGAAACCGAGGAGGCGACAACCTGATTGGCGCCGGTGGCGACAGCCACGGCCGGCGGGATATTGTAGAAAATCAAGAGCGGTGTGATCAGGAACCCGCCGCCAACCCCGAACATGCCGGACAAGAACCCCACCGCCGCGCCCATCCCGAGGATGACGAAAACGTTGACCGACAATTCAGCGATCGGAAGGTAGATACTCACCTGGCGCCCCCGGGCGGGAAAGGCTGGGAAGGGTTAAGCCGGAACAGACCCGACAAGGCGGTATTGCGCGTTTCGATCGCGCGAGTCAAATCGGTTGGTATGTTCTTGAAACAGTAGCTGATTGCGGAACCGCCTTTTCATCCGCAGCAATGTTCGATTGCTGCGGCGAGAGAGCATTTTGTGGTCAGACACTTCGGCACGTCCCGTCTGAAATCGCGCTGACAGTCTAGCCGTTGCGTTCAAGCAATTCCTTGACCAGCTCGTCGTCGATTTCTCCGGTGGCTTCCATCCCGACCGAGGATTGGAAAGCCTTGATCGCCGCCGTGGTCTTTTTGCCCATGAGGCCGTCAGGCTTGCCGGCATCAAAGCCATTGTTGTTGAGGATGGCCTGGATGTTGCGAATTGCCTTGCTCATGTCAACGGCGGCGGTTTCGCCTGATTCAGCGCCCCATGACACAGGAACTTCAACGCCGTTCACCTCCGGGGCGATTGGCTTGGCGGTCCAGTTGGCGACAGCGGCGCGAGCCGATTCGGCCTGTTCGGGCCGCAGCGCATTGAACACTTCGTCGCGCTTGACCGCAGCATCCTTGTCGCCGTCATTGGCTGCAATGGCGAACCATTTGTAGGACTGTTCAAGATCCCTGGTTACACCGTCACCGCGGGCATAGAGAATGGCCAGATTGACCTGGCTGTCGCGGACACCAACCTCGGCCGCGCGATCAAACCATTGTGCCGCGTTGTCGAAGTCGGGAGCCGGCCCTGCCGTGGCATAGAGCACGGCGAGATTGTGCATGGCACTTGCGTTGCCCTGCTCGGCTGCCATCTGATACCATTTCTTGGCGGCACCAAGGTCGCGGTCAAGACCGCTTCCCTTCTCGTAGAAATTGGCGATCCGGTACTGCGATGGCGCATGTCCGAGATCGGCTGCGCGCTGGTACCAGTTGGCAGCCTTATCGAGATCGACGGGAACACCGCGCCCCTCGGTGAAGCGTGCGCCGATTTCGTAAAGGGCCAGTGGATTGCTGGCAGCGGCTGCAGCTTTGAGTGCGCCGTTTGCCGCGCCTTCTGGCAGCGCTTCCAGATCGGCGGCAAGCGCGGTGTCTAGCGTTGACGCCTGCATTTCAACCGGAGCAATTGCCGCGGTTTGCTGCTGCGACGTGGCGATCGGCTCCATCTCAGACATTGCGGTCGGCGCTTCGCTCATCAGTGTTTCGGCACCGGGTTCGATCACTCTGACCTCAGGCAAACGAGGCAAGCTGTCCCCTGCTTCACTTTGTGCTGCGGCATTGATGGTCTCGGTGGCCTCAGACTCAACTGATTGCGCGTCGACACCAGCTGGCTCGATAATTGCCGGTTCGACGATTGCGGGTTCGACGGCAGCGACATCCTCATTGTCACCTGACACCAGTCCCGAAACTATCGGGAATGACATGATCGCGAGCAGCACCGCTCCGGCGGCCATCATGATTGGACGCCGGCGCGATTTCAGCACCTCGAGCAGCCCGCCGCCGCCGCCAATCTTGCGGCTCTTGCCAATGGTTTCGACTTCGGCCGCTGCTGCCATCGCAGCGCGGCGTGCCGAGGCTAGGAATTCAGTCTTTTCCGAACCGTCTTCAGCCGGTTTGCCGCCACGCTGGCGTTCAGCCGCCTGAGCCTGGCGAACTTTTTGCAGGATCCGGTTGATGTCGGGAGCGCCGGAGCCTGGTTCAAGCGGCATGTTGGCGATAGCCTGATCCATCTCCATGGAAGGATCCAGCGGCGGTGAATCATCTTCGGTGAACTGCGGCTCGGCCGGTGTTTTGGCGCTCTCCTTGCCTGGACGAATTCGAGCGGCCAGTCCAGAGAGGAACGACTTGTCACCTGATGCGTCAGGCTGCGACAGAGCTTCGGTATCTCCGGCTTCGGCCTCGTGGCTTGTCGCAAAGGCTGCGGCAAGGGCAGCGGCCTCGGAGGGGGACCGGGCCGGCTGGCCATTCTGGTTGCGTCCCAGATCCGGATTATCCTGCTGATGCGTACTGTCCGGCTGCATTGCGTCATCAAGTGCTGTCGTCGATGCCTGTGGCATGGACGTGCGGTTGCCGGTGCGCGCATCGGCAAAGCTCTGGCGCATGTCGTTGTGCGCAGCCGGGTCGTGCGGCGGTGGCGCTACATCGAGCCGCTCCAGACGGCCCGCAATCTTCAAAAGTGTTTCCTGCACTGCCTCAAAGGCGCGTATGGTCCGGTCATCCGTCTTGCGGCTGAGAATTTCAAGCGCCTTGAGATCGTCGGCGAGCGCGGTGATGACTTCAATGTTGGCAATCGACTGAGGCGATTGCGCACCACCCAATTGGCCGGAATAGGCTATCAGCGCTGCCTCGGCAGCCTGACGCGCGGCTTCGATGACAAATTCATCACTTGTCGCCAGATGTTCTTCAATCGAGGCGAAGCGCTCGTCAAATGCATCGGACCCAGCACCGGCGGGTGCGGAACTGACCAGCCGCGACAGGTTTGCAATCTGGTCCTCAAGCGCGCGCAATGCTTCGTCGCTTGCGCCGGAATTCGCATTGCTCGACATGTCCAGGCGATCGGCGATATCGGCAAGCCTGGCTTCAAGGTTTTCAATGCCCGGGATTGTCAATGGTGGCTGGTCTGCCGCCGAGCGATCGAGTCTCGCGGCAATCTCGGCCAGTTGGGATTCGACATTCTCCAGTCCGCTACTCGGTTGCATGGCCATGCCGGCAGCGCTGACTTCAGCCTGCTGAAGCTTGGACGCTATTTCGGCAAGCCTGGCGTCGAGTGTTTCCAGTCCGGGGGGCGGATCAACCGTGCGTGAGGCAGAGTCTTCGGCCCGTCCGATCAGTGCTTCCAGCCGGCCGATGACCGCTTCCGGGATCGCTGTCTGCGGAGCCGGAATCGAAATGCTTTCGATCTGATGCGCCAGATGGTCAAGCCGCGAGATCAATGTTTCATCGATGCCGCGCGCGTCGAGAGCCGCAATCCTGCCTGAGATATCACTCAGATGGTCGGTCAGTTCCGGCATCCGGTCTTCACGGACACCGTCCTCGATAAATGCCTGCAGGCGTTCAATCCGGGCATCCAGCCGCGCGACAGCTTCTTCGTCAGCCAGTTGCGCAACGCGGGCAGCCAGATGTTCGATGCGATCACCAATGCCGGTCTCGGCCGGAACAGGTGCCAGTTCATCCAATTTCTGGGCGACCGATGCCAACCGCGCTTCCAACCGCTCAAATGGCGCCGGGTCAACCGGAGGAGCCACTGGGGCCGGCATCGCGGCAATGCCACGTGTGATTTCATCAAGGCGGGCGCCAAGCAGGTCAAACTGTTCGGGGAAGTCGACGTCGGACGTGGCCGACTGGCGTGACATCGCCTCGATCGAATGGGACAGTTCAGCGATCTTGTCTTCAATCGCCCGTGCCTGGGCGTTAGCAGGCAGCGTGGACAGGACTTCGCGGATATCATCGACGCGGTAAGCCAAATTCACCAGTTCTTCGCGAAGCGCGCCCATGTCCAGACCGGAGACCTGTTCCTCCATCGACTGCCAGCGAGATTCGAGCGAACGAACGCTGTCTTCGCGCGCCAACCGGTCAACCATGGTGCGCATCGAATCAAGTTCGAGCCGGAGTGAGTCAGCACCGCCATCGTGCGAACCCAGCGCATCAATCGAAGCTGAAATGCCGGCCAGATCCCGGCGCAATTCCTGGGGCAGCGACTGGTCGCGGGCTTCCGCGCGCAATTCGCTCATTTCCTGGCGCAAAGCCGCCATTTCCCGAATGAGAACCTGGCTGAGGTCCGGCTTGGGCTCCTGGCGCGGGGCGGCATAGGTCTCAGCGACAGCAGATCGCGCCACTGTTGCCTTGGGCTCTGGCCGTCGACTTTGGGGATCGGAAACGGGTGCATGCGCCGTGGAGGAAGGTGCGGGAGCGCGGCGACTGCCCTCAAGCGCTCGTTGGCGGGCGCGAATGCCTTCAAGCAAATCGGCACCAGAACCCGATTGCTGCGATGCGGGAGACGGAGACCGACCGGCGGCGGGATTGCCGGTGCGACCGAGGATATCCTCAATTCGCGCTTCCAATCCCTCAATCGTGCGATTTAGCGCATCCAGTGAGGTTTCACCCGTTCCTGGCTGGCTGGTATAAGATCGCGATCCGTTCATAATCGTTTCCGCTTCGCGTTGTTGTCGGGAGCCTGCTGCTCCACCCCCATCCGCAGCAAACCCGTTTCGCTCGTCCGTGTACCGGTGACTATCCCGAACTCCGGAGAGCCAGACTTCGAACCGGTATAAACAAGATACTAAGAATCCGGGCTTGCTGCTCTTCCAGCGCACATTCCGCGAAACGTGGTAAACAACCCGTTAACCAAGGTTACTTTTCTTACATATATGAGCTTAAAAGTGGCGCGACTTGACGGTTTGGAGCGTTTAATGTCAAACCGCGATGCTCGTATCGCGTACAACATATGAATGGCAGCGCTGGTCAAACATGAACGACATGACGGACAACAGCATGGACCAGGATGACGCGGTCTACAAAATCGGTGATCTCGCCGAGGAGTTTGGCGTAACACTCCGCACATTGCGTTTTTACGAAGACAAAGGCTTGCTCAAGCCGGCCCGGGTCGGCGTGACCCGGCTGTTCACCAAACGCGACCGCGCCCGGCTCAAACTCATCCTGCTTGGTAAGCGGGTCGGGTTCTCGCTGACCGAGGTCAAGCGGATGATCGATCTGTATGATCCGCGCGGCAAGAATGTCGCGCAGCTCAAAGTGGCGCTGACCAAGGGCGAGGCACAGATGCGGGTGCTCGAGGAACAGCGCAGCAGCATTCATACCGCCATTGAAGAACTGGATCGCACAATCTCGGTGGTTCGGGGCATGCTCGCCGATTCAGAATAAGCACCACCGAACTTTTGTTGTCAGAGCCCGCCCCTATGGCGGGTTTTTTTGTGATTTTTGGCCTGACGAGATCCGCAGAATCGGCGCTTCGACTCTCATCTCATCAAATTTTGTTTCCGATTTATTTCGGTTTTTTCCGAGAAAATGTGCGAAAAATGCTGGTTTTCGGCTAGTTTTTGAGTCACGATGTCGCATCCACCCCGGAACACGCTATTTTTTACGTTTACGCGAACGTCAAAATTTAGTAAGTGAGTCCGCGAGGATCGCCGGGCTATTGTGTCCGATGCGACGACCGCAAAAGGGATGAGGATCCATGCCAGTCTTCAAGGCTCCAGTCGACGACACGCTTTTCATTCTCAATGATGTGCTCGGATATGAGCGCTATATGAACTTGCCCGGCTTTGCGGATGCAAGTCCGGACATTGTCGAAGCCATACTGCAGGAAGCCGCGCGGATTTCCGAAGAAGTGATGCTGCCGCTCAATCAGGTTGGCGATCGCGAAGGTTGCACCCGTCATGACGACGCGACAGTTTCGACGCCGAAAGGCTTCAAGCAGGCCTACAAGCAGTATTGCGAAGGTGGCTGGCTCGGACTTGCGGCATCTGCCGAATATGGCGGTCAGGGCCTGCCCTACATTCTTCATACCGCCGTTTCCGAGTACATGATCTCTGCAAACCTGTCGCTGATGATGTATCCCGGCCTGACCCAGGGTGCGGTCGCGGCGATTAACGAGCACGGCACCGACGAGCTGAAAGCCAAGTTCCTGCCGAAGATGATCGAAGGCACCTGGACCGGCACCATGAACCTGACCGAGCCGCATTGCGGCACCGATCTGGGTCTGTTGCGCACCAAGGCGGTGCTGCAGGACGATGGCAGCTACAAGATTTCCGGCCAGAAGATCTTCATCTCGGCCGGCGAACACGACATGTCCGACAACATCATCCATCTGGTTCTGGCCCGCATTGAAGGCGCACCGGAAGGGGTGAAGGGTATCTCGCTGTTCATCGTGCCGAAATTCATGGTCGGTGATGATGGCGCGCTGGGTGATCGCAATCCGGTGACCTGCGGATCGCTCGAAGAGAAAATGGGCATCCACGGCAATGCCACCTGCGTGATGAATTATGACGACGCCACCGGCTATCTGATCGGCAAGGAGAATGCCGGCCTCAAGGCCATGTTCGTGATGATGAACGAGGCTCGCCTCGGCGTTGGCCTGCAAGGTCAGGCGATGGGCGAAATCGCCTATCAGAATGCGGTTGCCTATGCACGTGAACGGCTGCAGGGCCGCTCGCTGTCCGGGGCGAAGTTCCCCGACAAGAAGGCCGATCCGATCATCGTGCATCCCGATGTACGCCGGACGCTGCTGACCATCCGCGCCTTCAACGAAGCCGGCCGCGCCTTCATGCTGTGGACCGCGCTGAAATCCGATGTGGCGCACAAGTCAGACGTCGAAAGCGATATTCAGGAAGCCGACGACCTGCTCACCCTGGTCACTCCGGTGGTCAAGGGCGTGCTCACCGACAAGGGCTTTGATCACGCGGTGATGGCGCAGCAGATGTTTGGCGGCCATGGCTATATCGAAGAATGGGGCATGAGCCAGTATGTCCGTGATGCCCGTATCGCCATGATCTATGAAGGCGCCAACGGCATTCAGGCGCTCGATCTGGTCGGACGCAAGCTCGGCCTCAATGGCGGCCGCGCGGTCATGGCGTTCTTCAAGGAAGTCGGCGATTTCTGCGAGGAAAATCGCGGCAATGACGAACTGGCGCTCTACACCAAGGGCCTGAAGAAGGGCCTCAACGATCTGCAGGCCTCGACCATGTGGCTGATGGAAAATGCCATGGCCAAGCCGGACAATGCGGGAGCTGCCTCGACCGATTACATGCATCTCTTCGGTCTCGTGTCACTTGGCTACATGTGGGCTCTGATGGCCAAGGCCGCAGTGGAAAAACGCGCCAGCGGTGCCGATGGCAAGGAAGAGTTCCTTGCCTCCAAACTGCTCGTCGGCAAGTTCTACATGGAACGTATCATGCCGGAAACGAGTTTGCGCAAGACCCGTATCGAGACCGGTTGCGAGACCATGATGGAGCTGGACGCAGAGGCTTTTTGAGCCTCATCGGCCAATGAGGAGAGATAACTGACGGGCAGGCTGATCTGCCCGTCAGAACATTCAGGAGGAAGACATGGCAACCTTGCCATCAGAAGTGCTTGGCGTACCGCGTCCGGACTGGATGGAAGACGACGTCGCGATGCTCGCGGACATGGCTGTTCGCTGGCTTGAGGCAGAGGTTGCTCCGCATTACGACCGCTACGAGAAACAGGAAATGGTCGACCGCAGCGCCTGGGAAGGTGCGGGCGCGGCAGGCCTGCTCTGCGCCGCGATGCCGGAAGAATATGGCGGCTCTGGCGGCACCTATGCTCATGAAGCGGTGATCGCCGAAGCGCTTGGGCGCACTGGCACCGACGGTTTCGGCATCGCGCTGCACAACGCCATCGTCGCCCCCTACATCCTGCATTTCGGATCGGAAGAGCAGAAGAAAAACTGGCTGCCGAAGATGGCTTCGGGCGAGATGATCGGTGCCATCGCCATGACCGAGCCGGGCGCGGGTTCGGATCTGCAAGGCGTCAAGACGACGGCCAAGAAGGATGGCAATCATTATGTCATCAACGGCTCGAAAACATTCATCACCAATGGCCAGCACGCCAATCTGATCATCGTGGTGACCAAGACCGACACAACCAGGGGCGCCAAGGGCGTCTCGCTGATGGTGGTCGAGACTGACGAGGTCGAAGGCTTCCGCCGCGGCCGCAATCTCGACAAGATCGGGCTGAAATCCAATGACACGTCGGAACTGTTTTTCGACGATGTGCGGATTCCGACGGCCAACATGCTTGGCACCGAGGAAGGCCAAGGCTTTGCCCAGTTGATGACCGAATTGCCGCAGGAGAGGCTGTTGATTGCCAATCAGGGAATCTCGATGATCGAGCGGGCGCTGGCGATCACCATTGATTACGTCAAGGACCGCCGCGCCTTCGGCAAGGCGATCATTGAATTCCAGAACACCCAGTTCAAGCTGGCCGAGCTGAAATCGGAAGCGGTGATGGCGCGGGTGTTCGTCAATCATTGCATCAGCGAGCATCTGAAGGGCAACTTGACTTCAACCACCGCATCGATGGCCAAATATCTGGTCTCGGATCTGCAGTGCAGGATCGTGGATGAATGCGTGCAACTGCATGGCGGCTATGGCTACATGAATGAATATCCGGTGGCGCGGATGTTCCGCGATGCCCGGGTGCAGCGGATTTATGGCGGCACCAACGAAATCATGAAACTGCTGATCGCAAGGAGCCTGTAATCTTATGACCGATTTTACGCTTGATTGCTTTTGGGAAAGTGGCAACGCCTACAAGGCAGCGCTGATGCTGGAACTGTGCGGCGCTGACTGGGTACCGCGCCGTGTGGCGTTTTTCGCAGGCCAGACCCGCACTCCCGACTTCCGCGCCTTGAACATCATGGGCGAGGTGCCGGTGATGACGCATCACAAGGTGGATGGCGATGTGGTGCTGAGCCAGTCCGGAACCATCCTGGATTATCTATCGCGGGAGTTCGATCGCTTCGGCCCCGCCAATGAAGAAGAGCGCCGCGAAATCCTACGCTGGCTGTTGTGGGACAACCACAAACTGACCAGCTACACGGGAACCGCCCGTTTCATGGGTCACTTCCAGAAGAAGACCGACGATCCGGTGACGCAATTCCTGCACGCCCGCGCCGTCAATGCCTGGAAAGTGCTGGAAGACCATCTCGAAGGGCGTGATTTCGTCGCTACCGGCCATCCGACAATCGCCGATCTGTCGCTCTGCGGCTACCTGTTCTGGCCCGATCAGATCGGCATGGACCAGACCGACTACCCGAACATCGCCGCCTGGCTGGATCGCATCGCCGCCCTGCCCGGCTACAAGAGACCCGAAGAGCTGATGCCGAGCGGGATGGATCCCGCGACAGCAACTGCCTGACCCGAACACGAAAACCTGGAGATCACCGCAATGGTTGATGTATTTGTCTATGATCACGTCCGCACCCCGCGGGGCCGCGGCAAGAAAGACGGAAGCCTGCATGAGGTTCCTTCCGTGCGGCTGGCCTCTCACATGCTCGAGGCCCTGCGCGACCGCAACGGGCTCGACACCAGCACTGTCGACGACATCATCATGGGCTGCGTCGACGCCATAGGCGAAGCCGGCGGCGATATTGCCCGCGCGGCGACTTTTGAAGCCGGATACGCCACAGAGGCGCCCGGGATCCAGATCAACCGCTTCTGTGCCTCCGGCCTCGACGCGATCAATCTCGCCTCCGGCAAGATTGCCTATGGCGCAGACGATATCGTCATTGCCGGTGGCGTGGAATCGATGTCGCGCATCGGCATCGGCGCCCAGGGCGGTGCCTGGTTCATGGATCCTTCGGTCAACATCCCGGCCTATTTCATGCCGCAGGGCATTTCAGCCGACCTGATCGCCACCAAATACGGCTTCTCCCGCGACGATGTCGACGCCTATGCGGTGGAGAGCCAGAAGCGTGCGGCGCATGCCTGGGAGAAGGGCTACTTCAAAAAATCGGTGGTCCCGGTCAAGGACATCAACGGCCTGAATATCCTCGACCATGACGAGCATATGCGGCCCGGCACCGACATGCAGACGCTTGCCAGCCTCAACGCTTCATTCGGCATGATGGCCCAGATGGGCGGCTTTGACGCCGTCGCCATCCAGGCGCATCCGGAAATCGAAACCATCAACCACATCCATCATGCAGGCAACTCGTCGGGCATCGTTGATGGCGCCAGCCTGGTGCTGCTTGGCTCGAAGAAGGGCGGCAAGTCGATGGGCCTCGAGCCGCGCGCCAAGATCCGCGCCTTCGCCAATATCGGTTCCGACCCGGCGATGATGCTGACCGGTCCGGTTGATGTGACCGAGAAGCTTCTCAAGCGCGCCAAGATGAAGATCGAAGACATTGATCTGTTCGAGCTCAACGAGGCTTTCGCATCCGTTGTGCTGCGCTTCCAGCAGGCCTTCGACATTCCGTCCGACAAGATCAACGTCAATGGCGGCGCGATTGCCATGGGGCACCCGCTGGGCGCCACCGGCGCGATGATCCTCGGCACTGTGCTTGATGAACTCGAGCGCCGTGATCTCAACACCGCCCTTGTCACTCTGTGCATCGGCGCGGGCATGGGCACCGCGACGATCATCGAACGCGTCTGATTTCGGAGAACCACAATGAGCAATGAGATTTTCACAGTAGACGTCGACAATGACGGCATCGCGCTGGTGACCTGGGACATGGTCGGCCGGTCGATGAACGTGTTCACGCAAGAGGCGCTTGAGCAGCTCGATGGGCTGGTTGACCGATTTGTCGCCGATGACAGCGTCAAGGGCGTGGTGTTCACCTCCGGCAAATCATCGTTTTCCGGCGGCGCCGACCTGACCATGATGAAGACCATGCTGGCCAGCATGGCGGACGAAAAGCGCAACAACCCGGAAAAAGCCCAGCAGATGCTGTTCGAGCAGGTTGGCAAGATGAGCGGGCTGTTCCGCAAGATCGAAACCTGCGGCAAACCGTGGGTGTCGGCGATCAACGGCGTTTGCATGGGGGGCGCGTTCGAGCTGTCTCTGGCCTGCCATGGCCGCGTTGCCGCGGATTCACCCTCGGTCAAGATGGCGTTGCCCGAGGTCAAGGTCGGCATCTTTCCGGGCGCCGGTGGCACCCAGCGCGTGCCACGCCTGACCAATGCGCAGGATGCGCTGCAGATGATGACGACCGGCCAGTCACTGACACCGGCACGTGCCAAGGCCATGGGTCTGATCCACGAGGTGGTCGAACCCAAGAAGCTGGTTGCTGCTGCCAAGGCGATGATCAAGGGCGGGTTGTCGGCGGTTGCTCCCTGGGACGTCAAGGGCTTCAAGCTTCCGGGCGGCCAGATCTGGTCGGCCCAGGGCGCGCAGCTCTGGCCGGCAGCTTCTGCCATTCTGCGGCGCGAGACGCAGGACAATTATCCTGCCGCCAAGGCGATCCTGCAAAGTGTGTTTGAAGGCTTGCAGGTTCCCTTCGACACCGGTCTGCGGATCGAGCAGCGCTATTTCAGCCATATCCTGCAGACTCCCGAAGCCCAGTCGATGATCCGCTCGCTGTTTGTCTCGCTGCAGGAGATCAACAAGGGCGCACGCCGTCCCGAAGGCATCAAGCCGACCAAGTTCCGCAAGATCGGCGTTGTCGGCGCTGGTTTCATGGGAGCAGGCATTGCCTATGTGACGGCCAAGGCCGGTATTCCGGTGGTTCTGATCGACCGCGATCTGGAAGTTGCCGGTAAGGGCAAGGCTTATTCGGAAGACCTGGTCAAAAAGGGTATCCAGAAGGGCAAGACCACCAAGGAAGAAGGCGAAAAGCTGCTGTCGCTGATCACCACGTCAGCCGATCACGCAGATCTCGCCGACGCCGATCTGGTGATTGAAGCGGTGTTTGAGGACCGGGACGTCAAGAAGGCGGTGACCGAATCCATCGAAGCGCAGATCCGGCCGACGACGGTTTATGCATCCAACACCTCGACACTGCCGATCACCGGGCTTGCCAAGAACTCGAAGCGCCCGAAAAACTTTATCGGCATCCACTTCTTCTCGCCTGTCGACAAGATGCTGCTGGTCGAGATCATTCTGGGCCGCAAGACCTCGGACAAGGCGCTGGCAGTGGCGCTCGACTATGTCGCCGCGATCAAGAAGACACCGATCGTGGTCAACGACACACGCGGCTTCTTCGTCAACCGCTGCGTGCTTCGCTACATGAACGAGAGCTACAACATGCTGGCCGAAGGCGTGCCGCCGGCGATGATCGAGAATGCCGCCAAGATGGCCGGCATGCCGGTCGGACCGCTGTCGCTCAACGATGAGGTGGCGATCGACCTGTCGCTGAAGATCCTGCGCGCAACAGTGGTGGATCTGGGCGAGAAGGCCGTCGATCCGCGTCATCTGGCGCTGGTTGAACGGATGGTCGAAAAAGAGGGCCGGCTGGGCCGCAAGAACGGCAAGGGCTTTTATGACTACCCGGCCAAGCCTGCCAAGAAGCATCTCTGGCCTGAGCTGAAGACGCTGTATCCACAGCTCGATCCGGCCAAGGTTGATGTGCAGGAACTCAAGAGCCGCTATCTGGCGGTGATTGCATTGGAAGCCGCCCGCACGGTGGAAGAAGGCATTGTCACTGATCCACGGGAAGCTGATCTCGGCACCATCCTCGGGTTCGGGTTCGCACCTTACACTGGTGGCGCGCTGAGCTACATCGACAGCATGGGTGCCAAAGCCTTTGTCGACATGTGCAAGGTGCTGGCGCGCAAATACGGGCGTCAGTTCCGCGCACCAAAACTGCTGGTCGAGATGGCGGAGAACGGCGAGACCTTCTACGGACGCTTCAATCCATACGGCGAGAGCAAGGCCGCCGCATAAATCGGCCGCTTTATAACCAAATGATCAAACGGGCCTTCGGGCCCGTTTTATTTTGTCAGGATCTGGACGCAACCAGCGTGTAGCACAGCGGTAGTTGCGCCGGGTTGTCGACATAGACATCGTACTCCACCTCGCGGTTGGAATGCGGGTATTCGGTCAACTCCGTGATTTCCAGACCGGCCTGAACGCACCCGGTGATGATCGTGCCCATGGTGTGGAACTGCCAATAGGACGGCGGCGCTTTCCGCGTTGCCGATCCGTCGTAAACAATTTCATCATCACTGACGAAGGGGTCGGCCCGGAAGTAGGAATATTTCGGGGTGTGAGGGTCATCGCCAGCCGGTTCGAACATGTCGAGCACGGGATGCGTCTCATAAATCACCAACCGACCGCCCGGCGCCAGCAGCGAAGCGACGATCTGCAGGAACCGCACCACGTCAGGCATCCAGTTGAGCACCCCAATGGTGATAAGCGCCAGATCGAACTGCCCGGCGAGGCCATCAGGCAAGTCATAGACATTGGCGCAGACAAAACGTGCGCTGTCGCGGTGCGGTGATACTCCGCGCAATTCTTCGGCCTGGGCGATGAAGGCGTCCGACTGGTCAATGCCGGTCACCATGGATGCCCCCAGCGCCATCATGGACAGGGTCTCGCGGCCATTGTTGCAGCCGATCTGCACCGCGCGTGCACCCCTGACACCTTTTCCGGCAAGAACCCGTGTGATGACCGGATCAAAGGTCGAGAAGCTGGCGCTGGCGAAACCCGCCAGTTGACGGCGCCATTCGTCGCTTTGGCGGTGACTAATGGCGGAAGCGTTCCAGGCAAGCCGGTTGGCTTCAATGGTGGTGTTGATGTCCAGTGTCATCAGCGTTGTCTCCATGGTGGCGCTCACATCCAACCTCACCCGAGCGGGTCAGGTCAAATACGAAGATAACAGCGAATATACCACTCCGTGATGCAGGCGCCGGCAAGACAGGACGAAAGGGCCTTGCCGCGTGACAGCCGATTGGGCACTGTCGGCAAAAGGGAGGACCATCCAATGACAGTTATCGACTACTACTTCTACTGTGCGTCGCCGTTCACCTATCTTGGCCACAACAAGATCTGCGAAGTGGCAGAGCGCCACAAGGCCAAGCTCAATTACAAGCCGGTCAACCTGTTCGCACTCTGGGATGTGTCTGGCGCGGTGCCCCCGGGCCAGCGGCCGCCTGTACGGCAGAGGCAGCGGCTGATCGAACTGCAGCGCCTTGCCGCCTGGCGTGGATTGCCGATCAAGACCGCGCCAAAGCACTGGCCGGTCGACGCAGCCCTTGCTGACCGGGTGATCATCGCACTGGCCGAAGACGGCCATGATCCGCGCTACTTCATGGGCAAGGTTTTATCCGGCGTCTGGGCTTACGACGACGACATTGCCGATGAAGCGGTCCTCAAATCCTATCTGTCGCAGGTGGGCCTGGATGCCATGCCGGCACTCAAGGACGCCAAGACCGACGCGATCGCGGCAATCCGGGAGCGAAATTCACAGGACGCCATTGCCGCCGACGCCGTGGGTGTTCCCACCTATGTGCTCAATGGCGAGGCGTTCTGGGGCCAAGACCGGATCGAATTGCTCGACGAGGCGCTGACCACCGGCCGCGCGCCCTATCATCCGCACTGAACCACGATGTTTGGAGGCAATTCACCCTAAAATGTAAGGATATTTTTCCTATGTCCCTTTACTTGCGGACCGCCGATCATGTAAAAAGGAAACACTTGGGTCGTGATTGGGCGGCCCCGGGCTTGTCTTGAAACAGCGGGACTCTCGCCATGCTCTCGCATGATCGCATCTGGTCAGCGCTCGACGCGCTTGCAGAACGTCACGGGCTTACGGCCTCGGGGCTGGCCAGGCGTGCCGGGTTGGATCCCACCGCTTTCAACAAATCCAAGCGTTGCGGCGCCGATGGCCGTGATCGCTGGCCTTCGACAGAATCGCTTGCCAAGGTTCTTGGCGCCACCGGCGCGTCTCTCGACGAGTTCATGAAACTTGTGCGTGGCGACCAGCCAATGGCAGACATCGGCTTTCCCGACGGCGCATTCCCGCCGCAGACCGGATCAATTCCCTTGCTCGGGTTCGCGCAGGCCGGGTCTGGCGGGTTCTTTGATGATGGCGGCTTTCCCGCCGGCCAGGGCTGGGATGTGGTAGAATTTCCCGCAGGCCCCGCCAACCGGCCCGGCGTCTATGCGCTCGAAGTTCAGGGCGACAGCATGACGCCGCTCTATCGCGATGGCGATATCCTGGTTGTCGAGCCGGGCGCTCAGATCCGCCGCGGTGACCGGGTGGTTGTGCGCTCGCGCGACGGCGAGGTGATGGCCAAAGTGCTCAACCGGCAAAGTGCGAAGTCAATTGAACTTGTCTCGCTCAATCCCGACCATCCCAATCGCAGCTTCGACCTGAGCGAAGTCGACTGGATGGCGCGCATCATCTGGGCAAGCCAGTAGCAAGGCCCGCCGGGTCTGCGACGGATTGGCCAAATCCACCGCGTGCGCTTGTGCAGCGTGCCGGGGTTTCTTATCTATGAAAAACATTGAAGAGAGAGATTGCCGATGACCGACCGTATTACCACCCACGACGCCCTGATCTATCTGATGGTCACCATGTCAGCTGTCGACAAGGCGATGAATGACGCCGAATTGGCTCGCATCGGCCGTCTGGTTACCTTCCTGCCGGTGTTTGACGGGTTTGACGAAGACATACTGATCGATGTGACCCGCGCCGCAGCGGAAATTTTGAAGGGCCCTGAAGGGCTCGACATCGTGCTTGAAGTCTTGCGCGACGCCGTTCCGCATAAATTCTACGACACGGCCTACGCACTGGCTGTCGAGATTGCTTCGGCTGACTACAATATCCAGCAGGAGGAAATTCGGTTGTTGCAGATGGTACGCGATCGGCTCGGCCTGGACAAACTCACCTGCGCGGCGATCGAACGCGGCGCTATTGCGCGGTTCAGGAGCGCCTGATACCTGGCCAAATTCGGGAAACCCGTGCAGCTTTTCACCAAAACGTGGTTCGCCAACGATATCAGGCTGTGGCACGAAGGTGCCAATCTACGTGACGGAGACACGACATGACGCTGTTCGGACTGTCCGAGCCGGTGATCCGGCTCCTTGCATTTTCCACGATCTTCATCACGCTGGCGGTCATCGAACTGCTTGCCCCAAGACTTGAGCGCGAGGAAATGCGCGGTGCGCTGAAATCGCGCCGCTGGGTGACCAATCTGGCAATGGTGGTCCTGTCCTCGGTGGCACTGCGGATCGTGTTTCCACTGGCCGCCGTGGGAACCGCTCTGTGGGCGCAATCACAAGGAATTGGTCTGTTTCCACTGCTCGGGCTGCCACTCTGGCTGGTCGCCATACTGGCCTTTGTCATTCTCGATTTCTCTGTCTGGCTTGAGCATGTGGTCAGCCACAAATGGCCCTGGCTTTGGCGCATTCACCGCATGCACCATGCCGATACCGGCTTCGATCTGACCACGGCGCTCAGGTTTCATCCGCTTGAAATCGTGCTGTCGATGGTGTGGAAAGCCGCCGTCATCATCGCGCTCGGCGCGCCGCCTGTGGCAGTTCTGATTTTCGAAATCGTGCTCAATGGTGCGGCGATGTTCAACCACGCCAACATCCGGCTCCCCAAAGCGGTGGACGCGGTCTTGCGCCTGCTTGTGGTGACCCCGGACATGCACCGCATTCACCACTCCACCGACCCGCGCGAAACGGATTCCAACTACGGATTCAACCTGGCAATATGGGACCGGATGTTTTCGACCTACACCCCGTCTCCTCGTCGCGGCAACACCGGTATCGAGATCGGGCTGTCCGAGTGGCGCGACGGCCGCACGGCCAATCTTGGCTGGGCGCTGGCTTTGCCGTTCAGGTTTGCGCCGAAAGCGAGACCCGCCCCCAAGCCGGATCAATAGAGTCCGTTGGGGAACCAGCGCAAATAGAGTTCGGTGAAGCGCCCATTCCGGGTGAGTGCTGCCAGCGCATGGTCAAATGCCATGGCCAGCGGCGCGTTGCGGGGGGAAACAGCAATGGCCAGACCTTCGCCCAGATGCGCCTGTGAAAAATAGGGTCCGTCGAAAAACCGGCAACAGGCTTCGGCTGTCTTGCTTGAAAGCCAGAATGACAATTGCAGTCCGTCGCCAAAGACGGCATCGATCTTGTTTGCCCTGAGCGCATCGAACATCCATTCAGAGCGGGAAAATGTGACCGTTTTGATGTCGGGAAACCAGTCCCGCAACATCGCCTCATGCGCAGTGCCGTCCATCACCCCAACACGCCGTGCTGCCAACGCGTCGGCGCCAGTGCCACCCGGATTGGCATCTATGCGCAGAGCGAACCGCGCCGGCAAAGCCAGATAGGGACGCGTGAACCGGTGGCTGGCCCGGCTCTCGGCGGTGATCGCCAGACCGGAAATCAGCGCCTCGGCCTGACCGGTCTTGAGCGCGCCCTCAAGCTCGGCCCAGGGAAGCCCCTGAATCTGGCATTGAGGCAGCACACCCAGTTCATCGCAGATCGCGCGCGCGAGATCGATATGAAAACCGGCAATCCGACCGGTCTGGTCAAGAAAACTGAAGGGGGGAAAATCCACCGTGGTGACAAAGCGAATGCGGCCATAGGCCTTCAAATCGGGCACCGGTATGCGTTCTCGCGCATCCATATAATTGGGTACGAGAATCTCTTTGGCATCGGCCACCGGCATTGCGACGGCAAAAAAAACAACCAAAGCATGCAAAATGCGCAATACCCCCTTGAATTTTAGGGGTGCAATCATGCGCGCTTTCACTACCATAAATTTAGTATCCTATCGCAACCGGCATGTGTTTATCAGAGTCATGGCCCCAAGCAATACCACCGATCTTGGCATACCGGGCATAACCCATCCTCATTTGCGGCTGATCGACGACACTGATTGCCGTGTAGAGAAAACATCCGGACCTCATTTAACAACCCAGGCCCCGGGCGACGAAGCAAGGTTCTTTCTTGATTGTGGCATCGGCAAACCGCATGTTCGCGCCGCCGCCAGGGCCGCACGCGCCAACGCCACCAAGATCGAAACCGAACTCCTGGCCGAGGGGCTGATCGACCCTGAGCTTTACTACCGCTGGCTGGCGAGCGAAATCGGCCTCAGCTATATCGATCACATCGACCCTGAAGAGGTGATCAAGCTTCCCTCCATGGATGTGCTGTTGCAGCGCGATGGACCACTGAGAGTGTCGCGCGACCACGGACAAGTGACAGTGATCGTCCCGGAGGCCCGGCAGTTGGAGGCTCACAAGGCACGACTTCAAGCGCAGCCCGCGTTGCGTGACACTCTGGCTTTCTCATCGCCCGCCACCATCCGCAAAGCGGTGTGGCAGGCAGGCGCCGATGACCGTGTGCGAAAAACAACATTCCAACTCGATCAGGATGACCGCGATGTCAGCGCGAGACGGGTGATGACCGGATCGCAAGGCTTCATGCTGGCAATGGCGCTGTACTTTGGCATGACCGGGTTGGCGCTCTGGCCGTTCATTGCCCTTGCCGCGCTGCACGTAATGCTGACACTGTTTTTCTGTGGCGGCATCCTGCTGAGAATAGCGGCTCTGGCCGCTTCCATTCTCCGGCCCGTCCAGCGACTGCCCCGGAATGAGAAACAGGACACCGGACTCCCCGTCTATACTGTGCTGATTGCCTTGCGCAACGAAGCCGCTATGGCGCCCGCCATCGTTTCACGGATATCGGCACTGCATTGGCCCAAAAGCCTTCTGGACATCAAATATGTGTGCGAAGCTGACGACGAAGCGACGATTTCCGCCCTGCTGGCCCAAAAGCTCGGACCGGAATGCGAGATTGTTCGCACGCCCGATTTCGGACCCAAAACAAAGCCCAAGGCACTTCAATACGCACTGCAAGGCGCGCGTGGTTCACTGATCGCGGTTTATGATGCCGAGGACAAGCCGGCGCCGGGACAATTGCAGGAAGCCTGGATTGCATTTTGCAATGGTGGCTCCCGTCTGGGCTGCCTGCAGGCACCGCTGGCAATTGCCAATCTGCGTTCAAGCTGGACTGCAGGATTGTTTGCCCTCGAATACAGCGGCCTGTTCCGTATTCTGGTTCCTTTTCTCGCCCGGACCGGCATGCCGATTCCGCTAGGCGGAACCTCCAATCATTTCCGGCGCTTCGCACTGGAAGAAGTAGGAGGGTGGGATCCACACAATGTCACCGAGGATGCAGATCTCGGCATGCGGCTTTATGCTCATGGCTACCGTACAGGCACGCTGCAAAGCGCCACTGTCGAAGCCGCGCCGGTTTCGCTTGATGTCTGGATCCGGCAACGGACAAGATGGCTCAAGGGGTGGGCTCAAACATGGCTGGTGGCGATGCGCCGCCCGGTTCGCACCTGCCAGTCCCTGGGCACCTGCGGATTTATCGTTTTCCAATTGATGATTGCGGGCATGCTTGTCTCGGCTCTTGCCCATCCGCTGATGTTTGTGTTCATCGGGCTAACTGTGGCCTGGCTTGCCAGCGGCGCGCAGTCGGAGATCTCGGCATTGCATAGCGCACTGATGTGGACAGACATTGCCAATATCGGCGGCAGCTATCTGACCTTCGTCGCGATGGGTTGGCGTGGCTTCACGCGGCATGAAAGGACGAAGCTTAAAAAGCGATGGCTGTTTCTAACGCCGGCTTATTGGCTTTTGATGTCGTATGCTGGCTGGCGTGCGCTCAGCCAATTGGCGACAAACACGCATTTGTGGGAGAAAACGCCACATCCCATCGCTCCCGAATGGGCGAACGTGATCAGGTCTGAAGGGCAGGCAGAAGAGGTGGAGCGGGTGAAGGGAATCGAACCCTCGTCGTAAGCTTGGGAAGCTTCTGCTCTGCCATTGAGCTACACCCGCGAAAGCCGGGCGATTTTTGGCGCTGAACTCTTGCCGTGTCAAGCTGCATTGATCCGTGATGGCGCTTGACTGGGTGGCGAGCCAACCACATATGAGGGGCGCTTCGCTCCAACCCAGATCGCTCCATGCTCCATCTCAAAGCCCTGCTCACGTCCCGGCGTTTCGAATTTGCCATCACCGCGCTGATTATCCTCAATGCGATCACGCTCGGTCTCGAGACCGTGCCTGCAGCGGTCGACCGGTTCGGCTGGCTGCTGAGCCTGCTCGACCGGACCATCCTTGGCATCTTCGTGCTGGAAGTGACGGCGCGGCTTGTGGTCTGGCGGCTCGATTTCTTCCGTGATCCCTGGCGCGTGTTCGACTTTCTGGTCGTCGGGGTGGCGCTGGTGCCGGCAACCGGCGCTCTGTCTGTACTCAGGGCACTGCGCATCCTCAGGGTGCTCAGGCTCATCAGCATGGTGCCGTCGCTGAAACGGGTCGTGGGCGGGCTTGTCGGCGCCTTGCCGGGCATGGGATCGATCATGCTGCTGCTGACGCTGGTGTTCTATGTCTTCTCGGTGATGGCGACCAAGCTTTACGGCGACAGCTTTCCCGAATGGTTCGGCTCGATTCCGGCTTCGGCCTATTCGCTGTTCCAGGTGATGACGCTGGAAAGCTGGTCGATGGGGATCGTGCGGCCGGTGATGGAAGTTCATCCGATGGCCTGGGCGTTCTTCATTCCATTCATCGCCTGCACCACATTTACAGTGCTCAACCTGTTCATCGGCATCATCGTGTCGGCAATGCAGGAAGAACATGAAGCCGAGGCCACGGCAGACCGTGAAGCCATGGCATCAGACCAGAGCGCGATGCTCAAGGAACTCAAGGCCATCCGCAAGGAGCTTGCCGCCTTGCGGACTGAAACCGGGGCGCGGGTCAACTGACGGCGAACTCCGACGGGTCAAGACTAGCGCGCTTCAGGCGCGAAAATGTTTGGACAGTTTCAGGCCTTGCGCCTGATAATTTGATCCCAGCCCCGACCCGTAGAGTGCTGCGGGGCGCTCCAGCATCCGTTCATAGATCAGCCGGCCAACAATCTGGCCGTGCTCGAGGATGAAGGGCACTTCGTGGCTGCGCACTTCAAGCACCGCACGGCTGCCAGCACCGCCGGCTTCGGTATGGCCGAACCCGGGATCGAAGAAACCGGCATAATGCACCCGGAACTCGCCCACCAGCGGATCGAACGGGGTCATTTCGGCCGCATAGAGCGGCGGTACATGCACCGATTCGCGGCTGACAAGAATGTAGAACTCATCCGGATCAAGGATCAAATCGGCCGAACCCCGATTGTGCAGCGGTTCCCAGAAATCGAAGACATCATGGGCCGCGCGCTTGTCGACATCGATGACAGCGGTGTGGTGCTTGCCGCGATAGCCGATCAAACGGTCAGGCCCCTGCCCCATCAGATCAATCGACAGCGCGATGCCGCCGCCCGACACATTGGGTGTGTCGGAGGCAACCAGCGTTTCCTCGCTGTGCAGCTTTGACAGCTCGTCCTCGTCCAGCACCGCGTGGCCCTGGCGAAAGCGGATCTGCGACAGTCGCGAGCCGGTGCGCGCCACGATCGGGAAGGTGCGCGGGCTGACTTCCAGCCAAAGCGGACCATTGTAACCGGCGGCGATCTTGTCGAATTCCTGACCGTGGTCGGTCATCACCCGGGTGAAAATATCGAGCCTACCGGTCGAGCTCTTCGGGTTGGCCGAAGCCGAAATCTCAGGTGGAAGTGCCAGGCTTTCAAGAAGCTGAACCATGTAAACACAGCCGGTTTCAAGCACCGCACCATCAGACAGATCGATCTCGTGCATGCTCAGCCGCTGAAGCTTGTCTTCGACCCTGGCTGACGGGCCAGGAAGAAAGCTGGCGCGAACCCGGTAAGCCCGTGCACCGAGTCGAAGGTCGAGGCTGGCGGGCTGAATCTGGTCGGCATCAAGGGCACGACCGGAGGTAAGCTTTCCAGCGTCAAAAAGCGCCTGAATTGCGCGGTCCGAAAGAATGCCAGCTGCCACTGTCTGCCCGCTCCAGTTTGTAAGATGTCTTGATGGCAAGGCATGGCGATTGACGCAAGCGCCGCAAGCCATTAAAAGCAGGGTTATCCCGTGGTGATTTGGCCGACCGGCTTGCAGCCACGTTAAACAAGTCGCTAAAAAGGTCGGGTTGCAAAACCGGCTGGCGACTTCGCAAGCCGGTTTTTTTGTGTGTTGGACGAAGATATGACAAGCAACCGAGAATTCCGCCCCGCCACTCAACTTGTGCACGGCGGCACCGCCCGCTCCGGGTTTGGCGAAACATCCGAGGCAATTTTTCTGACGCAAGGCTTTGTCTATGACAGCGCCGAGGCCGCGGAGGCACGCTTCAAAGGCGAAGACCCCGGCTTTATCTACTCCCGCTATGCCAACCCGACCAATGACATGTTCGAGAAGCGCATGTGCCTGATGGAAGGTGCAGAAGATGCCCGCGCCACCGCGTCGGGCATGGCGGCGATCTCGGCCGCGCTTTTGTGCCAGCTTCGCGCTGGCGACCATGTTGTTTCGGCGCGAGCGCTGTTTGGATCCTGCCGATGGGTGGTGGAGGTGCTGCTGCCTCAATATGGCATCGAGTCGACCCTGGTCGATGGCCGCGATCTCGCCAATTTCGAGGCTGCTATCAGGCCCAACACCAAGGTGTTCTTCCTCGAAAGCCCGACCAACCCGACGCTTGAAGTAGTCGACATCGCCGGTGTTGCCAAGCTCGCCAACCAGATCGGCGCCAAGCTGGTTGTCGACAATGTCTTCGCGACACCGCTGTTGCAGAAGCCACTCGAGCTCGGGGCTCATATCGTGGCCTATTCGGCAACCAAGCACATTGACGGCCAGGGCCGCTGCCTGGGCGGTGTGATCCTGTCGGACAAGGACTGGATCGACGAAAACCTGCATGATTTCTTCCGTCATACCGGTCCGTCGCTATCCCCGTTCAATGCCTGGACCCTGCTCAAGGGCCTGGAGACCCTGCCGCTCAGAGTGAAACAGCAGAGCGAAAATGCCGGCCGGGTTGCCGATTTTCTGGCGGATCACCCGGCGGTCGCCCAGGTGATCTATCCGGGGCGCGCCGATCATCCGCAAGCAGAGATCTGCGCGCGGCAAATGAAAGGCGGCTCAACGCTTGTGGCCGTCGATCTGAAGGGCGGAAAATCAGCAGCGTTCGCGATGCAGAACCGCCTTGAGGTGATCAGGATCTCCAACAATCTCGGCGACACCAAGAGCCTGGTCACGCATCCGGCGACCACCACGCACAAGAATCTTTCGGAAGAAGCCCGTAATGAACTGGGCATCAATCCCGGCATGCTGCGACTTTCTCTCGGCATCGAGGATGTCGAGGATCTGATCGAGGATCTCGATCACGCGCTCTCAGGCCTCTGAGGGCTCATTGGGGAACTCGGCCCGCGCCTGCATGATCCGCGACAGCGCCGTGTAAAGGCAGATGGCAGTGAACACCCAGGCCACCGGCACAAACCATGCCGGCCACAGGCAGAACACCCCGAACACGAAAAAGGTCTCGCTGGCTTCAGCGAGACCGGTGGTGAAATAGATCGACTTGACCCCGCGCGCGGTCGTGCTGAGGCCGCGCTTTTCGGCCACAACCGCATAGGCCAGAAAACTCGCGCCATTGACATAAAACGCAAATATCAGCGCCGCTCCGGCCAGCCCGTTGGCGACCGGATCCAAAACCACAAACCCTAGCGGTACAGCGCCATAGAAAACAAAATCCAGGGTGATATCCAGATAGCCGCCAAAATCGGTTTTCTGGGATGCACGCGCCACCGAACCATCCAGACCGTCACAAATCCGGCTGACAACGATCAGCGCCAGTGCGGTGATGAGATAGCCAAAGGCTATCAGCCCGGCAGCGGCTAGCCCAAGCAGGCAGGCAAGGACCGTCACATGGTCTGCGCTGACGCCCCGACGAGCCAACCATATCCCTGTATGATCGAGGCCTGGCTGGATCAATTTGCGTGCAGTTCCGTCCATCATGGCGGGATCTCCCTTGTGATGCCGATGTGATAGCGCGATCACCTTGATGGGTCACTGTCCCTTGACGATCAGGTTCATCACAATCAGGTCAACACAAACGGGGATACCGGCGCTCCGCAAGTGCCGAAATGCTTGACGCAAGCAGCCTGCTGTACAATGAGTGTGGCAAGGAGTGGCAGATGTACCGCGCACTAACCCGTGAGATAGAAGTCACCGTTGAGCCGTATTATCTCGAGGACCAGTCGGACCCCGAGGACGGGCGCTATGTGTGGGGTTACCGCATCGTGATCGCCAACCTTTCCGACCAGATTGTCCAGCTTCGAAGCAGGCATTGGCGGATCACCGACGAGTACGGGATTGTCGATGAGGTTCGTGGCCCTGGCGTCGTTGGCGAACAGCCGATACTCGGCCCTGGCGACACTTATGAGTATTCCTCCGGCTGCCCGCTGGATGCGCCCTCAGGTGTCATGGTCGGCTCCTACCAGATGCAATCAGCCGAAGGCGAACTTTTTGATGTCGAGATCCCGGCATTCTCTCTGGATCTGCCCGGCATGGCAAGAACGCTGAATTGACGGCCCTTTCCGATCTTCGTCCGGTCATGCTGGTCACCGGCGTGCTCGTGGCCGCCCTGGGGGCCGCGATGCTTTTGCCGGCACTGGTCGATCTGGCAGCAAACAATGACGACTGGATCATATTCGTCAGTGCCGCGATGGTGACGATGCTGTTTGGTCTGGGCCTGTTTGTTGCCAGCAGAGGTGCACCGAAAGGGCTATCGACCCGGCAGGCCATGCTGATGACGGTGTTTTCCTGGGTGATGCTGGTCACGTTCGGCGCCCTGCCGTTTCTCTGGTCAGGCATTGTGCCGAGCTATACCGACGCATTCTTTGAATCCATGTCCGGGCTGACCACCACCGGCGCGACAGTAATCACCGGGCTCGACACCACGCCGCCGGGGCTGCTGTTCTGGCGCGGCCTGCTGCAATGGCTCGGCGGTCTCGGTATCATCGTCATGGCGATTGCGGTGTTACCGATGCTGCAGATCGGCGGGATGCAATTGTTCAAGGCGGAAGCCTTTGACACGGCTGAGAAAATTCTGCCGCGCGCCACTCAGATCTCGACATCGATCACGCTGGTGTTCATTGCCATGACCGGGATCTGCGCCGTCGCCTATATGGCTGTCGGCATGGCGGCGGACGATGCGGTAATCCACGCCATGACTACGGTGGCGACGGGTGGTTTTTCCACCAAGGATGCTTCGATCGGCTATTTCAACAATCCCGCGGTCGAGTGGATCGCGATTGTGTTCATGGTGCTCGGGTCGATTCCGTTCATTCTCTATGTGCAGATGCTGCAGGGCCGGTTCCGTCCGTTCCTGGTCGATGACCAGGTCAAGGGCTTCATGGGCTTTCTCGTCGGCGCGGTGATCGCCGGCTGGATGATGGCGCATTTCAGCGAGAACCATATTGGGGTCGAAGGATTGCGGCACTCCGCCTTCAACGTGGTCTCAATTGTCACCGGAACCGGTTACTCCTCCACGGATTACGGCCTTTGGGGGCCGCATGCGGTGGCGTTTTTCTTCATCATCATGTTTGTCGGCGGCTGTGCAGGCTCGACCTCCTGCGGCATCAAGATTTTCCGTTTTCAGGTGCTGCTCGAGGCGATCCGGCAGCATATATCGCAAGTGATGTACCCCAACGGTGTGTTCCGCGCCCACTTCAACGGCAAGCCGATCGAGCAGCGGGTCATCGCTTCGGTGATGAGCTTCTTCTTCCTGTTCATGGCCACTTTCATCCTGCTGGCGATTTTGCTCAGGCTGACCGGACTGGATACGACGACAGCGCTTTCGGGTGCGGGAACCGCCCTGTCCAATGTCGGCCCCGGCCTGGGCGAAATCATCGGTCCGTCCGGCAATTTCAAATCCCTGAGCGATCTGCAGAAATGGCTGTTGGCTGGCGGCATGTTGCTCGGCCGGCTGGAACTGTTCACCGTTCTGGTGCTGTTCTTGCCGCGGTTCTGGCGCTCCTGATCCGCTAAATACCAAGCTGCATTGGTATCATACGCGTCCCGCCGCCGGACGGCGGCCATAGAGGAACGACAGAGCGCGGGCAAAATCGTCACCAATGCCAACCAGCGCCGGCACCAGGAACAGCACCAGCAGCGTGGTCGTGGCGAGGCCGAAGACAATTGTGATTGCCATAGGCAGCAGGAACTGAGCCTGCAGACTGGTCTCATATAGCAGTGGCAGCAGCCCGCCGATGGTGGTCAGCGAGGTCAACAACACGGCGCGCAAGCGGTCGCGGCTGGCACCGACCGCGGCCTCGGCAAGACTGTCGCCTGAGGCGCGACGCTCCTCAAGCCGGTCGACCAGGATGATGGAATCATTGACCAGAATACCCGCCAGTCCCAGCAGGCCGATGAAGGACAGGATTGTCAGTTGGTAGCCCAGTACCCAATGGCCGAAAATCGCGCCGACGATGCCGAAGGGAATGATCAGCAAAACCGCGATTGGCCGCCAGTAGCTGGCAAACACCCAGGCCAGAATGATGTAGATGACACTGAGCGCCACAGCGACGCCGATCTTGAGGTCAGCGAAGGCGTTTTCCTGTTCCTCCGACCGTCCGCCAAAGGAATAGCTGACGCCGTGCCGGGCCGCGACCAGATCGAGGCTGCCGCTGGAGGTCAGTTGTTCGACCACTGCGCCGGTGGTTGTCAGCGCCGTATCGATGTCACCGGTGACCGAAATGGTGCTCTTGCCATCACGACGCTGGATCGCGGAAAACCCCTGCCTGTCGGTCATCTCGACAACTTCCGATAAAGGTACGAAGGTGCCACCGGGACTTCTGAGTTCAAAGTCACGCAGAGCCTGGGCACCCGGCGACGCCGGCACTTGGACAAGGCGCACGGTGACCTCGTCACTGCCGCGCGGGAAGCGGAACGGAACCGCGCCATCAAAGGCATTGCGGATCTGCCGGCCGACATCTTCGATCGAAAACCCCAGCGCGGCCCCCTGCGGGGTCAATTGCATGACAAGTTCCGGCTTGCCCCAAGGCAGATTGTCATCAAGACCGGTGACGCCCGCAACGCCTGACAGAAGCGCGATGACATCGGCCGCGGCAGTTTTCAACGCTGCCACGCGGTCTCCCTGCAGCCGCACCTCGATGTCCCTGCCCGGAGGTCCGCCGCGGGATTGCGCAACGGTAAAGCGGCTCACGCCGGCGATGTCAGGCGCTGCCTTGCGCCAGGCGTTGACAATGTCCGGCGTGCGGACGTCGCGCTCCTCCGACGTGGTCAGTTGCACCTGGATGCGCGCCGTGGCGCTGCCGCTGCGGCTTGACGCCCCGAAGGTAGTGAAAACAGCGCGGATGGAAGACGGCCCGTCGCCCGCCAAAGCGACGTCGGCCTGGCGCAGGGCTTGCTCGTGCGCCGCAATTGCCTTGAGGGCTGTTTCTTCGGGCAAGCCGGCGTTGAATATGAGTGTGCCATTGATATTTTCGGCTTCCGGCGACGGGAAGAAGACGAACTCGACACGTCCAGACCGAACCAGGCCGATGGCGAGAACCATCACCATAGCGAGAGCGATGGAGAGCGTCACGTAACGCCAGTCCCAGGCCAGTTGCACCAGCCACGAGAAAGGTCCGTTGCGGAACCGGTCGAAGCCGGCGTCAAAGGCGCGCCGGAACCGACTTTCACCGGCAGCTTCAACGCGGCCATTCTTGTGGGCTTTTCGCCGCCGCAGGGCCAGCAAAGCCCATTCCATCAGTGTGGCGAGAGCCAGCGACACCGCCACCACGATGGCCATGCGCGCAGCCGCGGGCAATCCGGCATAGTCACGCGCCGCAGATCGCAAGCCGGAATCGCTCGCACCCAGCGCCAGATCTACGGCCAGGCGTCCGGACACGCCGATAAAAAACACCATCAGCACAAGTGCAATCAGGAACTGGCGCCACCAGGACCAGCCCGGTGCCTTGCGCCCGGCCAGCGAATTGGCCAGATGCCCAGGCAGGATCAGGAAGCACTCAAGCAAGCTTGAAACCAGAACGGCAATCACCACCATCGGCAGGACGGCCATCATCTGGCCGATGGTGTCGCCGATCAGCAGGATCGGCGCGAAGGCCGCCAGCGTGGTCGACATCGCCGCAATCACCGGGGTGAACATCATGCTGACGCCGTTTTCCGCCGCCGTTTGCGGATCATCGCCCATCTCGAGCCGGGTGGCGGTGTGTTCGCCCACGACAATGGCGTCATCGACAATGATGCCGAGCATCATGATCAGTGAAAACAGCGACATCATGTTGATGGTCTGCCCGGAGGCATACATGAAGCCGATGGTGGCGAGCATCGCCACCGGGATGCCGGCGGCGACCCAGAAGGCGATGCGGGCGTTGAGGAACGCGAACAGGATCACCACCACCACCAGCAGGCCGCCAAGCCCGTTCTTGACCAGCAGCCAGATCCGGGCGGCGAGTGCATCGGAGGCAACTTCATAGGTCGCCAGCTCGACGCCGGGCGGCAGTTGCGGGGTGATCTCGTCGACATAGCCCGACAGGATAGATGCGGTCTTGAGCGTGTCGGCAGTGGGCGCACGCCGGACATCAAGCTCGATTGCCGGCGATCCGCTGGCCAGACCACGGGTGTCGTCAGCGTCAAAACCATCAGTGATCTCGGCAATATCGCCCAGCAGCACTTTTTCGCCGCCTGTGAAGGATTTGACTTCGACATCGGCGAGTTCGCGCGCGCCCTGGGCGTCCGCCAGGGTTCGCAACTGACGATCAACGGCCCCCTCGACGGTCCCCGAGGGCAGGTCGCGGCTGTTGGCGGCAATCGCGGTCGAGACATCGGAGATCTTCATATCGAGTCGCCGAAGCTCGATCTCCGGCACCTCGATACGGATTTCGGCGCTACGCAGGCCGGTGAAATTGATCTTGTCGATGCCACGATCAATCAGGTCATCGCGAATGCGCTTGGCCCAGGCGCGTTTGACCACTTCATCGGCACTGCCAAACACCGCAAGCTTGGCAACGCTGTCGAAAAACACCGACCTCGATATGGTGGGGTCTTCTGCATCCTCAGGCAGGTTGCCCACCGCCTTGACCGCGGTTTCGACATCCGTCATGGCCTGGGTCATGTCAGTGGCGTCGGTAAACTCAAGCCGCACCGTGGCGGACCCTTCTGCTGCGGTTGACGTCATCCGGTCGACGCCGGATACGTAGCGCACCTCCGGCTCGATCAGTGCCAGGATGTTGGTCTCGACGTCTTCGGCGCTGGCGCCGGACCAGGCAACGCCGATGCTGATGGTCGGCCTGTCGATGGTGGGGAAAAACTGGGTGTTGATGCGGGCAATCGAGAATGCGCCGAACAGGATCATCAGCACCATCAGCAGATTGGCCGCATTGGGGTGCCGGATGAAAGTGCTGACCAGACCGCGACTGGCAACCAGCCCCCGGCCGGACGCCTCGCCGACGCTCATTGGTCGCTGTCCGTTTCCGCTTCGGGCGATGGCGCAGTTGGTGGGCTGCCTGCGGACGGTTCACGCACGCGCACGCCCTCGGTCGCTTCGGTCAGCCGTGTGACCAGCACGATGTCGCCGTCCTCAAGCTCGCCATCGAGGATGGCATCTTCGCCGTCCCAGGCAATCAGCCGGACCTCGCGGCGCAACAATTTGCCGTCCACCACGATGAAGACGTGGTCGGAATTGCGCAGCGCGGTTTCGGGCAGGCGAAAGGTTTGCGGCCAGATGCGGTCAGGCACCACCAGCGAGACAAAGGCGCCGGGGCGCAGTTTCACCGGATTGTCGGCTTCAGCGATGCGGGCAAAAACCTCGACACCACCGCGCTCGGCCGTGACCCGCGCGCCGATACGGTCAATAAGTGCCGGCCATGTGTAATCGGTGCCGCCGACACTCCAGCTGACCTTGACCTCGCGGCCGATCAGCGGATCGGCATCGGTCGCCATGCGGCCATACTGGGCATTGGTCAGGGTGAAGCGCACATCGAGCGCTGTATCATCATAGATCGAAACCAGAGCTTCGTTGGCGTTCACCGACCGGCCAGTCTCGACCGACTCTTCGGAAATGATGCCATCAAACGGCGCTACAAGCGCTGTGTCAGCCAACTTGCGCTCAGCTTCGCGGACTTTCCATTCCAGCCGCTCGGCATTTGCTTCCTGCTGAGTGCGCTGCGCTTCGGCGATGAGGATATTGCTGCGGCGCTGACCTGAAGCCTGTTCGCGTTGAGACAGGATCAGCCGCCGCGCATCCACTTCCTTGTCGGTCAGGGCGCCGGAGCCGGCCAGCGACAGCGCGCGTTCGAGATCGGCGCTGCCCAGTTGCAGTTGCGCGTCGGCCGCCTCCAGTTGCTCCCGCTCGGCGGCGAGCCGCGCGTCAATCTCGGCGATGGCGCCGCGGACAGAGGCAAGATTGGTGCGGGCTTCAAGCAAGGCGCCTTCATAGGCAAAAGCATCGACACGCAGCAAAACCGTGCCCTTGGCGACGCGACGGCCAGCCACCAGATCCGGATGTATCTCGACCACGTCGCCGCTGACTGCCGTGCGCAATTCGACATTGCGACCGGCATCAACCTGGCCATAAAGCCTTATATCGGGACGATTGTCGGCGCGCGCGGCGGGCATTGTGTCGACGGTGTAGACCAGAGGGGTGAATTCGCGCGGCGAGCGCTCCGGCTTGGACGCAGCCATGCGTTCCATCACCACCCAGCCGCCGGCCAGAACCAGCGCCATCAGCGCGAACTGCGCCACAGGCCGCAAGACCCCGGAACGGGCAGACGCCGTTTTTTTGGCGTCAGCATCGGTTGGCAGGTTTGTACGCGTCTCTGTCCTTTCGGGCAGGGGCCTGTCGAGCATGGATCTCCTCCGTTGACCTTGAACAGGTAACGCAATGCCGCAACATGGCAAATTAAAGTTTTGTCATGTTACGGCAAAGTCAGGATCAGCCGCCAAACTCGGACGGATCGAAACGGTAGGCTGTCGAGCAGAACTCGCATTGCACCGTGATTTCACCATCTTCAACGCTGTTGGAGATTTCCTCGGCGGTAAAGCCGCGCAGAACCTCGCCCAGCCGCTCGCGGGAGCAACTGCAGCGGTCAAACACCGGCACAGGCGGATAGACCTTGGCGCCACGCTCATGAAACAGCCGGTAGAGCAGACGTTCGGCGCCCACTTCCGGATCCGTCAATTCACCCGGCTGCACGGTACTGACAAGCGCCTTGGCTTCGGCCCAGCCGTCATCATCATTGTGAAGCAGCTCTTCGACACCCTCCGGCGCATCACCACCTGGAAGGTCGGGATGCCGCATCCGGTCGGGTGACTGGGGCAGGAACTGCACCACGATTCCACCGGCGCGCCAACTCTGGCGCGGGTTGCCGTCGCTGTCGCGATCAAACAGTTCGGCAACGGCCAGCCGGACGAGTGTCGGGATCTGCTCGGACTGACGGAAATAGGTTTCCGCCATGGCTTCCAGCGTTTCGCCCTTCATTTCGACGATGCCCTGATAGCGCTGCATGTACTCGCCCTGGTCAATGGTGAAGGCCAGCACACCGGTGCCGAGCAGTTCGGCAGGGCTCGTGGTTCCGGCAGCCTGCGCGGCAGCAAGGCGCTCTTCGTCAAAGCGAGCATAGGCACGCAGGTTTCCCGGCGTGGAGAAGTCCGCCACGAGGAGATCCACAGGCCCGTCGCCCTTGGTCTGGACGATCAGCTTGCCTTCAAACTTGAGCGACGTTCCGAGCAGCACCGTCAGGGCGATGGCTTCGGCAAGCAGCCGTGCCACCGGCTCCGGATAGGAATGCCGCGCGAGGATCGTGTCGATCATCGGCCCAAGCTGAACGGTGCGTCCGCGCACATCCAGGCCATCCACATCGAAGGGCAGAACTTTGTCATCTCCGGCGAAGCCAGGCTCGCCGAGGGTTTGGATATCGGTTTCCATCATCATTCCCGAGTGTTGAGCATGGCGCGTCCTGCCTCGGGTCGGCCAGGCATGATCCGCGTCCAAATTACCAACAGCGCATATAGGTACTGACCGGCGACAGTGCCAGAGGCGCTACAAAACGCCCATGCACCAGCGCATCACCGCCTTTTGCGCATGAAGCCGGTTTTCGGCTTCGTCAAACACCACCGATTGCGGTCCATCCATCACCCCGTCCGTGACTTCCTCACCACGGTGGGCAGGCAGGCAATGCATGAACAGGGCATCCGGATTGGCCTTGGCCATCAAATCCTCATTGACCTGATAGGGCAGGAAAACATTGTGGCCGCGGGCCTTGTGTTCCTGGTTCATAGACACCCAGGTGTCGGTGATGACGCAGTCGGCCCCCTTGATGGCGCGGTCCGGATCGGTGCTGATGTCGATTTCGGCACCAAGCTTGCGGGCATAGTCGACATATTTCATTTCGGGCCCGGATCCGGCCGGGGTTGCAATCTGCATGCGGTAGCCGAATTGCCCCGCACCTTCGATCAGCGAATGAAGCACATTGTTGCCATCACCGGTCCAGGCCAGCGTCTTTCCCTTCACCGGGCCACGATGTTCCTCGAAAGTGAGGATGTCAGCCATGATCTGGCAGGGATGGGTGTCATCGGTCAGCGCGTTGATAACCGGCACGGTGGCGTGCTCGGCCAGTTCCAGCATGCGGGAATGGTCAAGCGTGCGGATCATGATCATGTCGACATAGCGCGACAGGACTTTGGCCGTGTCGGCAATGGTTTCGGCGCGGCCAAGCTGCATCTCGGTTCCCGACAGGAACAGGGTTTCGCCGCCGAGTTGGCGCATGCCGACGTCAAATGACACCCGGGTGCGCGTCGACGGCTTTTCAAAAATCATCGCCAGCATCTTGCCAGCTAGCGGACGGTCAACCTCGGTGGTTGTCTTGGCTGATCGCGCCGCATCAAGCATGGCGCGCAGATCGGCAGAGCTGACAGCTGCGAGATCAAGAAAATGGCGAGTTCCGTCGGATTTGGTCTGCGTCATGGGATCCAGTCCGGTTAAGAGGATTTGTGAGACAGCATATCGAGCGCCGCCTCTATTCTGGAGAGGGCTTCACGGGCTTCTTCGGCGGTCACAATCAAAGGCGGAAGCAAACGGACAACATTGTCACCAGCCGGGACGGCCAGCAGATTTTCATTGCGCATGGCCAAGACAAGATCGGCATTGGATTTGGCGCATTGAATGCCGAGCAACAGGCCTGCCCCGCGAACGCCCGTGATCAGATCAGGATAGCGATCCTTGAGTGAGGCAAGTCCTTGCCGCAACACCAGCGCGATATCGTTGACATGCGGCAGGAAATTCTCTTCCAGAATGACATCCAGCACAGCGTTGCCAACTGCCATGGCAAGCGGATTGCCGCCATAGGTGGTGCCATGGGTGCCCAGCGTCATGCCGTCAGCAGCATCTGCCGTGGCTAGACAGGCACCAAACGGGAAGCCGCCGCCGATGCCTTTGGCAATCGCCATGATGTCGGGTTCGATCCCGGCCCATTCATGGGCAAACAGCTTGCCGGTCCGCCCGACACCGGACTGGACCTCATCCAGAACCAGCAGGATTCCCTGCTCGTCGCACAGATCGCGCAGCGCCCGCAGGGTTTCGTTGGACAGCGGCCGGACGCCGCCCTCGCCCTGTACCGGCTCAACAAGAATGGCTGCAGTGTTTTCAGTGATGGCCGCCTTGATGGCTTCAAGATCATCGAACGGCACCTGATCGAAGCCCTCGACCTTGGGACCAAAACCCTCAAGATATTTGGCCTGGCCGCCGGCCGCGATGGTTGCCAGCGTCCGGCCGTGAAACGCACCTTCCATGGTGATGATGCGGTAGCGCTCCGGCTGGCCGTTGACATAGAAATGCCGGCGCGCGGTCTTGATGGCGCATTCGAGCGCTTCTGCACCCGAATTGGTAAAGAACACCTTGTCGGCGAAAGTCACCTCGGTGAGCCGTTCGGCCATCCGGGTCTGACCCGGAATTTCATGGACGTTGGAGAGATGCCACAATTTGTCGGCCTGCGCTTTCAGCGCTTCGACAAGATGCGGATGGGTATGGCCGAGCGAATTGACCGCGATGCCGGCGGCAAAATCGAGATAGCGTTCGCCAGTGTTCGTCTCCAGCCACACGCCATGCCCGCGTTCAAAGACCAAGGGAACGCGATTGTAAGTATCATAAAGCGGCTTGACATCAGCCATGGCGCTCATCTCCCATTGGACACCGGGCATCGGTGCATTGACCGAAGCTTGGCGGAGGTTGTTGCGTTCCGCCCAGTCACCCAGTGCCGGAAAACCAAAAATGCCGCCCATTCCGGGGCGGCGTGGGCACTATTTACATTTCGGTATGGACTGTCAATGAGACAAGCTGTGCGCCTGGTCCAGCGCCGGTTTGCACTTTATCTTATGCGGGAGCATATCGGGATGGCTGTCTGGAAGTGCGGCACGGCCTTCAGCCAGTCTCAACCTGTAAGTTGGGGAAAACCGAAAAAAGGAATCGGCATGATTCGCCTGACTCTTGTCATAGAGTCATGCAACCACTAAGTTGAATTTATGAATTAGACGTTCGCGGCGGACACTATTCACCTCACAGTAACCGAGCGCTTGAGCTCCGGTCATCCGGAGCGGCGGTGAGGGATTCTGCCATCCCGGAACACGGGATAAACGGAGACCAAGGCATGAACTGGACTGATGATCGGGTTGAAAGACTCAAGAAACTCTGGGCAGACGGGCTGAGCGCCAGTCAGATTGCGGCACAGTTGGGCGGCGTCAGCCGCAATGCTGTGATCGGCAAGGTGCATCGCCTCAACCTTCCCGGCAGAGCCAAAAGCGGCGGTCAGGCGGCCGTGCGGACCAAACGCACAACCGCAGCACCGCGCGCACCGAATTATGCCGGACGCACGGCGACACAGACAACACGCACCGTCAGCCGTTCAAGCGGCGGCGCAGCTTTGAAAGATGATCTCGACGTCGTAGCCGTGGAGAACATCGATACGCGGCCGGTCGATGACGTTGTGGTGCCTATTTCACGGCGCCTTACGCTGATCGAGCTTTCAGAGCGGACCTGCAAATGGCCACTTGGCGATCCTCTGCAAGAGGGCTTTCATTTCTGCGGCAATGATTCAGGCGAGGCGTCTCCCTATTGCGGCTACCACGCCAAACTGGCGTTCCAGCCGTCCAGCGAGCGCAAGCGCGCCCGCTGAACCAATTTCGATTGAAGACAGCAAAGCCCGGATCCATCAATCCGGGCTTTTTTTTGCGCTCGTGTGGCCGTGACGGTTGAGATCATGGATGGTGACGCGGAGACCGCAATCAATGTAAGTTGTCGGTCGCGACACACTCAAAATCAGGCAAAGAGGATCGGCCGATGCGCCATTTGATGACTGCACTTCTGCTTTTGCCGATGTCCATCGCACCTGCCGCAGCCTCCTCGGATGACGCCTGGGCTGAATTTGCCGCCGAGGTGCGCAGCAAATGCCTTGAGGCGGCCGCGCCTATGCTCGACGACGGCAAGGCCGCCGTCGATCCTTTCGGCAGCGAAAGCTTCGGTCTCGCTGTGGTGACCGGCAAGGCCAAAGGCGGCGACGCCTTTGTGAGCTACATCTGCGTCATCGACAAGCAGGACCGGAGTGTCGAGCTCGGCAGTGAACTCACGGCCGAAACGTTGACTGTCACCATCCCCTGAGGTCCCCGGTCAGCTCTCGATCGAATAGCCGGCGCCACGCACGGTGCGGATGGTGTCGCGCATACCCGACAGATTGACCGCCTTGCGCAACCTGCCGACATGCACATCGACGGTTCGTTCATCGACATAGACATCGTGACCCCAGACGCCATCGAGCAGTTGCGCCCGCGAGTAAACCCGGCCGGGTGAGCTCATCAGATATTCAAGAAGCTTGAACTCGGTCGGCCCCAGCTTGACGTCGCGGCCGCGGCGGCGCACCCGGTGCGTTTCCCGGTCCAGCTCGATGTCGCCAACCTTGAGCAGTGTGGAAATGCTTTCCGGCCTTGCACGGCGCAACATCGCCCTGACCCGGGCCAGCAATTCTGGCGTGGAGAACGGTTTGACAACATAATCGTCGGCACCCGTTGCGAGCCCGCGAACCCTTTCACTTTCCTCGCCGCGCGCCGTCAGCATGATGATCGGCAAGCGTTCGGTTTCAGGCCGTGCGCGCAGGCGCCGGCACAATTCGATGCCGGAAATACCGGGCAGCATCCAATCCAGGATCAGCAGATCCGGGACACGTTCCTGCAGCCGGATCTCGGCCTCGTCGCCGCGGAGAACGGTGTCGACGTCGTAGCCTTCTGCTTCCAGGTTGTAGCGAAGCAGCACCGAGAGTGCTTCCTCGTCCTCAACCACTGTAATGCGCGGGCTTATCGCCATGATCTGTAAACTCCCCGCATTGTCACGCCGAACCCGGATCGGATACGATCATGCTGGCGGTGTCATCGTCCTTGGGGCGGTCAGCGGACAGTTGCTCGCCGGTGGCAACGTAATAGACCGTTTCGGCAATGTTGGTGGCGTGATCGCCAATGCGCTCGATGTTCTTGGCACAGAACAGCAGATGGGTGCAGGCAGTGATGTTGCGCGGGTCTTCCATCATGTAAGTCAGCAATTCGCGGAACAGCGAGGTGTAGATCGCGTCAATCTCCTCGTCACGCTCGCGAATGGTGTGTGCGAGCTCCGGCGAGCGTGTGGCAAAGGCGTCGAGCACCTCCTTGAGCTGGGTCAGGGCCAGTTCGGCCAGATGCTCGAGTCCGCGCACCAGCTTGCGCGGCTGCGCCATGGTGTGGACGGCGATCACCCGCTTGGCGATGTTCTTACCCAGATCACCGACGCGCTCGAGGTCCGACGCGATGCGGATCGAGCCGATGATTTCGCGCAGATCCGACGCCATCGGCTGGCGCTTGGCGATGATCAGAACCGCCTTGTCGTAAATCTCGCGTTCGCCCTCATCGAGCAGCAAGTCTTCGGAGATGACCCGCTGCGCGGACGCCGTGTCGGCGTTGACGAGCGCCGCGACCGCGTCGGCGACCATGCGCTCGGCGATGCCGCCCATTTCCGACAAGCGGCGCACGAGGAAGCGGAGTTCGTCATCATAGGCTGTGACGGTATGAGCTTCGGGCATTTTGTGATCCTTCAATTCTGTATTCGTGATGCGCGTGGCGGGCGCATTAGCCGAAGCGGCCGGTGATGTAATCCTGGGTCAGCTTTGTGTCCGGATTGGTGAACATCTTGTCGGTCGGGCCTTCCTCGACGAGCTTACCCAGGTGGAACATCGCCGTGCGTTGCGACACACGGGCCGCCTGCTGCATCGAGTGGGTGACGATGACGATGGTGTAGTTCTCGCGCAATTCGTCGATCAGCTCCTCGACCTTGGCCGTGGCGATCGGGTCAAGCGCCGAACAGGGCTCGTCCATCAGGATCACTTCGGGGCTAACGGCGATGGCGCGGGCGATGCAAAGCCGTTGCTGCTGGCCGCCGGACAGGCCTGTTCCGGGCTCGTGCAGACGGTCCTTGACCTCGTTGAACAGGCCGGCCTTGATCAGGCTGCGCTCGACGATCTCGTCCATCTCGGCGCGGGTGGAGACCTGGCCATGAATGCGCGGTCCATAGACGACGTTTTCATAGATCGATTTGGGGAACGGATTGGGCTTTTGAAACACCATGCCGACGCGGGCGCGCAGCTCGACGACATCAATCATCGGTGCGTAGATGTTCTCGCCGTCGAAGGTGATCTCGCCGGTGATCCGGCAGATGTCGATGGTGTCGTTCATCCGGTTCAGGCAGCGCAGAAATGTCGACTTGCCGCAGCCGGACGGGCCGATCAGCGCGGTGACGCTGTTCTTGCGAACCTCCAGATTGACGTCAAACAGCGCCTGTTTCTCACCGTAGTAGACGCAGACATCGGTGCCGCGCATCTTGATCTCGAACTGATCAACCGATGCGTTGACCGCTCTTTCCGTAGCCGCTTCCGACATGATGTTCATCTCCGTCTTCCCTTCAACAATTCCAGTATACTCAGGGCGTGGTCGTTTGTGCGATTGCATCTTTTGCATCTACCAGCGGCGCTCAAAGCGGCGGCGCAGCAGAATGGCTATGGCGTTCATGATCAGGAGAAACACCAGCAGCACAATAATGGCGCCCGATGCCCTCTCGACAAAGGCCGGATCGCCACGCTGGGTCCAGTTGTAGACCTGAACCGGGAGCGCCGATGCCGGATCAAAGAATCCCTCCGGCGGCGCTCCGGGATATTCGCGCACGAAGGCCACCATGCCGATCAGCAACAGAGGTGCCGTTTCACCCAGCGCCTGGGCAAGCCCGAGGATCGTGCCGGTGAGAATGCCCGGTGCTGCGAGCGGCAGGACGTGGTGAAAGATTGCCTGCATTTTCGAGGCACCTATGCCGAGAGCAGCATCATTGATCGATGGCGGCACAGCCTTTAGCGCCGCGCGGGTGGCTATGATGATGGTCGGCAGCGTCATCAGTGTCAGCACAAGACCGCCGACAACCGGCGCAGATTGCGGCAAGCCGACAAAATTGATGAAGATCGCCAGGCCGAGAATGCCGAAGACAATGGAGGGAACCGCGGCCAGATTCGCGATGTTGACCTCGATGAGGTCGGTCCAGCGATTTTGCGGGGCAAATTCCTCAAGATAGATCGAAGCCGCGACGCCAATCGGCAGCGCCAGCACCAGCACGATCAGCATCATGTAGGCCGAGCCGATAATGGCGACGCCCAGACCGGCAGCTTCCGGCCGTGTGTCGGAGGCATCGGGTGCAGTGAAAAACGACCAGTTGAAGCGGGCCTCCAGAATGCCTGCCTGTTTCAGCTTGTCAGCCAGTTGCAATTGTCCGGGCGAGATATTGCGGTCGAGCGCCGCGGAGTCCATCGTCACGCGGCCCTTGTAGTAGCCATCAATGCGGCCTGACGCGAGCATGTCGAAGGAGACAGTCTTGCCGATCTGCGTCGGATCATTGAGCACGAAATGGCGCAGTTGCGCAGGCGCTTCCTTGGAAATGAGCTCGAATGCCTGTTTGGCATCAACCCCTTCGACAGCAATGCCACGCTCCTGCATCATGGTCTTCAGCGACGCCTGGATGAGTGGCTGGATGGTGAATGTGGTTATCTTCTGGATATCCGCCGGATCGAGGTTTCCCTTTTTATCCAGCTTGGCAGGATCGAGATAGACATCCATCGTCACATAGGTCTGACGGAACGACGACAGCCCGTTCGACAGGATGGAGGTCATCAGGCCGACCAGCGCCAGCAGGCCGAAGACGACAGCCGCCAGACCCATCAGCCGGAAACGACGTTCTGTCCTGTGGCGTTTGCGGGTCCGAGCGCCAACTTCGAAAAGCGATCCGCTCTTGACGCCGCCGGCGGTCACGGCGGTATTGGCTGTGACTTCGGTCATTCGTACTGCTCCCGGTATGTGCGCACGATATAAAGCGCCAGAATGTTCAGGCAGAGGGTGAAGACAAACAGCGTCAGGCCGAGCGCGAAGGCGACCAGCGTTTCCGGACTGGCAAATTCGGTATCGCCGGTGAGCTGGCTGACAATCTTGACGGTGATCGTGGTCATGGCTTCGAACGGATTGAGATCGAGCCGCGCCGAGGCGCCTGCCCCCATGACAACGATCATGGTTTCCCCAATGGCGCGACTGGCGGCGAGAAGAAAGGCGCCGACAATGCCCGGAAGCGCTGCAGGCAGGATCACCTGCTTGATGGTTTCCGACTTTGTCGCGCCCAAACCGTAGGAGCCATCGCGCATCGCCTGCGGCACGGCATTGATGATGTCGTCCGACAGCGAGGAAATGAACGGGATCAGCATGATGCCCATGACCAGACCGGCCGTCATCACCGATGAGGACGAGGTTCCCAGACCGAACGGCTGAGATATCCAGTCGCGCAGGAACGGTCCCACCGTGATCAGCGCGAAGAGACCGTAAACGATGGTGGGGATCCCGGCCAGAACCTCGATGGCGGGCTTGGCGAAACTGCGCAGCGTAGGGCCGGCATATTCGGCCAGGTAGATGGCGATCATCAGGCCAATCGGAACCGCAAACACCAGAGCGACAAACGAGACATAAAGAGTGCCCCAGAGCAGCGGCAGAAAACCAAGATCGGATCCGCCGCGAAATTGCGGGTTCCAGGTTGTCGACAGGAAGAAATCCTCGGCGGGATACATTTTGAAGAATTCGATGGATTCAAACAGCAGCGAGCCGACAATGCCGACGGTGGTCAGAATCGCGACCAGCGACGATCCCATCAACAGCGCCTTGACGAAGGTCTCGCTGATATTGCGCGCCCGCAATTTCGGCTGGATCCGCGCCCAGGCCCAGTAACCGAAGCCGAGCGCCACGACGAGAACTGCAATGTTGCGGACGAAATCGGCGGCAAGTTCGATATCTCGATAGTCCTTGGCCACCTCGAATACAGCCGGCGACACATCAGAGCCGAGCGCCACGCCGACCGTGGCAAGCCGCGCGCGAACATCGGTGACATCAGCCCGCATCAGGGCGAGATCATCTTCCGACATCTCGCCTTCGGCAATGATATCGCTCAGTCCGCCTGCTATGCGGCGCACATCGACCATGACCAGACTTTTGGCACCGCCATCGGGGATGGCGCTGTCAGGAATTTTACCACTGATGCTGCTCTCGATGAGAACCGGCTGCAAAAACAGCCACGCACCCAGCAGGAAAAGCGCGGGTACGGCCAGAAACAGGGCGACAGACTGGCCATAATATCCCGGCAGGGAATGCAGTTTCGTGCCATCGCGCGCAGCAGACTTCAGCGCACGTTGCCGGCCAAGGACATAGCCAGCAACGGCCAATCCAAGCACGATGAGAATGAGAACACTGGGTGTCATGTCGGTTCGCCCTGCTTGCGAGGAAAGGGGCGGCGCTGAACGCGCCGCCCCTTTAGGCGTCAAAGGGTTTAGTTGAGCGCAGCCATCGGGGTGCGGTTCTTGATCATTTCCTGGGTCTTGGCCAGTTCAGGATCGGAGACCAGGCCATAGGCAGCCAGCGGACCGTCAGGACCGGCAATTTCGTCAGACAGGAAGAACTCGATATATTCCTGCAGACCGGGGATCACGTCGAGATGCGCGTTCTTGACGTAGAAGTAGAGTGGCCGGGAAACCGGATACTCGCCCGAAGCGATGGTCTCTGTCGACGGGTTGACGCCCGACATGGTGCCAACCTGAAGCTTGTCTGTGTTGTTTTCATAAAACGACAGCCCAAAGACGCCGATTGCGTTCTTGTTGGCGTCGATGCGCGACAGGGTTTCGGTGTAGTCACCGTCGATGTCGACCGACACGCCGTCGGTGCGCAGAACGGTGCAGCCCTTTGCCTTTTCATCGCCTGCGGCCTTGAAGGCTTCTTCAGCGCCGGTTGCTTCGCAGCCAGCTTCGAGAACCTTGACGTCGAAGACTTCGCGGGTGCCGTGCTTGGTGCCCGGGATGAAGGCGAGAATATCCTGAGCCGGCAGGTCGGGATTGACGTCAGCCCATATCTTGGCAGTGTTGTCGACCAGTGCGCCGTCCTTCACAACCTTGGCGGCGAGAGCATTGTACCAGTCGGCCGGAGTGAAGGCGAACTCGACGCCGTTGATGTCGGAGGCGAAAACGATGCCGTCATACCCGATGCGGACTTCCTGGATATCCGACACACCATTGGATGCGCAGAGGTCGATATCGGACTGCTTGATGCGGGAAGAGGAATTGGCAATGTCGATGGTGTTTTCGCCAACGCCTTCGCAAAGCTTCTTGCGGCCTGCTCCCGAACCACCGGATTCGACAACCGGTGTCGGGAAGCTGAAGTTTTCACCGAAGGCTTCGGCAACGATCGAGGCGTAAGGCAGGACAGTGGAGGAACCAGCGATCTGGATCTGGTCGCGGGCGATAGCGGCGCCGGCGAAGGCCGTGGAGGCCACAAGTGCGGCAGCGGCGAATTTGAGTGCGTTCATAAGAATCTCCCGTCGTGGGTCAGGGTGGCATGGCTCTTTGCTAGAACCGTTTGTCAGCCATCTAAGGCTGGCCCTTTCTAGGCCCCGCGAGATTCCGTTTTATGACACTTCCATCACTGTTTTATGACAGTCTATCCATCTGATTTAACTTATGAATTTCTTTGGTCACGACCAAATCGCCCTATTCAGCGGGGTTGAATTTGACAATAAAGGTCGATCCCTCGCCCGGTGTGGAGCGGATGATCAGCCGGGCCCGGTGCCGTGTGAGAATGTGCTTGACGATCGCCAGGCCCAATCCGGTCCCCTTCTTGGTCCTGCTTGTCTCCACATCGACCCGGTAAAACCGCTCGGTGAGACGGGGAACATGTTCCTTGGCAATTCCGGGGCCGAAATCCTGGATAGTGACCTGAGCGCCTTCGCTGTCCGTGTCAGCGACAGTGACCTCCACGCGCTTGCCAGCCTGACCATATTTGCAGGCATTCTCGACCAGGTTGGAAAAAACCTGGATCAGTTCGTCCACATCGCCGCTGATCGTCACTGCTTTGTCGGGCAGGGAAAGCTGAATTTCGACGCCGAGATCGTTGGCCATCGGTCGCAGGCTATCAACCACGTGGGTGATGGTGCGACCGAGATCAACCTGACCATCGGGGGCGACATGGGCCCGCATCTCAAGCCGTGACAGGGACAAGAGATCATCAATCAGCCGGGCCATGCGCTGCGCCTGATCCAGCATGATGGCGAAAAACCGGATGCGCGCGGCTTCGTCATCACGCGCCGGCCCCTGCATGGTCTCGATGAATCCCATCAGCGAGGCGAGCGGCGTTCTGAGTTCATGGCTGGCATTGGCGACAAAATCGGTCCGCATCCGGTCCATGCGCCGGGCCTCGGTCAGGTCGCGAAACGTCAGTACATAAAGCTGGCTACCGCTTACCGGGTTTCCGGCAACAGGCGCGACCCGAACCTCATGCCAGCGCTCGGACGGGACCCGTTCCGCGTGCTCCACGCTCTCCGGCACGCCGCGCGCCATCACCCGGGCAACGAGATCGAGAATGGCCGGCGAGCGTATCCGCGCCGACAATGACGCGCGTTCGGGATAGGCGCCGACCAGCGAACGCGCGGCGGCGTTCTGGCGCAGCACCAATGTGTCCGCATCAAACACGACAGTCGGCAGATCAAGGGCTTCGACCACGGCAAAATCAGTCTGAGCCACCTTGTCTGACTGGCCGGCAGCCCGCGACTGCTTCGCCGCTTTTCCCGAAGGCCAGGCCAGCAAGCCTGCGGCAAAGGCGGCATAGCCAACAATTGCCTGCCAGGGCTCCAGTCCTGCGGGAACCGCGGCAACAGCCATCACCGATCCGACCCCAAGCGGCCGGGCAAGGTGCTTGACCCGGGCGGTCAGAGTGTTGTCGGCCTCAGCTTCGGTGGTCACGTCCCGCCTGGTTTCAACCATGTGCCTCTATGCTCCCGGAGTTCAATAATGGCTGATTCTGTCACTTGTTTACCTGCACTGCTTGAAATCACAATGACGATGTGGCCCTTTCATGAATGAGGGCTCGCGCCCATGACTGGCTGAAACAGGGTAACCATGATGTCCAACACGCGCACCGAAACCGACAGCTTTGGCCCGATCGAAGTGCCATCCGATAAATATTGGGGTGCACAGGCCCAGCGCTCGCTTGGCAATTTCAAGATCGGCTGGGAGAAACAACCGCTGTCGATCGTGCGGGCGCTCGGCATTGTCAAACACGCCGCAGCAGAAGCCAACATGGATTTGAAGCGGCTTGATCCGAAGCTCGCCGCAGCGATTTTGGACGCCGCCCAGGAGGTGATCGACGGCAAGCTCGACGCGCATTTCCCGCTGGTGGTCTGGCAGACCGGGTCGGGCACCCAGTCCAACATGAATGCCAATGAGGTGATCTCCAACCGCGCCATCGAGATGATGGGCGGCGAGATGGGCTCGAAGAAGCCGGTCCACCCCAACGATCACGTCAATATGAGCCAATCGTCCAACGACACCTATCCGACGGCGATGCACATCGCCTGCGCAGAGCAGATCGTTCACGTGCTGCTGCCGGCATTCAAGCACCTGCACGAGGCTCTTAACGCAAAGGCAAAATCCTTTGCCAAGATCATCAAGATCGGCCGGACCCATACCCAGGACGCGACACCGCTGACACTGGGCCAGGAATTCGGCGGGTACGCTGCACAGGTGGCGTCCTCGATCAAACGCATCGAGATGACGCTGCCCGGCCTGTATGAACTGGCGCAAGGCGGCACGGCGGTCGGCACCGGCCTGAATGCGCCGGTCGGTTTTGCCGAAAAGGTTGCCAAACAGATCGCCGAGATCACCAAGCTTCCGTTTGTGACTGCGCCGAACAAGTTCGAGGCGCTGGCGGCGCATGATGCGATGGTGTTCTCGCATGGCGCAATCAATGCAGCAGCCGCAGCACTGTTCAAGATTGCCAACGACATCCGCTTCCTCGGTTCGGGTCCGCGATCCGGGTTGGGCGAACTGTCGCTGCCGGAAAACGAACCCGGTTCCTCAATCATGCCGGGCAAGGTCAATCCGACCCAGTGCGAAGCGATGACGCAGGTGTGCGTGCAGGTGTTCGGCAACAATGCGGCGCTGACATTCGCCGGAAGCCAGGGGCATTTCGAGCTCAATGTCTACAATCCGGTGATGGCCTATAATTTTCTGCAGTCGGTGCAATTGCTGGCGGACGCCTCGGTTTCCTTCACCGACAATTGCGTCACCGGCATCGAGGCGCGTGAAGACAATATCAAGGCGGCGCTCGATCGTTCGCTGATGCTCGTCACCGCACTGGCGCCGACCATCGGTTATGACAATGCCGCCAAGATTGCCAAGGCCGCCCACATCAACGGAACCACCTTGCGCGAGGAAGCATTGAAGACGGGCCTCGTGACAGAAGAGGACTACGACCGTATTGTCCGCCCGGAAGACATGACCCATCCGGGCTAGCGATTTCCCGTTCCGCTCTCGTTTTGCAGATCAAGACAGCACTCAAAGGAAAGACCATGACCAAGAAGGACAACAGCCGGGCTGTCGAGCTAGACATTGACGGCAAGAAGCGGGTTTTCGACATTGACGATCCGAAGCTGCCGGACTGGGTGGATGACAATACATTCTCCTCAGATGGTTATCCCTACAAAAAGAAACTGGACAGGGATGAGTATGAGGACACGCTGGAGGCGCTGCAGATCGAACTGGTCAAGGTCCAGACCTGGCTCGGCGAGACCGGCAACCGGGTTATTTCGGTGTTTGAAGGTCGCGACGCCGCCGGCAAGGGTGGATCGATCGGTGCGACACGCGCTTATATGAACCCACGCTCGGCGCGCATCGTGGCGCTGCCCAAGCCCACGGAGACGGAACGCGGGCAATGGTATTACCAGCGCTATGTCGATCACTTTCCCACCTCCGGCGAATTCGTGATGTTTGACCGCTCCTGGTACAACAGGGCTGGCGTCGAGCCGGTGATGGGCTTTTGCACGCCTGAGGAACACGCACACTTCCTCGAGGAAACCCCGCATTTCGAGCGCATGCCGGTGAAAGCCGGAATCCATTTGTTCAAGTTCTGGCTCAATATCGGCCGCGAGATGCAACTCAAGCGGTTTCACGACCGCCGACACAGCAAGCTCAAGGCCTGGAAACTGTCACCGATGGACATTGCCAGCCTGAACAAATGGGATGAATACACCGAGATGCGCGATCTGATGCTGAAGGAGACCCACACCGATCATGCCCCCTGGACGGTGGTGCGTGCCAATGACAAACGCCGGGCCCGCATCAACGTCATCCGCACAATTTTGACCCAGCTTCCCTATGCCGGCAAGGACAAGGGCGCGATCGGAGATCTGGACGAAAACATCGTCGGAGAAGGCGTTGATGCAGTTAAAGGCTGACACGGAGGAGCGCCCGCGGGATCGGTGAAAAAAAGCGGTACGGCGCATGTAAGTGGTCAAACGGACCTAAACAGCGCTTGCGAGGCGTCCAGTCGCCCGAAATCCCTCGTTTTTGCATCCAACTTGAGGATTATCCCGGAAAATAGTGACGTTTACGTCAAGGGAAGGCATTGCAACCAAGGCAGCACCACTCTAAATCTTTTAGTCAAGACGGATGCAGGGTGGGGGCCCGATAGCGAGCCAGAAGGTAACGCGCATCCGAACAGATGAGGGAGTGAGAGACATGACAAACACTGCTGCCGCCGACCGTATTTGGCTTCCATCCTATCCACCCAACACGCCCGCTGAAATTGCGCCATTGGCCCATGCCTCGGTTGCGGCGCTGATTGAAGATTCGTTCAAGCGGTTCGCTGATCGTCCGGCCTATACCTGCATGGGCAAGACCATCACCTATTCACAAATGGAGCAACTGACGACGTCACTGGGCGCCTGGCTGCAATCCCTGGGCCTTGAAAAGGGCGACCGGGTTGCGCTGATGATGCCGAACATTCTGCAGATGCCGGTGGCGATGGCAGCGGTGCTGCGCGCTGGATATACGGTGGTCAACGTCAACCCGCTCTACACGCCGCGCGAACTCGAGCACCAGCTCAAGGATTCCGGCGCCAAGGCGATCATCATTCTCGAGAATTTTGCCATTACCCTGCAACAGGTCATTGCCCGTACCGACGTCAAGCATGTCTGCGTAGCGACAATGGGCGATCTTCTCGGACTGAAGGGCCATCTGGTCAATTTCGTTGTCCGCAAGGTCAAGAAAATGGTGCCCGAATGGTCGCTTCCAGGTCACGTCGGATTCAAGGCAGCGGTGGCCGCTGGTCAGGGCAAAAAACTGAGGCCAGCCGACATAAAGCCGACCGACGTGGCGTTTCTGCAATATACCGGCGGCACTACGGGTGTGTCGAAGGGCGCCACACTTCTCAATTCAAATGTGCTGGCAAACGCGGCACAAAATGACCTGTGGCTTCCAGCTGCCTTCATCAAGAAGCCGAAGCCCGACGTGCTGGTCTATGTCTGCGCGCTGCCGCTTTATCACATCTTCGCACTGACTGTGAACGCGCTGATGGGCATGGCACAAGGTGCCCACAACATCCTGATCCCGAACCCGCGCGACATTCCGGGCTTCGTCAAGGAACTCGGTAAATACGAATTCCACGTGTTCCCCGGTCTCAATACGCTGTTCAATGCGCTGCTCAACAATGATGACTTCCAGAAGCTGAATTTCAAGCCGCTGCTGCTGTCACTGGGTGGCGGCATGGCCGTGCAGCGTCCGGTTGCTGATCGCTGGAAGGCATTGACCGGCTGTGTCATCTCTGAGGGCTATGGTCTCTCCGAAACATCACCGGTGGCGACGGCCAACCGGTTTGATGCCGATGATTTCTCCGGCACCATCGGCCTTCCCCTGCCCTCGACCTTTATCGACATTCGCGACGAGGATGGCAAAGCTGTACCGCTCGGAGAGGTCGGTGAGATTTGCATCAGGGGGCCGCAGGTAATGGCGGGCTACTGGAACCGTGACGACGAGACCGAAAAGGTGATGACCAGCGATGGCTATTTCCGCTCGGGCGACATGGGCATCATGGACGACAAGGGCTACACCAAGATCGTCGACCGCAAGAAGGACATGATCCTGGTGTCGGGATTCAATGTCTATCCCAACGAGATCGAGGAGTTTGCGGTATCGCATCCGGGTATTCTCGAGGCAGCAGCAATCGCGGTGCCGGATGAGCATTCCGGTGAAGCGGTGAAGCTGTTCATCGTCCGCAAGGATGCGAGCCTCACCGAAGCCGATGTCAAAGCCCATTGCGCTACCGGTCTGACCAACTACAAGCGGCCCAAGATCGTCGTGTTCAAGGATGAGCTGCCAAAGACAAATGTCGGCAAGATCCTGCGCCGCGAGCTGCGCGACTAGCAGTCCGAACGGTCCGACCTGCATCGACAAGACTGCCGAAACACACAATGAGGCCCGCTGAAAACTTGATTTTCAGCGGGCCTCGCCGCATAGGTGGGCGATCTAAATGGAGGTCCTTTCTGTGTCGCGAAACATTTCCCTGGCTCTGTCTCACCTCAAGTCCCACCGCGACAGCGGCGCTGTCACGGATATGCGGGCAGTCTTTTTGGCCGATCCGGACCGCGCCCGGCGATATACCGTCGGACTTGATGATCTGCGGATGGACTTTTCCAAATGCGCCATCGATGACACCACGCTGACACTGCTGAATGACCTTGCCCGGGCAGCAGATGTTGGAGCCCAGCGCGACCGGATGTTTGCGGGCGACGCGATCAACCTGACCGAAGGCCGCGCCGTGCTGCACACGGCCTTGCGCGCCGGCCCGGATGAAGACATCCGGGTTGACGGCGAAAATATTGTGCCGCAGGTCCATGCGGTGCTCGGCGCGATGGGAGACTTCACCGACGGCGTTCGCAATGGATCGATTTGCGGCGCAACCGGCAAGGCCTTCACCGATGTGATCAATATCGGCATCGGCGGCTCCGATCTCGGGCCTGTGATGGCGACACTGGCGCTGGCGCCCTATCATGACGGGCCGCGGGTGCATTTTGTTTCCAATGTCGACGGCGCCCATATCGCCGACACGCTGCCCGGTCTCGACCCGGAGACAACGCTGGTCATCGTCGCCTCCAAGACCTTCACCACCATCGAGACCATGACCAATGCCGCAACTGCACGCGAGTTCATTGTCTCAAAGCTGGGTGAAGATGCGGTGGCAAAGCACTTTGCCGCCGTCTCCACAGCACTCGACAAAGTGGCCAAATTCGGTCTCGACGAGACCCGGGTGTTCGGATTCTGGGATTGGGTCGGCGGCCGCTATTCGCTGTGGTCGGCCATCGGACTGCCGCTGATGCTTGCCATCGGCCGCGACGATTTCAGTGCATTTCTGGCCGGCGCGCGCGCCATGGACGCGCATTTCAAGACAGCACCCGTGGACGAGAACCTGCCCATGCTTCTAGGCTTGCTCGGTGTCTGGCATCGTCTGGCCTGCCAGTATCCCAGCCGGGCAATCATCCCCTATGAGCAGCGGCTGTCGCGCTTTCCGGCCTATCTGCAGCAGCTCGACATGGAATCAAACGGCAAATCCGTGGACATTGACGGCAAGGCGCTTGAGACCGCCTCCGGACCGACCGTCTGGGGTGAACCGGGCACCAATGGCCAGCATGCATTTTTCCAGCTTCTGCATCAGGGCACCGACGTCATTCCGGTGGAGTTCATGATCGCCGCCAATGGCCATGAACCGCAGCTCAAGCATCAGCACCAGTTGTTGATCGCCAATTGCCTAGCGCAATCGGAAGCGCTGATGCGTGGCCGGACCCGTGAGGAGGCCCGCAGCCAGCTGATCGCCAGTGGTGTCTCAGAGACTGAAGCCGACCGGCTTGCGCCACACAAGACATTCCCGGGCAACCGGCCTTCGATCACGCTGGTGCATGACCGACTGACGCCATTTTCGCTTGGCCGGCTGATCGCGCTTTATGAACACCGGGTGTTCGTGGAAGCGCAGATCTTCGGCATCAACGCTTTTGACCAATGGGGCGTGGAACTGGGCAAGGAACTGGCGACCGGGCTGCTGCCCGTGGTCAAGGGCGAAAGCTCCGGCGAGGGCCATGACGCCTCGACGCTGATGCTGGCGGCAACCATTCGCAAGATGCGCGAATAGAGCCGATCAGAACCCGATTTCGCTGGCCCAGGGCGGATTGGCGCCGGGCCGCGAGACCGTGACGGCGGCAGCCTTGGCGCCGAGGCTGAGCGCGTTGGAGATGGCCTCGGCAGACAGTGAGCTGATCGCCTGTTTGGTCAGAAGATTGTCCCGCTTCAAGGACGCCAGGATGCCTGCATTGAAGGTATCGCCAGCGCCCACCGTATCGGCGACGGTGACAGGCACTCCGTCAACTTCAACCGTGTGATCATTGCTAAACCCGATGGCGCCATTGGGACCGCGGGTGAAAACCACCAGGCTGGGGCCCTGCGCCAACCAGGTCCTGGCGGCAGTCTCCATGTCGGGCTGGCCGAACCATTCGAGATCTTCGTCCGACATCTTGACGATATCGCTCATCGCCATCATCCGGTCGATGCGGGCCCGGTGCTTGGCGGTATCGGTGATGAAGCCGGGGCGGATGTTGGGATCAAGCGAGATCACCCGCGATCCGTGCTCGCGCCGCATCAGGCTTTCATAGGTCGAACCGCAGGGCTCCGGGATCAGGCTGATCGCGCCGAAATGTAACGCTTCCACATCACCGCCAAGAGCCGGCAAATGGGCTTCGGTAATCATCCGGCCTGCGGTGTTCTCGTCGAAAAAGGCATAGCTCGCCTGACCGTTGACGAGCCGCACAAAGGCCAGCGTCGTGTTCAGGTCAAGCGTCGCGCAAGGGCTGTGGTCAACGCCGCTCGCGGTCAGCGCTTCGCGCAGGATATCGCCGAACATGTCGCTCGACAGTCCGGTGAAAAAGCTTGTGTCGAGCCCGAGACGGCCAAGCGCCAACGCCGTATTGAACACCGCGCCACCGGCATAGGGCGAAAACGCATCCTCGCCTGCGGTCGTGGTCCGAGGCAGCATGTCGATGAGGGCCTCACCACAGCAAATGATCATCGATTAACTCCCCCTGACCGGTCAGTGCGGCCTGTTGTTGTCACTGTCCCGGCAATTCGGAAACGCCGCCATGCTTGCCCGACCAGTCAAGTGGTGCATCGAGAAAGGCCCCGACAGAGGCCAGCGTCGCCGGATCAAAAGCCTGCTTCTTCGTCGCCGCGGCGAGCACATCGCGCCAGGTGGCGAGGTAATGCAGCTTGACCTTGCCAGAGGCAAAGCGCTGCTCTGCTTCGGCAAAAATTCCATAGTAGAAAAGCGCAATGCCGTGATCGACAGTGCAGCCCGCCTCGCGGATGGCGTCGATGAAGGTGAACATCGAGCCGCCGGCCGTGGTCAGATCCTCGATTACCAGAACCCGCGAGCCCTCCCGCAATTCGCCCTCGATCTGCGCATTGCGGCCATGACCCTTGGGCTTCTTGCGAACATAGATCATCGGCAGCGCCAGGCGCTCGGCCAGGAAGGCTGCGAAGGGAATGCCTGCCGTCTCGCCGCCGGCGATGCAGTCGAACTGCTCGAAGCCGGCTTCTGACAGAACCGTTGCTGCGGCGAAATCCATCACAGCCGAGCGGATTCGCGGATAGGAAATCAGCTTGCGGCAGTCAATGTAGACCGGGCTCTTCATTCCGGAAGCCAGTGTGTATGGCTCGGTGGAATTGAAATGTACCGCGCCGATTTCCAGCAACTGATGGGCGACGAGGTCAGCGATCTTGGCCTTGTCAGGAAATGTATTGGAAAACATCGGTATCACCCCAGTTCGTGATCGGTCACTCTCCACCGGCAAGTCTCAGTCCGATGCTGGCGCTGCAAATATCAGCTAGGTGCGGCTGATGAAAGCATTTTAGGCAACTTCCCAGTGGATGGGCAAAAGCGGATCGAAAACCGTGACCGGCCCGTCGCCGGTTTCAATCTTGTCCGGCCAGACCACCGGCGCCTCGCGCCGCACCAGCCGAACCATCTCCTGATTGACCGGAAGGCCATACCAGGCGGGGCCGTTGAGGCTGGCAAATCCGGCCAGCTTGTCGAGTGCCTTGTCCTCCTCAAAGATGTGAGCGAGGCAGGACAGAGTGTTGATCGAGGTGAAGATGCCGGCGCAACCGCAGGCGCATTCCTTCAGCGGATCGACATGCGGGGCCGAATCGGTGCCGAGGAAAAAGCGGCTGTCGCCCGAGGTTGCGGCCTTGCGCAGCGCCAGACGATGACTCTCGCGCTTGGCCACCGGCAGGCAATAGTAATGCGGCTTGATGCCACCGGCGAGAATGGCGTTGCGGTTGATGATCAGATGATGGGTGGTGATGCTGGCGGCCAGATTGGTGTCCGCTCCCATCACATAGTCCACACCATTGGATGTGGTGACGTGCTCGAGCGTGATCTTCAGTTCCGGCAACTTGCTGCGCAGTGGATCGAGCACAGTTTCGATGAAGACAGCCTCGCGGTCAAAAATATCGACCGTTGCATCGGTGACTTCGCCATGAATGCACAGTGGCATGCCGATCTCCGCCATCTTTTCCAGCACCGGCATGACCTTGCCCAGATCCCGCACACCGGAACTGGAATTGGTGGTCGCACCCGCCGGATAGAGTTTGACGGCGGTCACAAGACCCGAGGCATGGGCGCTGGCGACATCGGCGGCATCGGTACCCTCGGTCAGATAGAGCGTCATCAACGGGGTGAAATCCATCCCCTTCGGCAAGGCGGCCAGAATGCGGTCGCGATAGGCCAGCGCATCCGCGCTGGTGACTACCGGCGGCATCAGATTGGGCATGATGATGGCGCGGGCGAAATCGCGAGCCGAATAGGGCAGCACGCCTTCCATCATGGCGCCGTCACGCAAATGCAGGTGCCAGTCATCGGGCCTGGGGATGGTGATTTCGTCCATGGTTCTGTTTACTCCATCGCCGCGTCAAATTGATGTGAGGCGGGTTGACCTTTCGCGCCCCGACGGGGACATATAACCCAAGCCTTTAGCAGGCAACAGGCAAGCAGGGAAAGAGAACATGGATCTTGGATTGACAGGAAAACGGGCCTTGGTGCTGGCCTCATCACGCGGACTCGGGCTCGGCATCGCCGAGGCACTCGCGGCGGAAGGCGCCAATGTGCTGATTACCGGACGTGACGCCGCCCGGTTGGGAGCCGCTGTCGACGCCATCAATGCGCGTGGCGCGGGGACCGCACGGTTTGTGGTTTCGGACCTGTCAGACAAGGGCACACCGGCACTGCTGGAAGAGGCCGTTGACAAGGAATTCGGCGGGCTCGACATTCTGGTTAACAACACCGGTGGTCCGCCTCCCGGCTCCATGAGCGACGCCGATCTTTCCGTGGTGCACCGGCAGTTCGAAATCATGGTGCTGAGCGTGATGGACATCACCGCGCGGTTCTTGCCCGGCATGCGCGCGCAGGGCTGGGGCCGGGTGCTGACCGTAGCCTCCTCCGGCGTGATCCAGCCGATCCCCAATCTCGGTCTGTCCAATGCGCTGAGATCGACGCTGGGCGGCTGGTCGAAATCCATGGCCAACGAGACCGCCGGCGACGGCGTGACCTTCAATATGCTTCTGCCTGGACGGATTAACACCGACCGGCTGAAAGAACTCGATACCGCAAACGCAAAGCGCTCCGGCAAGAGCATTGAAGATGTGTCGAAGGCCGCACAGGGGCAAATACCGGTCGGACGTTATGGCGCGGTGGAAGAGTTTGCCTCCACGGCTGCGTTCCTGGTCAGCGCGCGGGCTAGCTACATCAACGGATCGATGATCCGCTGCGATGGCGGCGCGATCAAGTCGATCTGATTCGACATGACAACCGGGCCAGGATGGCCCGGTTGTTTTTCCTCAGGCGTCGGGTCAAACGGCGCGCGTGAGGCTTTCCTCGATATAGGTTTTTCGCAGATCCAGCGTCACGGGACCGGGCTTGCCGCCCGAGAGTTCAACACCGTCGATAGAAATCACCGGACCGACAAAGACAGACGCCGAGGTGATGAAAGCCTCGGCGGCGTTCCTGGCTTCCTCGATGCTGAACTCACGCTCTTCGATCTTTGTACCGCTCTTGGCGGCATAGGTCATCAATGCGGAGCGGGTGATGCCGGGCAGAATCGAATGCGACAGCGGCCGGGTCACGATCGTGCCTTCGCGGGTGACGATGAAGGCGTTGTTCGACGTGCCCTCGGTCACCATTCCGTCGCGAACCATCCAGGCATCGTCGGCGCCTCGGGATTTGGCTTCCATCTTGCCCAGCGAGGGATAGAGCAGTTGCACGGTCTTGATATCGCAGCGACCCCAGCGCAGGTCCGGGATCGAGATGATCTTCAAGCCGTTTTTCGCCGTCGCCGTGTCGATCAACGGGCGGCTCTGGGTAAACAGGACCAGCGTCGGCGTCAGTTTTTCGGTATCAAACAGAAAATCGCGGTCAATAGCGCCGCGGGTCATCTGCAGATAGACCATGCCTTCGTCGACGCTGTTGCGGCTGACCAGCTCGCGGTGGATCGTCAGCAAATCATCATCGCTGACGGTAAAGCGCATGCCGAGTTCGTCGGCGGAGCGGTGCAGCCGCGCCATATGCGCCGGGAAATCGATGAGCTTCGAGCCGAGCACAGCTGCCACTTCATAGATGCCGTCGCCAAACAGGAAACCGCGGTCAAACACGGAGACTTTTGCCTCGTTCTCGGGCACATAGGCTCCGTTGACATAAACTGTGCGCATCTCGATCCCCTTGTCTGTGGCTGCGTCCTGTCTTGCCAGAATTTCCGGCCCGCCGCCAACCGGTTTTTTCTTTAAAACACGGCGCAATCTCCGCGCAGGTTCGAAACGCTAGACCGGGGGCCTCCCGATTACCGGAACCCGCCCATGACCCAACGCATCGCCTATACAAAACCATCGATCACAGAGCTCGAGGTCGACTATGCAACCGATGCGGCGCGCAACGGCTGGGGCGCGCAGTGCTACGATTACATCCACCGGCTCGAACGGGATTTTGCCGCCCATCTTGGTGTCGCCCACGCTGTCGCAACATCGAGCTGCACCGGCGCGATGCATCTGGGCCTAGCGGCCCTTGGCGTCGGAGCGGGCGATGAGGTGATACTGGCTGACAGCAACTGGATCGCCTCGGTGGCACCCGTGGTGCATCTGGGCGCGACGCCGGTGCTGGTCGATATTCTGGAAGACACCTGGTGCCTTGATCCGGCGCTGGTTGAAGCGGCGATCACGCCCAGGACCAAGGCGATCATCGCGGTTCACCTATATGGATCGATGGGTGACATGGACCGGCTTCTGGAGATCGGCGCCCGCCACGGCGTGGCGGTGATCGAGGATGCGGCGGAAGCCATCGGCTCGAGCTGGTGGGGCCGGCGTGCCGGATCGATGGGCGCATTCGGCACGTTTTCGTTTCACGGCACCAAGACCATGACCACCGGCGAAGGCGGTATGTTCGTCACCAATGATGCAGCACTTTTTGCGCAAGTGACGACGCTCTCCAATCACGGCAGGGACCCGAGCGAACCGCGGCAGTTCTTCCCGACCGTGACCGGTTACAAGTTCAAGATGGCCAATGTGTCCGCGGCGATCGGCTGCGCCCAGGTCGAGCGGATCGACGATCTGATCGCCGGCAAGCGGCGCATCATGGAGCTCTACCGTGCACTTCTGTCGGGCGTGGACGGGCTTTCGCTCAATGCCGAACCAGACGGCACCGTCAACGGCTACTGGATGCCGACCGTGGTATTTGACCGGGACACCGGCGTCAGCCGCGAGAGGCTGATCAGCGCCTTTCAGGAGGCCGATATCGATGCGCGGGTGTTCTTCTGGCCGCTGTCGGAGTTGCCGATGTTTGATACCCGCCCCGGCAATGTCATCGCCCACGACATCGCCTCACGCGCCATCAACCTGCCGAGCTATCACGACATGGATGAAGCAGCCCAAACGCGCGTCGCTGCGGTGATCACCGGGATGCTGACTGCATAACCAGGCTTTCCTGGGCGTGGATCACAGCGCGCGTTTGCGTGGTTTTGACGCCTCGGTGGGCTCTGCCTGCCCGGTCCGTTCAATCGTGTCCAGCCCGTTCAACTCCGGATCGCCAGTTTCGGAATCGCGGTCACGAACTGCCCACCCCAATCGCTGATACAGGAAAGCTGGGTCCTGATTTCTGTCTCGATGTTCCATGGCAGTATCACTACCCTGTCTGGTTGCTCTGAGATGAGATGCGCCTCGTCGACAATCGGAATCTGCGAGCCGGGCATGAAGCGTCCCTGCTTGGCCGGATTGCGGTCGACGACAAACGCAATGTCGCGCGCTGTGCTGCCTGCGAAATTCAACAGCGTGTTGCCCTTGGCGGCCGCGCCATAGGCCGCCACTTTGAGCCCGGCGGTGCTCGCTTCCGCGAGAAAGCCGCGAAATGAGTCCCGGGCGGCTTCAGCGCTGGCCTGGAAGCCTGAATAGAACGCCGCGCCACCAAGTCCGGCATCGCGCTCGGCCTCGATCATCGCCGCCACCGTCGGCGTTAGCGCATGGGCGTGATGATCCGAGCGGCAGGCATAAACCCTGAGGCTGCCGCCGTGATGCGGCGTGACATCGACATCAAAAACCGTAAGCCCGTTCTGGGCAAAGATCCGCTCGACTGAAAGCAGCGACAGATAGGAATAATGTTCGTGATAGGCAGTATCGAACTGGTTGCCGCAGACCATTTCCAGAATATGCGGAAATTCGAATGTCGCCACGCCCGCAGGCTTGAGCAGCCCGGCAAAACCGGCGACGAAATCATTGATGTCGGGCACATGTGCCAGCACATTGTTGGCGGCGATCAGATCCGCCTGTCGCCCCTCGCCTGCCAGCTGTCTGGCCAGCGCGAAGCCAAAAAACTCCTCGACAATTTCAATGCCCTTGGCGCGCGCGGCTTGGGCCGTGTTGTGCGTCGGCTCTACGCCATAGCAGGGGATACCGAGCGCTTTGACATATTGCAGCAGATAGCCGTCATTGGCGGCGATCTCGGCGACAAGGCTGTGTTGCCCGAGACCGAACCGGTCGCGCATGTCCTCGACATAGGTCTTGGCATGATCAAGCCAGGTGCCGGAGAACGACGAGAAATAGGCATAGTCGCCGGAAAAGAACTCCTCCCGGTCGGCGAAATCCTCGGTCTGGGTCAACCAGCACTCGGTGCAGGTGCGGATGACCAGCGGATAGCTTTTTTCCGGACGCGCAAGGTCTTCAGCCTCAAGATAAGAATTGGATGGCGGCGCCAGCCCCAGGTCGAGAAACGGGATGAAATCAGCGCCGCCGCAATGCCTGCAGTACATCACAACGCAATCTCTGCATCTGCAATCAACGGGAACGATGCATCGCGCGTCGACATCCCAGTAACCGGCAAAGGCCAGGCAATCGCGAGCTTCGGATCATCGTGGCGAAGACCTGCTTCCGCTGCTGCGATATAGGGGGCAGAGTGAACATAGATCAGCTCGACATCGTCGCTGAGTGCCTGAAAGCCATGCGCGAAGCCCTCGGGTACATACATCGCGGTTGCGGTTTCCGCTGACAGTTCGGCAGCAACATGGGTATACCGGGTCGGACTGCCGGCGCGAATATCGACGGCAATGTCATGTACCGCGCCGCGAATGCAGATGACCAGCTTGGCCTCGGCATGGGGCGGAAGCTGAAAATGCAGCCCACGAACCGTACCGCGACGGGTGGTGCGGCTGTGATTGACCTGGGAAACAGCTCCCGGCCAGCCAATCTCTGCCAGAGCCTCGGCGCAGAAAATCCGGGCAAAGGCGCCGCGGTCGTCAAACAGCGGCGTGCGGCGCACAAGCGCTGGACCAATACCTGCTTCGCCTTCCGCCGCTTGCATGAGCGGCGTTATGGTGAACGGCGATGCGCTCATCGGCGCACCCCGCTCGATGCACGGCTTGCTGCCTCGAAATAGGTGCTGCAATCCTCTTCGCATAGATCCCTGCCCGACCTCCCGCCCAGAAGTTCGCGATACCAGCGCGCGGTCAGCGCCACGGTCTGGTCCAGTCCCCAGAGCCCGGAGATGGCCAGATCGCTTGCTGCAAGCGATGGATCGAGCGCCAATGCTTCGGCCTCCGCCGGACCCTCCAGGATTTCGGCATATTCAATCCCGGCGCCGCCGAAATGGCATGCGGCAAGCGTCAGCACGTCACGCACCGTGGCGCTGTCTTCAGTGGGACCAAAATTGTAGGCCGGAGCGAGATCAGCGCCGGATGCGAGCCTTTCGGCCAGTACCAGATAGCCCCTTAACGGCTCGAGCACATGCTGCCAGGGCCGGGTGGCGAGCGGCCTTCGCACCGAGAGAATCTCGCCTTTGGACCAGGACCGGACCGCATCGGGAAACAGCCGGTCCTCGGCCCAGTCGCCGCCGCCAATTACGTTGCCGGCGCGCGCGGTAGCGATGCCGCAACGGCTGTCTTCAAAATGTGCACGCCAGCCGGCCACCACCATCTCGCAAGCTGCCTTGCTGGCCGAGTAGGGATCTTCACCGCCCAGCGGATCGTTTTCACGAAACCGGTGACCGTCGCCTGAATTCTTGTAGACCTTGTCGGTCGTGGTGACGACGATGGCCCGCGCTGTTCCTGTCTTTGCCAGCGCCTGCAGCAGATTGTTGGTGCCTGTCACATTGGTGGCGAAGGTGCCTACGGGATCGGCATAGCTGCGGCGGACAAGTGACTGGGCGGCGAGGTGGAGGACAATTTCGGGCTGTGCGCGCTCGACAAGACTGGTCAGTTGCTGCGCATCGCGGATATCGGCAATTTCGCCGGACAGCCGGCCTTCCGAGTGCAGCAGCGGGAACAGTGCCGAAGGTTGCTCAGGCGGCAGTGAGCAGCCGGTCACGTCCGCGCCCATCGCTTCCAGCCAGTACAGCAGCCACGAACCCTTGAAGCCGGTGTGCCCGGTCAGAAGCACTTTGCGACCGCGCCAGAAATCCGGATCGGGCAAGGCCTGATTTACCGCCTTTGCCTCGCTTGCAAGCTTTTCCGCTGTCACCAGCTTTTCCATGGTGCGTTCCCTTCGGTCCAGAGCGCCTCAAGCATGGTCTTGTCGCGCAACGTGTCCATCGGCTGCCAGAAACCGCGGTGGAAGTGGGCGCGCAACTGGTCTTCCTGTGCCAACGTGGCCAGCGGTTCGTCTTCGAAACTGGTCCGGTCTCCCTCGATACGATCGAGAACCGGATTGGAGAGGACGAAAAAGCCGCCATTGATAAAGCCACCCTCGCCTTCAGGTTTCTCGACAAAGCCCTGAACCGCATTGCCATCCAGTTTGAGCGCACCAAAACGGGCTGGCGGACGCACCGCAGTCACCGTGGCCAGACGGCCATGAGATTTATGGAAAGCCATGGTCGCGGCAATGTCGACATCGGACAGACCATCGCCATAGGTGAAGCAAAAACTCTCTTCACTTTCAAGATAGGAGGCAACCCGCTTCAGCCGGCCACCGGTGAGCGTGGTTTCGCCGGTATCAACGAGCGTGACCCGCCAATCCTCGGCGCTCTGGCGATGGAAATGGACGGTGTTGTCAGACATGTCGAAGGTCATGTCCGACATGTGCAGCGCATAATTGGCGAAATATTCCTTGATCACATAGCCGCGAAACCCGCAGCAGATGATGAAATCTCTCAAGCCATGGCCGTGATAAAGCTTCATGATGTGCCACAAGATCGGTCGTCCACCAATCTCCACCATGGGTTTTGGCTTGAGATGGGTTTCTTCCGATAGCCTGGAGCCGAGGCCGCCGGCCAGGATGACAACCTTCATGATCTGGCTCCCGGAAATCGCCAGGCGCCGTGACGCGGGACGTACCTGCTCCCACAAGCCAGACCAGTTGGCCAGCACGTGTGTTCAGGCTTGGTTGTTGGCCCATGGTCCATGGCGCCTGTTTTTCCCCTGACATTAAGGCTTTAGAGGTTAGCCGATCAAACTGTCCCGAGGCTGGCGCGGAAAGGAGCCGGGCCGATGGCATCAACCATTGTTCCGGCGGCTCTGCTTGCCTATAAGTGGCCGAGGAAGCCTGCGCGCGGCGCTGGCGAAAGCCCAATCGCCATGGCCGGCGCAAGACGAGGACAATATGCTCGAAGAAGGCAAGCTCTATGTCGGCACCAGCCGCAATCCTGACGACAGCATCAACAAGGGCGAATATCTCGACCTCAAATATGCCAACCGGCACGGGCTGATCACTGGCGCCACAGGCACCGGCAAGACCGTGACGCTGCAGATCCTGACTGAGAGCTTCTCCAATGCCGGCGTTCCGGTCTTCTGCGCCGATGTCAAAGGCGACCTTTCGGGCATTGCCATGATCGGCGAGCACAAGGATTTCCTGGAAAAGCGCGCCAAGACCATCGGGTTGGATCCTTACGAATTTCAGGAATTCCCGGTGATCTTCTGGGACCTGTTCGGTGAGAAGGGCCACCGCGTCCGCACCACCATTTCGGAAATGGGGCCGCTTTTGCTAGCCCGCCTGATGGATATGTCGGATGCGCAGGAGGGCGTGCTCAACATTGCCTTCAAGCTGGCGGACGAGAACGGCCTGCCGCTTCTGGACCTCAAGGATCTGCGCTCGCTGCTGGCCTATATGGCAGGCGCGACCGAGAAACTCTCGGCCATGTATGGCAATATCACCAAGCAGTCATTGTCGACGATCCAGCGCGGATTGCTGGTGCTGGAGCAGCAGGGTGCGGAGAATTTCTTCGGTGAACCGGCACTGAAAATTTCCGATATCATGCGGACCACCAACGACGGCCGCGGGGCGATCTCGGTGCTGGCCGCCGACAAGCTGATGATGAATCCGCGGCTTTACGGCACCTTCCTGCTGTGGCTTCTGTCGGAACTGTTCGAGGAGCTTCCCGAGGTTGGAGATTCCGACAAACCACGGCTGGTTTTCTTTTTCGACGAGGCCCATTTGCTGTTTGATGAGGCGCCAAAAATCCTGATCGATCGCGTCGAACAGGTGGTCCGGCTTATTCGCTCCAAGGGCGTAGGTGTGTATTTCGTCACCCAGAACCCGCTTGATGTGCCCGAAACCGTTCTCTCGCAGCTCGGCAACCGGGTCCAGCATGCGCTCAGGGCCTATACGCCGCGCGAGCAGAAGGCTGTGAAGGTGGCGGCGGAGACCTTTCGGCCCAACCCGGCGTTCGATTGCTTTGAGGCGATCACGCAACTGGGCGTCGGCGAAGCGCTGGTATCAACACTGGGGGCCAAGGGCGTGCCCTCGATGGTCGAACGGACACTCATTCGCCCGCCATCATCCCGGCTTGGTCCGATCACCGAGCCTGAGCGGCAGAAAGTGATGTCAGTCAGTCCGGTGGCCGGTCAATATGACGTCGATCTTGACCGTGACAGCGCCTTCGAAATGCTGCAGCGTCGCGCCGCGGAGGCGGCCACGGCGGAGGAGAAAGAGCGCGCGCGGGAAGAGGAAAAGGAAGAGAAACGGCCAGAAAGCCGCCGCTGGACCCTGCCCGGCTATGGCGACGAAGACGATGAAGATGATCGCGGTCGCAGCAAATCATCCCGCCGGCGCAAGAGTTCAAAGCGACCCGGCTATCAGCGTCAGACAGTGACTGAAGCGGTGATCAAATCAGTGGCGCGATCAGCCGCAACATCGCTTGGGCGCGCTTTGGTGCGGGGCATTTTGGGATCGCTGAAGAAGGGTTTCTAAATCTGCGCCCTTCATGCATTGCACAGGACTCACCTGATTGGGTTGGAATCGAGCCTTAATCGGCTCAGTCCAGACATGCCTGTCAATTGCCGCGGCAACGGACCGGATAGGTCATTCGGAAGCTGGAAAAATCGTAGACGGCGGCCGGGTCGAAGCAGGTCACCTGGCCAACGCCGTCAACCCAGTAAAGATGCGGATCTGCCGACACTTCACCCTGCCCGCCGGCCTGGCGGAAAAGTTCGAAATGCAGATGCGGAATGCCGCCACCGAGCAGGCCGGTGGTGCCAAGTGTCGCGATCTGCTGACCGCGCGCCACCATTGCACCCTCAGTGACCAGACGATCCTTGAGATGCTTGTAAACTGTGACAGTGCGTTTGCCGTTGGCGTCCGGTCCGTGCTCGATTACCACGCGATTGCCATACATCGGCTCCGAGTAGGACCTTGCCACCCAGCCTGCCGCGACGACGATGACCGGGTCTCCGACCTTGCCAATGACATCGATGCCAAGATGCTTGGCATCGTTGGTGGTAAACAAAAATTCCTGCGAGATTGACGGCGCATTAGCCGGCATTTTTACACTGATTTTCGGAAACTGGGCGGGTTTGTAGACCGACGCCCATCCGTGTTCCTGCGGCACGCAGCCGGAGACCAGCAGAACTGACGTCAGCACGGCAGGTAACGCTAAACGGCGTTTGGATAATTTCATGTGCGAGCCCGCGCCCCGTACCAGCCGGCGCCGGAAAGCATGTTTCCGACGCGATAGATGCTCGTAGCATGAAGCTGCGCGCCGCCTCAAGCAGGTATAGGCTTTGCCTCTAGATAACCAGAATCGGCGTTCGCGTCGGCACGCGGTCATAAAGGTCGCAGATATCCTGGTTGAGCAACCGCACACAGCCTGAAGAAACTGCCTTGCCGATTGACTTATATTCGGGGCTGCCATGCAGGCGGTAGAGTGTGTCCTCGCCGTTCTGGAAAATGTAGAGCGCGCGTGCACCGAGCGGGTTGTCCAGGCCGGGCGGCATGCCGCCATTTGCGGCTGAATAGCGCTCGAGTTCCGGCTGGCGCCCGATCATCTCCGTTGGCGGCGTCCATTTGGGCCATTTCTGTTTCCACTGGACAACAGCCCGGCCGGACCAGGAAAATCCATCCCGGCCGATACCGACGCCATAGCGCATGGCCCTGCCGTTTTCACGAACCAGAAAGAGGAAGCGCTGGGAGGTGTCTACAACCAGGGTTCCGGGGCGTTCACCGGTCGGATCGGCCACTTCCTGGCGAAGGAATGTTGGATCAATCTCCTGGTAGGGGATAGCCGGCAACGGAAACGGCTCGTCGAGCTTGGGGCCATACATGCTGTCGTAATAGTTCGACGTTCCCGTCAGCCCGGAATCAGGTGTACCCGGAGTACGATAAAGCGGCCGGGTTTCTTCCGTAAAGCGACCGGTCGTCGGACCTGCACAGCCGGCAAGCGCTGCAGTCGCACCCATGCCCAGCGCAAGAAACCCGCGACGGGAGGTGGTGTGATTGATAATCTGTTTCCCGCCGCCGCCAAGCATCGTTGCATTCTCGTTTTTCGGTCCGGTCATATCGCGGAAAATCCTTTGGTGTCAGAATAGGAAGCGGTCATCAAAATCCGGCCATAGGCTAGCCTCATTCGCATCAACGCGCTGAACACATTTGAGTTCCAATTGTGACTATCCGACGCCCGGCTTGTGGCGAACTTGCCACAGCGAATGCCTATGAACTGACAATTACGTGATGGCATAGGGCAGAAAACTGCTTAGCCGGCCGCAGCCCATGGCTCAAGGCCGGGAAAATGCGCCACCCCATCCACGCCGATCCGTTCGACTGACAAGAGCCGCTTCAGGAACGCAGCGCTCCAATGATCGACGTCATGGATTCGCAAATGGCTGTAGAGTGCGCCGTGCCGTTCGACGCGTTCAGCCAATGGCATTTCAAGCGCGGCCTTGATAGCCCGGGCAATGTCTTGCGGGTCGTGCGGATTAACGATCAGCGCCTCGGGCATTTCTTCCGCCGCACCTGCGAACTGAGACAGGATCAACACGCCCGGATCTGCTTCGTCCTGAGCGGCGACATACTCCTTGGCCACAAGATTCATGCCGTCAAACAGCGGTGTAACCAGGCCTACCCTGGAAAGGCGAAACAGCACCGCCAGTTGGTCGCGTGGCAGGGCACGATGAATATATTGCACAGGCGTCCAATCGACAGTGCCGAAGCGGCCGTTGATATGCCCGGCAAGATGCTCGAGTTCAGAACGAATCTCCTTGTAGGCATCGACATCGTCCCGCGTCGGCGGAGCGACCTGCAAAAGTCCCACTTGGCTGTGAAATTCGGGATTACTTTCCAGGAAGACCTCATACCCGGCCAGCCGTTGCGGCAGGCCCTTGGAATAATCGAGCCGGTCCACACCGATCAATCTGGGCAATGGCGGCGGCGGCGTGTCCGCGGCACCTTCATCGGCCAGGCGGCGAAACCCGTCGACATTGATTGAAATCGGGAAACAACCCAGAGCTATTTCGCGCCCGTCGATCCCCATATTGCCGTTGGCGCGCAGCTCACCGCGCAGGGTGTGACGGAAGATATTGATCATGTGGCCAAGGTCACGCTGGGTCTGAAACCCGACCAGATCGTAATCTGCCAACCACCTCGCCAGATCGCGCCAGTCGGGGATGGCCTTGAAAGTCTGCAAGTCGGGCAGCGGAATGTGCAGGAAGAAGCCGATGCGGCTTTTCACGCCGAGCGCCTTGAGTTCATGAGCCAGCGGGATCAGTTGATAATCATGCACCCAGATCAGATCGTCCTCGGCTACTGCCTCCGCGATCGTTCGGGCCAGTCGTCTGGCAACCTCGCGGTAGGCGGCAGCATAGCGGGGCTGGACGTCGATGAGATCCAACCGGCCATGCAGTGCCGGCCAGAGAACCGAATTGGAATAACCCAGATAATAGTCCTGGTAGAGTCCAGACTCCATCTCGCACAGGCCGATGTCGAAATCGGCGCGATGATGCAGAACAAGCGACGCGGATGGTCGCTCAGTCTGTTGCGCCGCACCACCGATCCAGAGCCCGCCGTCTTTGGCCAGCGCATCCTTGAGCGCCACAACCAGTCCGCCCGAATCGTCGGATCCGTCCACCGAAGGCGCCCGATTTGATACGATCACCAAACGTCCCATGATCAGGCACCGGCCGTAGCGGACTGAGTCCGCAGCCATGTCTTGAAGGTAGCAGGGCTTGGTGTTCGATAGTGGGCGCGTGTGGGGCCTTGGCCAATCTTCACGCTCGTTCCGCCCTGCTCATTGACCCAGGCGAATGCGACCTCATCAGTGTCGTCATCGCCTGCAAACAGGATATCGCGACCGGCGAATTCCTCGAACAGCATGACCCGCTCTATGGCCCCGGCCTTGGAAATGCCCTTCGGCTTGACCTCGACGGCCATCTTGGCGGACTGAAGTTCGAATTCTTCGTCTCCGTCAATCAGACTGGTGAGAAAATTACATACCTTGTTTCCGAGCTCGGGATATTGGCGGTAATGCAGCACGATTCCGAAGCTCTTGTCTTCGACGAGCACGCGGGTTTCGATACTGGCAAATTCCATCGCCGCCTTCTTGATGTGCTCAAGACGTTCGAGGTCACATGCGATGCCTTCGACACGTCCGGAGCTGTGGCGCAGTTCAGCGCCGTGACCACCGGAGATGACCCCTGAAAAGCCTGGGAGGTGGTGATCGATTTCCTTCAGATTGCGGCCTGAAATGATTGATACGGCACCGTTGTGACGCTTGCTCAAGTTATCGAGCAACAGCTTGTCGCCCAAGCCCACCTTGATCGAATCCGGCGTCGGCGCGATATCGACCAGAGTTCCATCGAAGTCGAGAAACAGCGCTGTCTCATCTGCATTGATGGTGAGAAGGTTCAGATCTTCAGGAGGGCTGCATTCGGACGCAAACCCAACCAGACTGTAATAGTCCAATCGTTGTTCCATGGCTAGCAAACTCGCGTTGATTCTTCTCTCAACTGCCTAACACCGGAATCGTTCCAAAATTTGACATAAATTCCGAACCGCAAACTCCAGTCCGAAATGGATGAACCACATCTGTCAGTCGCGTAAATCAACGGCGCTTTCGGCTGTCAGGCAACGCCGATGAGATCGGGGAGGATCAACGACGGGGACAGGTCGAGATACTCATCTGGCATCTTGGCCCGGTTGATCCAGACCGTGCGAAAGCCGAATTTCGTAGCGCCGGCGACATCCCAGCGATTGGAGGACTGAAACGACACAGCGTCAGGATAAAGACGGTAGGCGGTGGTAACCAAGTCATAGACCGCCGGGTCGGTCTTGAAGGTGCGAAGCGGATCAACAGAGAAAACATCGTCAATGACGGTATCCAGCGCTGCATTGCGAACGGCCGATTCAAGCATCTGCACCGAGCCGTTTGACAGGATCGCCACCCGCGCGCCGGTGGCCTTGAGCGCCTTCAAAACGGCGGGGACTTCCGGATAGCAGTCGAGTTTGAAATAGGCATCCAGCAAATCCGCACGCAGGCTCTTGTCAGCACTCGGAACCCGTTCAAATGCCTGATCGAGCGCTTCGCCAGTCAACGTCCAGAAATCTCGCCATTCGCCCATGAGCGCCCGGGTCCAGGAATATTCGAGTTGCTTGGCCCGCCAGATCTCTGACAACAGCTGCCCGTCCGGCCCAACGGCTTCGGCGTGACGACGGACCGCCGCGTGCACGTCGAACAAAGTTCCATAGGCGTCAAAGACATAGGCGGCATAGGCCATCGGTCAATCCTCGTGTTGTTGGCATGACGATGCCCTTGTTGCACTGCAACAGTCAAGCTGCGCCGCGAAATCGGACCTGGAATTGCTGGTTTGTGTGCTCGGCAGTTCCAAAAACCAGGCCCCGCCACCGGCATGGAATTGTGTCCTGAAATGGTCGAATGGCGCAAGGATCGTGCGATTGATCGACTTCCCAGACGCGGCAAGCAGCGTATGGCTTGACGGCGATGGCGAGCCCGTCCGATTGTCATTCCAGCAAATTCGGTTTCCACAGGAGGACAGCATGGCCGTCAACACTCAAGCCCGCACCAAGACCTGGACCTATGTCGACGGCGAATGGCTGGAAGGCAATCCGCCGCTGATCGGCCCGGTAAGCCACGCCATGTGGCTCGGCTCGACAGTGTTTGACGGCGCGCGCTGGTTTGACGGGGTGGCGCCGGATCTCGATCAGCATTGCCAGCGCGTCAACCGCTCGGCAAACGCGCTTGGACTGCAGGCGACCATGGAAGCGACGGCAATAGAGGCGCTGGCGCGCGAAGGATTGAAGAAATTCGACGGCAAGACCGCTGTCTACATCAAGCCGATGTACTGGGCCGAGCACGGCGGCTACATGTCGGTGCCGGCTGATCCGGACTCGACCCGCTTCTGCCTGTGCCTGTTTGAAAGCCCAATGATCCCCTCTTCCGGGTTTTCGGTCAGCGTCTCGCCATTCCGGCGTCCGACTTATGAAACCGCGCCGACCAATGCAAAAGCCGGCTGCCTTTATCCCAACAATGGCCGGGCGATCATGGAAGCCAAATCACGCGGCTTCGACAATGCGCTGGTGCTCGACATGCTGGGCAATGTCGCCGAGACCGGCACATCGAACATCTTCATCGTCAAGGATGGCGTGGTGTTCACACCGGCGCCGAACGGCACCTTCCTGACCGGCATCACCCGGTCGCGGACGATGCAATTGTTGCGCGAGGCCGGCACCGAAGTGATCGAAAAATCGCTCTCGGTCGCTGATTTCATGGATGCCGACGAAATTTTCACGACCGGAAACCACTCAAAGGTGGTTCCGGTAATCCGTATCGAGGACCGCGAATTGCAGGCGGGACCGACCGGCCGCAAGGCGCGCGAACTCTACATGGACTGGGCGCACGGCTAGTCCCGGATCAAACGACAGGATTGTAGAGATGAGCGACAGACGCAAACATTCCACCGGCTCGCCGTTCGAGAAGGCTGCGGCCTATTCACGCGCGGTGCGGCAAGGACCATTCGTGCATGTCTCGGGCACCACCGGCTATGATTACACCGCAATGGAAATGCCCGCCGATGTCGCCGATCAGGCGCGCAATTGCTTCACTACCATCGCGGCATCGCTGGCGGCTCTCGACGCCAGTCTGAGCGATGTCGTGCGGGTGAGATATTACGTCACGAAGCCGGAATATTTCGAAGCGGTGGCGCCTGTGCTGGCTGAACATCTGGGCGGTATCGACCCGGCTGCAACCATGATCGTCTGCCAGCTGATCCGTCCGGAAATGCTGATCGAGATCGAGGTCACCGCGCAGGTAGCGTGAACTTCGTTTGATCTGTCAGAGTTCGCCGCCCATTTCATCTTCGATGTGAATGCGGATGATCTCATCAAACGAGTTCTCAGCCCGGAATCCAAGTTCGAGAGCGCGGTTTGCTGCAAATCCGCGTGGCCAGTTCGAAACGATACGGATGATTTCGGGATCAGGTTCATGCCGGATCAGCGCCACGGCCTTGTCGCCGGCAATCGCACGCAGTGCTTCAATCTGCTCTGCCACTGTAGCCTGGACTCCCGGCATGGTCAGCGCGCGTCGATGTCCAACGGGGCCCGTATCCATGGTTGCCGCATGGGTCAGAAACCCTACCGCCGCGCGTGGACTGGCATGCCAGTGGCTTACCGTATCGGCGACCGGCAGAATCGCTGACTTGCCAGCCAAAGGCTCGCGCAGAATGCCGGAGAAGAAGCCCGACGCTGCCTTGTTGGGCAGGCCGGGCCGAATGCAGATGGTCGGCAAGCGGAGCGCCATCCCGTCGAAAAATCCGCGACGGGTGTAGTCCTGCAACAGCAATTCGCAGATGGCTTTCTGCGTGCCGTAGCTGGTCATCGGGGCGGCGAGAAATGTATCCCCGATTGCGTCGGGCATCGGCGCACCAAAAACCGCGATCGAGGAGGCGAACACCAGGCGCGGGCAATAGTCGTGCACTGGAGAAAGCTGCCGTACTGCGTCGAACAGATACCGGGTGCCATCCAGGTTGATTCGGTAGCCCTTGTCGAAATCCTGCTCCGCCTCGCCTGACACGATGGATGCCAGATGCACAATCACATCGGGCAGTTCAGCGAGCATTTGCTGCGCTGAACGCGGATCGGAAATATCCAGCGCCAAACGTGTGACAGCTCCCGGGAAAACAGCGGGAGCTTCGGGCTTGATAGCATCGGACAAGGTCAATTTGGTCACTGTGTGTGAACCCAACTTGCCTGTTCGGGAAATCGCCCCAACAAGTTTGCGGCCGATCATGCCGGCCGCTCCAATGATCAACAGATGCATCGCACCCCCCCTTCGAGTTGGCAACGATGGTAGATGGATGCCGCCTCGCGCGCAAACAGGCAGCGAGGAAATCTTGCTGGTTCAGCTTTCATCCTATGCTCCAGCAGGGCAAGCCGGACGCTACTTTGACCACAGAGAGAATATGCGGCAAGTCCTAAAAACATGAAAACACCACTCAGCATCACAAGGTGAAACTTACAGTTTTATACTCAAATTGGGCAAAAGACATTATAAATTCTCCAGAATTATGTCCATCTTCTCGAATAAATTTTTATCATTTTTGCATATAAATATTTCTTTAAATGGATTCCCTCAATCGAATTGCTTCGACAATACAACCCTGAATATGAGATTTATTTTGCACTACATGATATATATACATCTTCGCAGGCAATTTTGCGTGCGACTACACGACACTGATTGGACGTAAACATGCAAATTCCAGAATCGACAAAGCCCGCCCTGCTGGGCGCGTGCGCAGGCGCTATTGTCCTGGCTATCGTCGGATTCAACTGGGGCGGCTGGATGACCAGCACCTCTGCTGCAGATATGTCGAGCGAAGAATCCAAAGCCGCTGTCGCTATGGTTTTGACACCCTATTGTGTCCGGAAATCCGAAACCGATCCTCTCTCAGCTTCCGTGCTGGCGGAACTCAAGGATGCCAAGGGCTATAAACGCCGCGGGATCGTCGAGAAGGCAGGCTGGGCAACCCCATTGGGTTCCGAAAAGCCGGACCGCGACCTTGCCGAGGCGTGCCAGATCGCTCTGGACGAATCAGCCTAAGGAAAACACACCCCGATCGGTCTGCGCACTTTTCGTGCACAACAGGTTGTTGACCGATTGGGGTGCCCCTCCACCGTACTATATGCGGGTTTCCTGCTGGGAGGCCGGGCATCAAAAGTGGCGCTTCCCAGAGTCAGCCGCATCCAGCGATTACGCGATACTGAACTCTCATATCTGCCAACCATCCCCCAGACATCAGACAAGAGCCTGCCGAGGTGGAGATAAGCACCCGGGCAATTGCTTTGTCGCCGCGAATCCCGTTGACTGGAAGTCTGGACTGACGGTGACCCCGAGCCGGGTCACGTTATCCCGGTCCGCCATCTGATGATCCCCGTGCAGAACTCATGCTGCGGAAGCCGTGGAGACCCGGTTCATGCCTCAAACCTACCGGCCATTTCGGGCCGTGCTGTGGATGTCCGGATCAATCGTGTCGTTCTCCCTGATGGCAATTGCCGGAAGATATGCCTCATCTGTGCACAGCACCTTTGAGATCATGACCTTCCGCTCGCTTGTCGGCCTCGCCATCGTCCTCATTCTCGGATCTGCATATAATCGGCTTGGCGAAATCCGCATCGCGCGGCTGAAGCAGCACCTACTCAGAAACCTGCTTCATTTTATCGGCCAGAACCTATGGTTCTTTGCCCTGGCCAGCATTCCGCTGGCGCAGGTTTTCGCACTTGAGTTCACCTCACCGATCTGGGCAATCATCTTGAGCTTTGTCTTTCTGGGCGAACGGCTGACCGGTTCCAAGGTGATCGCGGCGATCCTCGGGTTCCTCGGCATTCTTGTCGCCGCAAGGCCGGACTTCGGTACCATCGAGCCCGGGTTGATCACGGCGGCTGCGTCAGCAATTTTCTTTGCCGCAACGATCATCATGACCAAGGCTCTGACCCGTCATGAAAGCATCGTTTCAATCCTGTTCTGGTTGACCGGAATCCAGCTGTGTCTGGGTGTGGGCGCATTGGCGTTGCAGGAAACCGTGTCCTGGCCGACGATGGCGACACTCCCCTGGCTGCTGGTGATAGGCGCCACCGGGCTGATGGCGCATTATTGCCTGACAACGGCGCTTTCACTGGCGCCGGCAAGCTTCGTCGTCCCAATCGACTTCATCCGGCTGCCGTTGATCGCGCTCGTCGGCATGCTGCTGTTTGACGAGAAAGCCGATGTTCTGATCCTGCTTGGTGGCGGCATCATCCTGCTTGCCAACTGGATCAATATCCGTGGCGAAAATCGCATAGCGCGCCTGCCCGTCCTCTAAACTGCCCTGCGCCGACGTCCACCAGCGAAGCACCCCATAATCAGGCCGTTTCCGGTCCTTCGGTGGCTATCAGCAGGCAGCGAGCGTCCGGACCGGGATCGAATTCCTTGAGAGCTGCAAGCGGAGCTGCGCCACTGGGCGTGGTCTGAATGTCATGGCTCGCATACTGCCGTGCCGCGCTCTCTGCGTCTTGATCTGTCACGGTCATGAAGACATCCGCGTCACGACGCAGCGCTTCGAAGGCGATCAGCGAGGCGTCCTTGCAGTCAAGCCGGCCCATGCTGGATTCCGGGCCCTCGGCGCGTGTCAGTATTCCGGCCTGGACACTTTGCAACAGGCAAGGTGCTGCGTCCGGCTCGACCACAATGATCTGCGGCTGGGTGAGCCAATACTCCCGACTATGCGCGGCAACTGCGGCAGCAAGCCCGCCCACGCCGGCCTGCACGAAAATATGCGTCGGCCAGTTGCCACTTTTTTCGAATTCGGCCCGGCATTCCTCGGCAAGCACTGTATAGCCTTCCATGATGAGGGCGGGCCGTTCTGTGTAATCGTCCCATGAACCATCGGCGAGAAGCAGCCATTTGTTCTGTTCGGCCGCGTCAATCGCGTAGCGGACGCTGTCCTCATAGGATCCATCGACCCGGACGACCTCGGATCCGGTCTTGCGGATTCGCTCGGCAAAGCTTTCGGGAACAGCGCTGGACAGGACAATGACCCCGCGGGCGCCGAATATTTGCGCGCCGGCGGCGACCGACAGGCCGTGATTGCCTGCGCTTGCGGTAATGAAGGTCATGCCTGCCGCCGTGGCACGGGCTTGCTCGCTGTTCAGATCTGCCGCACCTGAGGCGTCGACAATCATCTGGGCTACAGCGAACACACCGCCCAGCGCCTTGAAACTGCCCAGCCGCATCCGCCGGGTCTCGTCCTTGACCATGAGCGCACCAATGCCGAGTTCCGCAGCAAATACCGGCATCAGATGCAACGGCGTCGGTTCATAGACCGGGCACAACTGCAACATCGCCATGGGGCGATCCGGTCGGGTGCGGAAAAGACGTTTGACGCCCGGCGAGTTCGATCTTGAGTTTTCAAATTTCATGGCACCACGATACGCCAGCCATTCGACCGCGAAATATCAAAATTTCGATGGATTTGAGAAAATCAGATAAAATTCTCCGAATTTCTGAACTTACAAAGTCAAGTCAAAGCAGCATAATCGGGGTGATTGCCGTCAACAGCATCGCCTGGCAAAGCGGCTGACAGAAGCGGCGAACCGGCACGTGATCGAAAACCGACTTCCTGCTTGAATGCGAGCGTCATGAGCAACTCTCCGAATGAAGCCCCTGCAGGCGAAAATGGTCCGAAGCGCGGCTTTGCCATTTCCGAATTCGAGGCGCGTCTTACCCGGGCGCAAACGGCGATGGCGACAGCCGGGCTGGACGGGCTGCTGCTGACCACCGAGCCGGAAATCCGTTACTTCACCGGTTTCCTCACCCGCTTCTGGCTAAGCCCGACCCGTCCCTGGTTCCTGCTGGTGCCATCCGCCGGCAAGCCGGTCGCGGTCGTGCCATCGATCGGCCGCGAATGCCTTGTGGCCACCTGGCTTGACGATGTGCGGAGCTGGGATTCTCCGCAGCCGGAAGATGAAGGCGTCTCTCTGCTTGCCAGCACCATGCGCGAGATCTTCGGACCCAAGGCCCGCATCGGCATCCCGGAGGGACCGGAGACCCATCTGCGCATGTCGCTGGGTGACTTTCGTCGCCTGCGCGCACTGGTGCAGGGTATCGAGTTCTCAGATGCCACCGGCGTGATCAAAAACCTGCGGATGATCAAGTCTTCGGCCGAACTGGAAAAAATCGCCCATGCCTGCACCATCGTCTCAGATGTGTTCGAGGCATTCCCCGGCATGCTGGCTGCGGGAATGAGCGAGGTCGAGATCTTCCGGAGCTTCAAGATCACCTGTCTGGAGCGCGGGATCGACGACGTCGATTACCTTGTCGGTGGCACCGGACCGGGCGGTTACTCGGATATCATCTCGCCGCCATCGCAGCGTCGTGTCGGCGACGGAGACATCCTGATGCTCGATACCGGCGCGGTCTTTGACGGCTATTTCTGCGATTTTGACCGTAATTTCGCCTTTGGCCATGTGTCGCCGGAGTCCGAGAAGGCCTATTCGGCGCTGCTCGATGCCACCAAGGTCGGGCTTCATGCTGCACGGCCCGGTGCCACCTGCGCCGATATCTACCGGGCCATGCAGCGTGTTCTCGACAAGGATTTTGAAGGCGGCAGCGGCGTCGGACGAATGGGCCATGGCCTCGGCATGCAACTGACCGAGTGGCCGTCGATCACATCGAGCGACCAAACCGTGCTGCAGCCGGGCATGGTGCTGACGCTTGAGCCGTCAATCGATCTCGGTGGCGGCCGGATGATGGTGCACGAAGAAAATCTGGTGGTGACCGACAATGGCGCTCAGTTGCTGACCCGGGCGGCGCCGATATCCTTGCCGGTCATCACCGCCTGAGGCAGGCCGGGACAATCCGGCCATTCATCCCAGCGGCACATCCATGCCGACCTTGGTGCGGTCCATGACCACCGATGTCCTGAAGCGCTTGACGTTGGAGTCATTGAAGAACAGCCGGTGCGTGAGTTGTTCGTAATCCTCCATGTTCCTGGCCAGCGCGATGAGCGCAAAGTCGGATTCTCCGGTGACGTAATAGCACTGTTGCACCTGTGACTCGGCTTTGGCCTTCCGGCGAAACGCATCGATCTGGTCGATACGTTCATGCTCCAGCTCGACAAAAATCAGGAAGGTCATCGCGTAACCGACCGACTTTGGATTGATCAGCGCAGTCTCGGCCATGATCGTGCCATTGGCCTTCATGTTGCGAATGCGGCGTTGCACGGTGGCTACCGACAGGCCGGTATCCATTGCGATGGTCTCCAGCCGTTCGCGTGAATTTGCCTGCAACATGCGCAGGATTGTCCGGTCAGAATCTGAAACTTTCATGGTGCTTTCACCCGGTCAATTTCATCGGAATATTGATTGAAATTCTCATAGCACGCCGGCATTGCGAATTTTTCCGTCAGATACCTTTGCTAGCATGACATTTAGCATCACCAGGCAAAGATTTGTCAAAAGCCCATGTTGCTGGTCTCGATCCCGCGGGCCTATGCTGCAACCTGGCTCGAAACCAGACACCGGCAATGATCCGCACCGGGCAGATGGCAAGCTTCGAAAGGCATCCGAAGATGGGACTGGCATTTGAAACCGAAGGCCGTGACGAAGCCCGGTTGGGTCTGATCGTTTTGCAAGCCGACGAAACCATCGAGAACGAATTCCGCCGGATCATTCCGTCCAGTGCAACCCTGCATGTTTCGCGGGTGCCCAGCGGCCGGGAAGTGACGACGGACAGCTTGTCCGAAATGGAAAATCATATCGGAGACAGTGCAAAGCTGTTCCCGGCTGCCATATCCTTTGACGCGGTTGGCTATGGCTGCACCTCCGGCACCTCGGTGATCGGTATCGAGCGGGTCGGCGAGCTTGTCCGTTCGGGCACCTCGGCAACAGCAGTCACCGAGCCGATCTCGGCTTTGATTGCCGCATGCCAGCATCTCGGCGTGACCCGGCTCGCATTTCTCTCACCTTATATCGAGGATGTATCTTCCGGCATGCGCACGGTTCTGGCTGAAAACGGAATCCAAACGCCTGTGTTCGGCTCATTCGAGACCCGTGAGGAGGCGGTTGTTGCACGGATTGCTCCCGCTTCCATCCTGCAGGCGGCGGTTCAACTCGGTACCAATCCGGACGCAGAGGCGATCTTCATTTCGTGCACTAATCTCCGCACACTGGATGTCATTTCGGCGATTGAAGACCGGGTGGGAAAGCCGGTCTTTTCCAGCAATCAGGTTCTGGGATGGCATATGTGCCAGCTTGCCGGAATCGAGCCCGCAACAGCCGGCCTTGGCAAGCTTTTGTCTGTCCGGTGATCGTCAAAACAATGGAACGCAGAGGCCGAATTCTGGCGTGGTGTGGTTCGTGAGGAAAAAGGCCCGATCAAGGCGCCTACCATGACGTCATCACTGACAAAAGCCGCTCAACGATTGAGATCGCCGGGCAAGGGTATGGCCGGTGCCTTGTATATCGCTGTTGCCTCGGGCGCGGTGTTGGCGACCAAGACGGTAGCCTTTGCCTGCGCCTGGGCATAGCCTGCCAGCTCTCCCGGCTTGAGCACACGCGGCGCGTTGCGCACCGGCATGGCGACATCATCGGGATCTTTTTTCCGGCTCGCTGTGACCGCCACCTTCGCCGGTTCGACAACCGGGCGGGCCTGCACCGTTTCGGTCGCATAGGTGGCGCGGGCGGCGACACCGGAGCCTTCGGCAAAGCGCAACATCTCGATGGTCGAGCCAGACACTTCCTTGATCCGCAGACCGCTCATCAACGACACCAGTCCGCCTTCGCTCATGGAGGGGTGACAGTAACGCAACCTGACTTTGGCAGCGTAGCGTGCACGGGTGAACCTGCCGAAACCGGTCTGATCGGCGCGGCTGATGTCCTCCGCCGTCTGCCAGGCGAAAATGCACGAGCCGCCACTGGCGCGCTGGCCGATCGCATAGCCAAACGGGCCGTGCAAATTCTGGCCGACCGCGGTCGAGACCTGCATCTTCACACCAGGCAATGCGGCGCGCATTTCGCGCGTGACCTGACCCTGGGTAGGAGCCTGAAAGTATGATGTTCCTTTTGACGGCGGCGCGATGTCGACAGAGAGCTCGTTCTCGCCGTCGCCATATCCCGGATTGGGATACAGAACGCTTTGGAAAATCTGATCGGTTTTGGAAGATTGCCGCACGGCCTCAACCCGGCCAGCAACCTGTGGCAGATAAGCTGCAGCATAGTCGGGCGAAACATCTGCGATCAATGTCGGAGCGACGGGTTTTATCGCACCGGTGACCATGAGGGGATCATCTCCAGTGGCGCAGCCTGAAGCAGTAAGCGCCAAGGCCATCATGGCCATGATATGCAGCTTCATGAGGTTTATCTTCCCTGTTTGGAGTTGATCAGTTCAATGGCCGCCAGAGAACTGGTGTCACGCATGACCATATTGAGCTGGCGGAACACCGCCTTGGCGCGCTCTGATTGCCCCGTATGGTAGTAAGCCCAGGCCCGCATCTGCGTGAGGTCCCGTGGTTCAGCAATCAGGCTGGCGCGGGCGTCGAGCGCGTGAATCGTGCGGTCGTATTGCTGGTGATCGAATGACGATCTGGCCCGCTGGAAATAGATCTCGGACTTGAGCTCCCGCTCCCGCGTGCTCGACAGCGGCCAGGCAGAGATCAACGCCTCTGCTTCATCTGTCAGCCGCGCGCCCAAAAGCGCAAGCCCGGCGCCATAGACTGCGTCGGAGCGGGTCTTCCCGGAGCCTGCCATGGCTGCTTCGAAGGACGCCCGCGCATCGCTGAACCGCTTCAGACCAAGCTCGCACCAGCCGCGCATCACCGCAACGGACGGTTTGGATCCGGCCGCGCCGAGACGATCGATTTCGCGCAGGCATGCAGGATAGTTCTTCGCCTCGAACTGTTTGATATAGCTGGACTTGACCCCGGACGCAGGCCCGCCGACCGAAGCTGCCTTGAGCCCCTTGGGAGCTGGAGCCGCAACGATTTCTGGCCAGATGTCCGGATATGCTCCAACGTATTCAGCCTTCAAGGCGGCATAATCGCTCTTCTTCTTGAGCCTCACCAAAGTCAGCGCCAACCCCTTGAGCCGGTCAGCGGACGCCTCCCAGTCATAGGACTGCCGAAACCAGGCTTCGGCGGCTTCAAACTGGCGGGAATTATAGGCATACCAGCCAAGGATTTCGGCGTGTCCGGCAGAGCTTGTTTCCAGAATGGCGGTTGAATAGGCAAGTACGGAATCCGCACCGACAACACCCTGATCCGGATTGCCGAACCGCGGCGACAGGACGTTCATCAGGAAAACCGGATCGTCCGAAAGATCCGGCAGATGGGCCACCGCGAATTCATAGGCCTTCTTGTCGAGTTTTTGACGCGCAAGGCTGAGATACATCCCCTTGGCGTTTTCCGGATCAGGCGCGACCTCCATGGCGGCCGAAAACCAGCCTTCCGCCGTTTGAGGGGTCTCCATCTTGAGATCATGCCATCCAAGCATCGACAGATCTTCCGGTGTGCGGCTCTTTCTGGTTTCGACGGACAAAAGCCGCAGGGTCTCCGGGGACACCGGAGCAGCGTCCTTCTCGGCATTGAATTCGGCGACTTCCTTGCGTGCCAGATCAATCCGCAGTGCGGAAGGCAGATAGATCCCCGAATTTTCCGGCCAGAGCGTGGCTGCCACCAACCGTATCTCGGAAGCGGGAAAATCTCTCAATGCTTTCTGCAGGGTGACGATCAGATCCGCATCGGCCAACCGCTCCTTGCCCTGGCGTGCCAGAAGGCCGCGAATCGAGCGCGCGAGGTCATCCGTGTCACCTGCCGCCGACAATGCATCGATACGCATCCAGACCAGATCGACATCCGTTTCAGTTGCCGGATCGATCCGCGCCGCAACATCCACCAGCGCCAGCCAGTCCTGGGCCTCGGTCAGTTCCTTCATGCGGACCCGCAGTTTCTTGCGCACCAGCTTCGTTTGAAAATCAGCAGTCGGTTCCCACGCGGAATCTTCAGCATTGCGACGCATGATTTCGGCGTCGATCCCGGTGAAATCGTCGCGCGCAAACATGTCCCACAGATTTGTCTCGTCAGGCACAATCCTGTCGGCCGCGATGTAGAGGTCCTGAGGCGGCACGAAACCCGGATGCATGGCCTGCAAACGTTCGATTTCCGCCTCGACCCGGTCGATCTGCCGTTCCTTGGCATAGTAGTAAAGTGCCGCTGTCTGGACCGGATCGAGCAGCAGCCCTGAAGCTGCCGTCGGCTGCGGAACCGCCAACTTGGCAGTTTCAGGCGGAACGGATTGCCCGGCCAGATCAACGGTGAAAGGCTGTCGGGCACTGGCGATCAAGAGCTGCGCGGAAACCTCCGCCATAACCGGTGTCACGCTGGACAGCGCCAACACGCCGACGCCCATCAGAACCGCTACCCAGCCGATTGCTCCGCGTCGGATCAACCTGCAATCAACCTCACACAGTTTGTCCTGTCGGGTCGAACCCATGGCATGATTGCTCGGTTTCATCGGTCGGTCCTCACACCTGCTCCGGGAACAACCCGACCCAGCCAGATCGCGAATACAGCCATCAGTGCAATGACCAGCGCGACATAGATGCGGAAGTGATCGGAGAACCACGCCGCCGCGATCCGGCGCAGGTTGCCCGGATCATAATTCTTGATCTCATGGGCGAAGTACGCCTGCGGCCGGGTACTACGGATCGAACCCGTATCGAGGTCGAGAACCAGGTTCTCGCCTTCGAGGCGGTTCCACACTGCAGGATCGGCAAGCAGGTTGGAGGCATCGCGCATATCGGGCGCAGAGTCCGCAGTGAGCCAGGTCACGACACCCGTGCCCGAAGCGCGCGGGCGCTGCGAAAGCACAGCCTTGCGTCGAGGTTCAACCAACGGCACGGCATCCGAGGAAGTCTCATATTTGAGCCACGACCGCAGCGTCCGGAATGCATCGGTGACGCCAACGCTGAGGCTGTGCATCGACGTGCTCTCTTCGCCAAGGTTGCGCGTGGACTGCCGAAACGCATCAAGCAACGCGACCGGGTCAGTCGTCATGGCACGCGGAATTGCGGCCCCTGGCAGATGGATCGATGAGGTTGAAATCGGATCGACAAATCTCTCGGCAAGGGCAAAATCAATCTGTTGCGGTGTCGCGATAAATCCACCTGCACCCTGTTCCACCAACTCCTCGACAGCGCGCTTTGACGCGATCACGATGGCATTCCCGCCACCCGTCGCATCCGGCGGACCGAAGACCACCTGCGCCGGAGCCGGCGCGCGCGCGACAAGGCTCAATTTGGCGATCATGGTCATGGCTGCCGAAACCGAATTGACATCAGGCTTGAGCGCATGAACCGTGAACCCCGCGGAACCGGCATAGGGGTAGGCTGATCCCGCCATGGCCGCCAGTTCGGGCGATCGCGCAACCCGCGCCAAGGCGGGAACCCTGATTTCGGTTGTGTCGAGAAGGATAAACCGGGGAATCGAATCGTCCCGCTCGGCGAAGATGCAACTGTCGTCGGCCCCGCGTTCGAGTTCGGCCAGCAACTCGATCTGGTTGCGGCCAGGCCGGAAAGCTCGAAGCGGCAATTCCAGCTTGCGGCCGGAAAATGTTTGCCCATTTGTGTCCCGCATCGGCAGGCTCTTGACGACGCGGTCATTGACCCGAACGAGTAGTTGCGAAGTCGGCTTGAGACCGGGCGAAGTTGCGGCGTTCAATGCCAGATCCAGGGTTGCGTAGTCTGCCGGATAGAAGTCGGCAGGCAGGACCATGTCAAAGCGCGTGGTGAACAGACGACCGCTGAACGGAGTCGCCACATAGCCGGCATCGGCAAGGGTGTAGACACTTGATGCCTCAGTGCGGATCTCGCCCTTGCGTCCGGCGCGAATGCCGGTATCGAGCACTGTCTTGAGTTGCCCCTGAATGGCCGATAGCAGCATGCCCGGAATTTCACCGTCCGTGGCAGCGTGAAGCACGACACGGGCGCGTGCGGGATCAGCGCTGTCGGCGACCGACAAGCCATAAGGTTCATTACCAACCAACACACTTGCTGAGTCGGGATCGGTATCTGTGACAACAACCAGATCTATGCCTGGACCATGCCCCTCGCTTTCGGCAACCGTGACTGAGATGTCATCGCGATTGAGAACCAGTGCCAATGTCTGAACCAAGGACGCCGCCCGGTTGAGCGCGTTGGCACCCGCGCCATCGCGCAAGACCAGCCGCACATCCGTCAGCCCCTGGTCGTTGCGGCCCACGCTACGCAAGCCTGAAAAACCATTCAATCCGCGCTGGGTCTGAGTCCGAAAGCCAGATGACTGATAGTCGATCTCTGTCCACAATTCGTAGGTGGCTTCCATCGAGCAATCGACCCGATGACGCTGAACAGCGCGCAGACGGACTTCATTGACGCCTGTGCGCAGCAGCGCTGGTGAAACATTGAGAACCTGCTTGTCAAAACCGGATGGCGAGCGGATCGGAAATTCGCCCGCTGGCGAGCCGTTGACCATGACCGATACCACGGAGGTTTCGGGCATCACGGAGACTGCATTGCGATAGGCGATCACGAGATCGCCGCCGGCTGCGATATTCTGGGCATCGAGAACGAAGGTCAGGTTGATAACATCATCTTCGCCGGTGAACCTGAGTGCCGATTTCGGTTGTTCGAATGCGGTCAGGCTTGCATCGTGATGCATGATCGCATTGGCCATAGCCACCGGGCGGGTCGACAGGATGGTGCTTTGTCCAAGGCCCTTTAGGGAAACAACAGGATTTGCGACCGGGGCTTCTGTCAGCAGACTTTGCGCCTTCGCAGTTTGCGCACCGACTGTTGCCAACAAGGCTGCCGTCGCCAGTGAGGAGAGCAGTTTAAGCATGGGACCGTTCTCCATTCACTGTCATCATTTGCTGCACTTTACCCGGGATCTGGGCGTTGTTTTCCTTGACCACAATCGGCGCGTCGGCATGGGACTCGGTCTTGTCCAGCCGGGTGAAACCAAGCAGATAGCCTGTTGCCCGGAATGATTCGACCATGCTCCAGCGCAGGAAACGCAGCGTTCCGCGGATGATGTCGATGCGTATCTGGCGGCGTGAAATACGATCCTGAAGCACCCCCTGATCCGAGTACATGATCTCGGCGATCGCCATGAATGTCTCCGGCATCCGCTCGGGATAGGCGAAACCAAACACGTTGGTACCGTCGAAGTCTCGCACGGAGCGTATGGTGACGGGGAAGGAAACCGCCCTGCCGCCGCGGCGCACTTCAATGACTCCGGACCAATCGGTGTCGGGATCGATATCAGGCTCGTGCTCGGGGAACTGAACCGAAACGCCACCGCTTGAGGCGTCCAGCAGGATGATGTTCCAGGTGCGGTCGCCCTGTCGCAGCAAGCCGTGACGCCGGATCGGCAGACGCTGATTGCGGCGCAACTCCTTGCGTTCGGCAACAACGCCCAGCCCTGCCCCGGCGAGAATGAGATTGAGCAGGTTCCACATCGCAACAATCAGCAGAAGGTCTGAAGCAACCGGTTCGGTCGCAAGCCGCCAGAACGAATAGGCCGCAGCCGCCAAAAGCACATAAAACATGATGAAATATGGAATTGCGATTGGCGAAAGCCCATCCGAATTCAGCGTCTGTCCTTTGGCGGTGACATTGAAGGTCGGTTTGCGTGGATTGCGGATCACACTGACAATTGATCCGATCAGCATGAGTGACTGGACATATTCGTACAATTCGGACACCCAGGGCCACCGGACTTTGCCATAAAGGTAACTCTGCATGGCGAAGGAGGCGATCAGGTAGGTCAAGGCGTAGACGCCGAACTCCTGGATGTTGGCCTGGTAGATCTCCAGCGAAAAGAAGATGTAGAGCAGCGGCGACACCATGAAAGCCAGCCGCGACAGCGGAAACAGCCAGAACAGATTGATGCCGGCATAACAAATGCGCTGTCCGACAGTCAGACCTTTGGCGAGAAACGGTCGGTTCAGGATCAGAATTTGCAACATGCCCTGACACCAGCGAGCGCGCTGACCGATGAAGGCGACGAAAGTTTCGGGCTGCAGGCCGGCGATCAGCGGCTTGTCAACATAATGCGAATGCCACCCCTTGGCGTGAAGGCTCAGCGCGGTCTCGCAATCCTCGGTGATCGTCTGACCGGAAAACCCGCCAACCGATTCCAGAGCCTTCCGGCGTAGAACCGCCGCTGAGCCGCAAAAGAACGACGCATTCCATTTGTCCAGGCCGCTTTGCAGCACGGAGTAAAACATCTCGTTTTCCGACGGCATCGAACCGAACGTGCGCAGGTTTTTCTCAAGCGGATCTGGATTGAGAAAATAATGTGGAGTCTGAACCAGGAAGAGTTTGGCATCTTCCATAAAGAAGCTGACGGTCTCCTTGAGAAACTCACGCACCGGCGCATGATCGGCGTCAAACACGACCACGAGGTCGGCCTTGGAGATCCGCAGACCATCATTCAGGTTGCCGGCCTTGGCATGATCGTTTTTCTTGCGTGCGTGATAGTTCACGCCCATTGCCTTGCAAAGCGCTTTGAGTTGCTCGTGCCGCCGTGTTGCGGCGAGCGCCAGAATCGGATCCTTTTGCGACCGCTTGGCTTCGGTTCCGCCATCGTCAAGCAGCCAGATCGACATCTTGTCACGCGGGTAAATCATGGATTTGGCCGCGGCCAGCGTCGCAGCCAGAAGTTCCGGATCCTCATTGTAGGTAGGAATGAACACGTCGATGCTCGGGAGGGCATCGAGCGAACGAACCTTCGGCGCAACGCGCTTGATTGGATCGGCCAGCATGAAGAAGCTGACAGCCAGCATTACCAGGCAATACATCTCGGCAATGTAAAGCAGCAATCCGGGAATGAAGTTTTGCGGCTCCGAGATGGACGGCAAGGTTTCAGTCGTCCGCCAGAATGCGTAGCGCATCGCCAACACGCCGCAAAAAACAAAGGTGATCATTCGAAAAACGGTGTTCTTTGGCCGAGTCATGCCGAAAAACATCACACCAAGGGCAGCCAGACTTAAAACCAGCTGAGCCTGAAGGCTCAGGGGGAGCCATAATAATGTCACCCCGAGAAAGCCGGCCAGCAGCGCCGGCCATTTAGTGCACATCATGTGCATGATTACCTCACATCTTTCATAGGCTCTGCATCATGCAGAGAACACGCGCTTTGCGCAGAGTGCTTTTAGAGCCAGAATGGTTCACGCATTCCTAATAATCTGACGCAAAATGATTTTAGGTAATATGCGCCTGGTCAGTTGCTGGATAGAAGCCATGAAGAGCCAGCCGGTGGCATTGAGTGCAAGGTCAACTCGCTGAAACCGATGACACATCCACTGGCCCTCCTACGAACCAGCAAGAACGCCCTTTCAAACAGCAGCAAAGCTGAATCAGAGCCAGTTCTGAGCAGGAAAAGGGCGACATGTTGCGCCGATCCCAAAGAAAAACGGGGTGGCCCATGCCACTCCCTGGCTGCGATGAAGCCATCTGGGGTATGCCGATTAAGGCTTTGTTCACGGCGAGAGTCTAATTTTCAAATGATGCAACACGGCCAACAGGGTCGTCATTCCCGACCACGGAAACAGCCATGACGCACCCAAAGGCCATGATCGGCCTCTTTGCAATGCTGGCGGCACACGCCATGTCTTCCCATGCCAAGGCAACAGAAATGATGCCCGATCCGGCGTTTGTGAAATCAACGCTTGTTGGCGAATGGTGGGCCACACCAAACATCAAGTTTGACTACCGGCCGGGTGAACTTTGTGGCTCGGTGGCTGGTGGCACAGACCAGCCCTGGGACGCAATTCTCGGCTTTAACGGGCTCCGGTTGACCAAGGGAGAGCATTATCGCCTGTCGATCATTGCCTCCGGAGATCCGGATGGGCCGATGAGGGCGATTGCTCAAAAGGTAGCAGAGCCATGGACGCCTGAAGGCGAGATCAAGCGTCGCGTGTCGACGGACAAGCAGACGCTGAGCGAGAGTTTTACTGCAGGAGAAACCCACGCACCGGCGCAGCTTGTTTTCCAGCTCGGCGGATCGGACACGTCCTGGCGGTTTTGTCTGCATTCGGCATCACTGATGACCGGCGAAAAGATATCTCCGGTCGCTGCGACCAGCGGCATATCTGCGATCCGGGTCAATCAGCTGGCTTATTTCCCTGATGGTCCAAAGCGCGCCACGCTGGTGCGCAAGGGAAACTCCCGATTGGACTGGAAGCTCGTTTCGTCCACCGGAAAGCTAATGACGAGTGGAAAAACCAATGCGAACGGGCATGACAAATCCTCCGGGCTTGAGGTTCAAACCATTGATTTCAGCAGTTTCGACAGGGTTGGTGATGGTTACCGATTGATCGCCGGTTCCGAAACCAGTCCCCCATTCTCGATCTCCCGCGATGCATATGGCGCCTTGCGCAATGATGCGCTGTCCTATTTTTACAAGGTGCGCAGTGGCATCGAAATCAAGCAGGACCTGGCAGGCAAAGGCTATGGGCGCCCTGCCGGACATCTCGGCAAGAAGCCCAACCGCGGCGATACATCGGTCGGCTGTCTCGACACCAAAACGGCCCGCAAGGTCTATGGCAAAGACTGGAGTTGCAGCTACAGGCTCAATGTCTCCGGCGGCTGGTATGACGCCGGAGACTTTGGAAAATATGTGGTCAATGGCGGAATTGCCACCGCACAGTTGCTCGGTGTTTATGAGAGGGCACTCAACCATGGTGGCGGCGCGTCGCCGGCACTGTCTGACCGCCTGGTGCGGATACCGGAGGCTGGCAATGGTGTTGCCGATATACTCGACGAAGCCCGTTGGGAGCTTGATTTCCTGATTTCGATGACTGTTCCCGAGGGCCAACCCTATGCCGGCATGGCGCATCACAAGGTTCATGGCAAAGGTTGGCCATCCGGACCGCTGCTCCCGCACAATGATAAAGAAGAGCGTGTTCTGCATCGCCCCTCGACAGCAGCAACGCTCAATCTGGCCGCCGCTGCGGCGCAGGGAGCCCGGCTTTTCGCGCGAACCAACAAAGACTATGCACAATGGCTGCTGACTGCAGCCATTCATGCCTATCACGCAGCGGAAGCCAATCCGAAGCTCTATGCGCCTTCCACCGATGGCAGTTTCGGCGGCGGCGATTATCAGGATGACGATGTCTCGGATGAATTTTACTGGGCGGCGTCCGAGCTTTATCTGACAACCGGTGATCCGCTCTGGCTCAAGCGCGCCAAGGCTTCGCCGCACTGGTCTGGTCCGGTGTTTTATCCCGATGGTTTCAGTTGGCGTGCTGTGGCGGCTTTGGCACGTATCCAACTCGCCTCGGTGCCATCGAACCTGTCAAAAAAGGATCTGAGGGCTATCCGTAGTTCGGTCAAAAAGGCTGCCGACGCCTATCTGCACCTGCAGAAGAAGGAAGCTTTCGGTTTGATGTACAATCCGAAGGACGGTTTTGGCTGGGGATCGAACCAATCCCTGATCCAGAACATGATCGTTGTCGCCACCGCTTTTGACGTGACCGGCGAGCGGCGTTACCTGCAGTCGGTGCGTGAGAGCATGGATTATCTGCTGGGGCGCAATGCGCTTGGAAACTCCTATGTCACCGGTTACGGCACCAGCTATTCGCATCAGCAGTTTTCCTACATGTTTGCCGCCAGCGCCGATCCGTCCTATCCACCGCCGCCCAAGGGCGCGCTGGCAGGTGGCCCCAACAGTGGGCTAGCCGATGATTACGCCATCAAGACCCTGAAGGGATGTGCGCCGCAAACGTGTTATGTAGATGATTCACGTTCGTTTTCGACCAATGAGATTGCCATCAACTGGAACGCGCCGCTGACCTGGATCGCGTCGTTCCTTGCCGATACCCGGTAGCCTCAATCGATACTCAGCCCGCAGGGCAATCGCAGGCGAGGCGACATGAGTGCAGCGGCATCGACTTTCAGGTTGGAATAGCCGTCCGAGACATCAATGACGACCTTCCCGTGGAATGATAGCGGCCCGTGCCGTGTCACCAGCCAGGCGGCGTCTGCCCGCCTGCTCCGGAGCCTGTGACGTTGACCCGGTAGATCCTTGCTGGTTTGTGCCCTTGTTGGGCCCACCGTCCTTGCCCACCAGTTTCCTTGATGCGTTCAACACGGCATTCCATCGACGCTCGGAAGGCGATCCATAGGGGGAATAAAAACAGGTTTTATAATAAATCGCATCAAAACATCGTGTCGATGCGATAATCTGGTGCCGCTTGCAGGACTCGAACCTGCGACCCCATCATTACGAATGATGTGCTCTACCACCTGAGCTAAAGCGGCGTACCAGTTCATGCGCAGGATTGGCGGCCAAAGCCGCACCCGCGGGATGGAGGGCAAATACCGTGATTGCCCCCCGATTTCAAGCGGCCATGCAAAGCCGCCGTGTTTTTTTAGAGCCGGTGTTAATGGCAGCCCAGCAATGTACCCCGGCTTTTGACGGCATTGCCCTGTTTTACAACGCCAGCCGTGCCCGGGTTGCCTTGTATTCGCTTTCCAGCCGGTCGACGAGATCGGCGACAGGACCAATCTTCTTCACAGCGCCGATGCCCTGGCCACAGCCCCAGATCTCTTTCCAGGCTTTGGGGCCGGACGTGGCGCTATCGAAATCCATTTTGGTCGCGTCGGCTTCAGGCAGATTGTCCGGATCCATGCCGGATGCGGAAATCGACGGCTTGAGATAATTGCCTGGAATGCCGGTAAAATAGTTGGAATAGACAATGTCCTTGGCGGTGCTGTCGACAATCATCTGCTTGTATTCATCAACCGCGCGGGCTTCATCGGTGGCGATGAAGGGTGAACCGATATAGGCCATGTCGGCGCCCATGGCCTGGGCAGCAAGAACCGCCCCGCCGGTGGAGATAGCGCCCGAGAGCAGCAGCGGGCCGTCAAACCATTCGCGGATCTCCTGAATCAGCGCGAAGGGGGAGAGCGGACCGGCATGGCCGCCGGCGCCGGCGGCAACGGCGATCAGGCCATCAGCGCCCTTTTTGATGGCCGAATGAGCATGGCGGTTGTTGATGATGTCATGCAGCACGATGCCGCCATAGGAATGAATCGCGGCATTGACCTCGGGCACTGCGCCAAGCGAGGAAATCACCACCGGCACCTTGTATTTGACGCACATGCTCAGATCATGCTCGAGCCGGGTGTTGGAGCGGTGAACGATCTGGTTGACGGCAAAGGGCGCCGCCGGGCGGTCCGGATTCTTGGCGTTGTGATCGGCAAGACCTTCGGTGATTTCGGCCAGCCATTCATCGAGCTGGGCTTCCGGACGGGCGTTGAGCGCAGGAAACGACCCCATCACCCCTGCCTTGCACTGGGCCATGACCAGCGCCGGATGCGAAATAATGAACAGGGGCGCGGCAACCACGGGCAGCCGGAAATTGTCCTTGAGGATGGCGGGAAGTGTCATGAAGCCTCGCAAATTACAGTGACGTTTACGCAAACGTCAATTTTCATAGCAGAGCCAGCCGGCGCTGAAAAGACGGTTATCAGCGACAGCACTTCCACAGGTGGATGGACCAGGAAGCCGCTGCGCGCTTGAGTTTTACCGGGTTAGCGGATACGCACAAGAAAAAGGCACGAGCCGACGGGCGGCGACTGCCGGGCCTTGGCCATTTTGCAGCGACTGGCAATGACCAGACCACGCGGCACGGAGACAGATCATTGAGCGGCATGGAAGCGGCAATTCGCACAGCACTGGACAAGGCAGGGATTCCCGGCGCGCAGGCGCGCCGTCATATCTATGATTCTGCCCGTGCTGCTCTCGACAGAAGCCTCGAACGGCAGGATATCATCGACCCGGAACGGATTACCGAGCACCGGCAGCGGCTGGAGATCCTGATCGCCGAAATCGAGACTGAATGGACCCCTCCCGGTGAAGCGCCTGCTGCGCCCACTGTGTCGTCCGCGTTTGACCCGCCGCCCGTTTCCGTAGAGACAGCCGCGCCCGACCGTCCGGTTTATGACACCTCGAAAGCTCTCGGACCGGAACACGACGGCCTGGAGCAAGATATCCACTCCCGGGATGATATGGAAACATCCGCAGGAATCGCGCACCAGCCAGCGCCGCTTGTTGCGCCAGTCCTGCAAAACACCCAGGGCCGGGCGACGCCTCGTGGCGACGCCGCTCTCGATTTCGCACCCGATGCCAATGACCATGCGACAGCGGGAACAGCTTTCGCCGGGCTGGACGCCGAGCGCCCGCCACATATCGAGGCTCCGGTCGCTGGTGCAGCAAAGCCTGCCAAATCAGCCAAGCCAGCCAAAAAGGTCAAGGTTCCCAAACCGCGCAAGGAAAAACGCCAGCGGGGAGCCTTTGCATCGTTCTTCTCAGCGGCAGTGATGCTGTCATTCCTTGGCATTGGCGTCTGGTGGCTGGTCGAAGTTGGCGCGTTGAAGAGTGCGTCGGAGCGCGATACCAGCGTGCCCAACCCGCCGCCATCTCTCAGTCGTGACGACTTTGCCGGCGGGCCGCAACAGCTCAACCCCGGCGCCGGTTTCTCGGGAGAGTGGGCCAATGTATTCACACCCGGCCGCGATGGCGCACCGCAGGTTCGCGGCAACGCCAGCGCCGAACTGCTTGAACTCGACGGCGGCAACGTGCTTCGGATCATATCCCTCACGGGCGGTGAAGGCGGAGAAGTTCTGATACCTCTCGGCACCGAGGTAATGCAGGCTCTGGCCGGACGACAATCGGTGTTGGCGCTCACCGTGCGCACGGCTTCTCCCGAGCCGACCCAGATATATGTCAAATGCGAATTTTCGGTACTGGGCGATTGCGGCCGCCGCCGGTTCGACGTGACCTACGAGACCACGGACATCCTGTTCAGCCTTGATTACGATCGAGCTCTGGCACCCAACGAGGGCGGCAACCTGGTGATCAACAGCGATATTTCAGGCGGCGGCAAGGGCATCGACCTGCTGGCTGTCCGGATCAAGCCGCTGAACTGATTGAGCCGGATATCCCCTCCGTCAAAACCTTTCGGACATAAAAAACGCCCGCTTCACAGCGGGCGTTTTCGTTTTGTGCAGACCGGGTCAGCTTACGTCGGTCACGCGCAGGTAGGGACGGATCTCTTCCCAGCCCTGCGGGAAGATGCCCTTTGCCTCTTCATTGGAGATCGACGGCGGGATGATCACCTTGCCGCCCGGACGCCAGTCTGCCGGGGTGGCGACTTTCTTGGCGTCAGCCAGCTGCAGCGCATCGATAACCCGCAAAATCTCATCGAAATTGCGGCCGACATTCATCGGGTAAGTCAGCATCAGGCGAACCTTCTTGTTCGGATCGATGATGAAGACCGAGCGTACCGCTGCGGTGGTGCTCTCATTGGGGTGGATCATGTCATAAAGCTGAGCCACCTTGAGATCCTTGTCAGCGACAATTGGAAAGGTCAGCGTGGTGTTCTGTGTGTCGTTGACATCCTTGATCCAGGCCATGTGCTCTTCGACGCCGTCTGTCGACAGACCGATCGGCTTGACGTTGCGGGCTGCGAACTGATCGGACAGCTGCGAGGTGCGGCCCATCTCGGTGGTGCAGACCGGCGTGAAATCGGCCGGATGACTGAAGAAAAAGGCCCAGGATGAGCCGATCCACTCGTGAAAATCAATCGGGCCGTTGGTGGTGTCGGCTTTGAAATTAGGGGCGGTATCGCCAATACGTACTGTCATTGTGATGTCCTTTCTTGGGCGGGGGAACTTGTAACTTTTATGTGTGGTTTATCTCCGGTGAGTTCAACCATCGCCTGGTGCTGGCTCAGGAAAACCTTGCCGCTGAGATGATTGAGAAAGTCGCCGCGGCGAAGCCTGTCCATCACCGGACCTTTGACCTCGGAGAGATTGAAGGTGACGTCCAACGCTTTGAGACGTTCATTGATCGCTTCGAGCGATTCCAGCGCACTCATGTCGATCTCGTTGACCGCCGGACACATCAGCACAACGTGCTTGAGCTTAGGCCGGGCGGCAACCATGTCGTAGAGGCTGTCTTCCAGATAACGCGCATTGGCAAAGTAGAGGCTTTCATCGACACGCAGCGTGAGTACCGTGTCATCCATCTCGACCTTGTGCCGCTTGACATTGCGGTAATGCTCGGTGCCCGGCACCCGGCCAACAACGGCCATATGCGGGCGGGAAGATTTGTAAAGATGGATCAGGATCGAGATCAGTACGCCGGCGGTCACGCCAACCTCGACCCCAAAGCCGAGCGTCAGCAAAATAGTGACACTGACAGCAATGAAATCGGCGCGGGAATAGACCCAGGTCTTCTTCAGGATCGAGAAATCCACCAGCGAGAGAACCGCGACAATGATGGTGGCGGCAAGCGTCGCCTGGGGCAGATGATAAATCAGCGGCGTCAGCAGCATCGCCGCCAGCATCAGGCCGACTGCGGTGTAGGCGCCTGCTGCCGGGGTTTCCGCTCCGGCGTCGAAATTGACCACGGAACGGGCAAAACCGCCGGTGACCGGATAGCCGCCGGTAAAGGCTGCGCCGACATTGGCAGCACCCAGGCCGATCAGTTCCTGATCGGGCACAATGCGCTGGCGTTTGCGCGCAGCAAGGGTCTGGGCGACCGACACGGATTCGACAAAGCCGATGATCGAGATCAGCACCGCAGAGCCGATCAGCGTGCCCCACAGATCGGGTGAGAAGGACGGCATGGTCAGCGGCGGCAGGCCTTGCGGCACATCGCCGACGACCCGCACCCCGGCGGTTTCGCTCAGATTGAAAAGCCAGGTGACGAAGATGGTGACGACCACGGCTGCCACCGGTCCGGCCTTGGCCAGCACGCCGGCCAGTTTCGGCTTCACCCCGGACGACAGCAACAGCGGCTTCAGCCCCTTGCGCACCCAGAACAAAAAGGCGGTGGCGCCCACGCCAATGGCAAAGGTGGTCCAGTTGATTTCGCCCAAGTGCTCATACAGTGACCCGAGCAGTTCCGGCAGATTTGCGCCGCCGGAAGAAATCCCGAGGATGTGACGCAACTGGCTGGTGGCGATGAGAATTCCCGACGCGGTGATGAAACCGGCGATGACTGGGTGCGACAAGAAGTTGGCGAGAAAGCCTAACCGGAAAACGCCGAGGAGAATCAGGAAAATACCTGACATGAAGGCCAGCGTGATCGCGGCGGTCAGCAGTTCGGGGGATCCGGGTGCCGCCAGGTTTCCTATCGCCGCCGCGGTCATCAGCGACACCACCGCGACCGGCCCGACGGCCAGCGCCCGGCTGGTGCCGAAGATCGCGTAAAGGATGATCGGCGCGATCGAGGCGTAGATCCCGGTCTCGGCGGGAAGACCGGCCAGCAGCGCATAGGCCAGCGACTGCGGGATCAGCATGATGGTGACGATCACGGCTGCGACAAGGTCATTGCTCAGCGCGTCGCGGTTGTAGCGGCGACCCCAGTCAAAGACCGGCATGATGCGCGCAAGGCGATTGATGAGGACGGAGTCTTTCAGCATGTCGATGTCCTTACTGCGCAAACAGCGTCAGCGTCTTGATATACCGCAAACCGCGAACGCGCATGGCGGCCCACCGGACCGATCAAGTCTCACAAAGAGTCCGGCAGCTCAGCCGACGACTTCAGGCTTGGTCATCCAGCGGCTGGATGTTCCCTGCCCTTCCCCGGCAAATGCCTGAGGGCAATCCACGGACGCTCAAAGCCCGTTGATGGGCACCTTCAGCATTGCGCGTCCGTCCTTGTCGGTCGGGATATCGCCGGCGCGCATGTTGACCTGCAATGACGGGATGATCAGCCTTGGCATGGCCAGCTGGTTGTCACGCTCGGTGCGGAACTTGATGAAGTCCTCGCGGCTCTTGCCGCCGCCGACATGGATGTTGTTGGCCTTCTCGTCACCAACCGTGGTTTCCCACGCGATGTCGCGACCGTTGGGGCCGTAATCGTGGCACATGAACAGGCGCATATCGTCGGGCAGAGACAGGACTTTCTGGATCGAATCGTAGAGCTGACCCGCATCGCCACCGGGGAAATCGGCGCGGGCCGACCCGCCATCGGGCATGAACAGCGTATCACCGGTGAAGGCGGCATTGCCCATCACATGCACCATGCATGCAGGTGTGTGGCCGGGCGTGTACATGGCAAATGCCTGCATTCTTCCGATGTGGTAGGTGTCGCCATCCTTGAACAGGGCGTCGAACTGCGAGCCGTCACGCTGGAACTCGGTGCCTTCATTGAATATCTTGCCGAAGGTGTCCTGGACGACCATGATCTTGTTACCGATGCCGATCTTGCCGCCAAGCTTGTCCTGAATGTAGGGCGCTGCGGAAAGGTGGTCGGCATGGACGTGGGTCTCGATGATCCATTCGAGCGTGAGCCCGTTGTCCTTGATCCAGGCAATCATCTTGTCGGCATGGCCATAGGTGATGCGGCCAGCGGCATAATCGATGTCCATGACGGAATCGACGACAGCGCAAGACTTCGAGGCGGGGTCCTTGACCACATAGCTGATGGTGTTGGTGTCGGGGTCAAAAAAGGCTTTCACCTCGGGTGTGACCGACATGTCCACTGGGTAATTCGACATTGCAGCATCTCCTCTGTTCATATCGTCTGTTCGTCTCGCCGCTTTACGGAGCGCGTAGCCCGGGTCGCCGCCGGAGCGACCCGGGTTTTCGTTAAAATGCCTTGGCTGGCTTATGACGCAGAGTGTCGGCAGCGCGCGCCAGCACGATGCCAATGACCATGGCGCCGACAAAGGCTATGACGTCCAAGCCGCCGAAACCGAGCGCAGGAATTGCGCCACCCGGGCAGAACCCGGCGATGCCCCAACCGATCCCGAAGGTCGCCGATCCGGCGACAAGCCGTGCATCAATTGTCTTGTTACTTGGTAAATGAAACTCAGCATCGAACACCGGTTTCTTGCGGGCGCCGAACACCGCCACATAGCCGATCGCGGTGGTGATCAACGCTCCGCCCATGACAAAGATCAAGCTTGGATCAAAAGTTCCCGCAACGTCGAAGAAATTGAGAACCTTGGCCGGGTTGGCCATGCCGGAAATGGCGATGCCAAGACCGAAGATCGCGCCGATGAGGCCGGAGAAAATCAGTTTCTGCATGGTTCAGATCCCCGCAATATGACGAACAACGTAGACCGTAATACCGGTCGCGATCATGAATGTGACGGTGGCGGCAATCGACCGCGGGGAAAGCCTCGCCATGCCGCAGACGCCATGGCCGGAAGTGCAACCGGCGCCGTAGTAAACGCCAACACCAACGATCAGGCCGCCAAACGCCAGCAACGGCAGCGACACGGGGACCGCATAGGGAATCGCTCCGCCTGCAGCCAGGAAGACCATCGGGCCGATGACCGCGCCTGCGAGAAAGGCAATGCGCCAGGCCCAATCCGTCGAAACCGGTGGAATGATGCCTGTCAAAATGCCGGTCATGCCAGCAATGCGACCATTGAACATCATCAGCAGAATCGCCGAAATGCCGATCAGGATACCGCCGGCCAGCGATAACCATGGTGTGAATTCTGTTTCCATCATTGCTTCCCTCTTGTCCGAGGCCTCATGTCGACCCGGCGTCGTTGCGCCTGGGCCTCATATATATAAGCGATACTCCATATTCAAGAGGATACATATGTTGGATACGATTATTCACCGAGACCAAGCGCCACCATGACGGCGCTTGCTCAGACCGGACTTTGCCCTAGCCTTCCGCTCAGACCGTCGGCATCTTCGGCTTGCGGATATCCGGATGCAGGGTCTTGCCCAGAATGTGATCGTCGGTGCCGATGACGTGGTTGCTCGAACCGACAATCAACCGGTCCGGGTGATGCACTACCAGGTGATCCTTGTTCGGGTAAGGCAGGCTGGACAGAAAATGCTTCATGCAATTGAGCCGGGCGCGCTTCTTGCAATCCGATTTGACAACCGTCCAAGGCGCGTCGGCGGTATCGGTGTAAAAGAACATTGCCTCCTTGGCTTCGGTGTAATCGTCCCATTTGTCGAGCGAAGCCTTGTCGATAGGCGACAGCTTCCACTGCTTGAGCGGGTCCTTCTCGCGCTGGCCGAAACGTCTGAGCTGTTCGGCCTGGGTGACAGAAAACCAGTATTTGAACAGCAACACGCCGGAGCGGGAGAGCATGCGCTCGATTTCGGGCGCCTCGCGCATGAATTCGAGATATTCGGTCGGCGAACAAAATCCCATGACCCGCTCGACACCGGCGCGATTGTACCAAGAGCGGTCAAACAGGACCATTTCACCCGATGACGGCAGATGCTCGATATAGCGCTGGAAGTACCATTGCGAGCGTTCACGGTCGGTTGGCTTGTTGAGTGCGACGACGCGGGCCATGCGCGGATTGAGATGCTCCGTGAAACGCTTGATGGTGCCGCCCTTGCCGGCCGCATCACGGCCCTCAAACAGCATCACCACTTTCTGGCCGGTGTCCTCGATCCAGCGCTGGGCCTTCAAGAGCTCGACCTGCAGCTTGGCTTTCTCCTTTTCATAGGCAACACGGCGCATCTTACTCTTGTAGGGGTAGACACCCTGCTCGAACAGTTGCGCGATCGCCGCCTCATCCCTGCGGATTTCCGCTGTGTTCAGCTTCGCCGGCTTTACCCCGGCAGCACCTTCGTCGTCAGCGACAGGCGCCTCGACACCCGTGTCTTCAGAAAGCTTTTCATCAACCGCTTCATGCCCTGTGCCAGCGCCATTGGGTTTTGTGTCCAGTTCGCTTTTGAACTCTGTCATGCCTGCCCCTTTCCGATCAAAAAGCCATTCTGACTCCAAAACCTCCTGGTGGCCTTGACCCGCGTCAAACCGGTGCAAACAAATATCAACGGCCCGGAGACAGCATTGATCAGCGTGACTTGAGGTGATCCAGGAGATGGACAATGAGGCCCGCAAGCAGGCCCCAGAAAGCGGCACCGATGCCAAAGGCGGCGACACCGGAAGCGGTGACAGCAAACGTCGCGGCGGCCGCGAAACGGGTCGCCGGCAGCTCAAAGGCAGAGACCAGTGCGCCGATCAGCGGCGGGATCAGGGCCAGGCCAGCGACCACGGCGATGATTTCCGGCGGCATCGCCAGAATGGCCGGGACAATGACCGGACCGAACAGGCCGAGCAAGAGCCAGACCAGGGCATAGATAAGCCCGACCTTCCAGCGCTGGGCCTTGTCCGGATGGACATCGTCGCCGAGGCAGATCGCGGCAGTGATGGCGGCCATGCTGATGGTGTGGGCGCCGAACAAAGCGAAGAACGCGGACAGAATACCCGTAACGCCAAGCGCTTCGGTTACCGGCGGTTCATAGCCATTGGCGCGCAGCACGGCAAAGCCGGGCAGGTTCTGCGACGCCATGGTGACAAGGTAAAGCGGAACCCCAAGGCCCAGCAGAACAGCGGGATTAAACTCCGGCATGATGAAGTTCAGTGACGTCCAATCGACGTCGGTGGAGGGAAACGATGCTCCGCCGAGAGTGAAGGCGATCACCAGACCAGCGATGAGTGCGGCCAGAACGGCCATCAGCGGGTTGATCAGCCGGACCAGCAGAAACACCGCGATAAAGGGCAGAACGAGTGCGGCCTGATTGGCTGCATGCAAAGCCACTGCCATGGTGAAAGGCAGCAGAACACCAGCCAGCATGCCCGAGGCGACACCTGTCGGGATCGCGTTGACGGCGCGGTTGAGCGGGCGAATGGCAGCGGTCAGCGCAATCAGCAAGCCGGCGAAGACAAACGCGCCAACCGCCTGATGGATATCAACCCCGGTGGAGGCGGCAATCAGCGCGGCACCTGGTGTTGACCAGGCCAGCACTATCGGCACCTTTTTCCAACTGCTTAGCAGAGCCGAGCCGATGGCCTTGGAAAAGCAGATCGCCGCCACCCAGGAGGCGGTCTGGCTGGCATCCGCGCCAACAGCTGCTGCAGCAGCCAGAACTAGCGCGATGGTCGAGCCGTAACCCACGAGGGCTGCCACCAGTGCCGCGGAGATCATCGAAACAGGCAAGGGAGTGCTCCAGAAAGACAGAGACGAATGCTTGATTCAGGCCGGTGAAGCGGAACCGGTCAGTTCAGTTGGCGGCAGCAACCAGACGAGCGACGCGATCGATTGCCAGCAGGTAGCCTTGCGTACCGCAGCCGGCGATGACGCCATCGGCCCTGAGCGAGACAAAAGAATGCTGACGGAATTCCTCACGCTTGTGCACGTTGGAAATATGAACTTCGATCACCGGGCCATCAAACGTATTGAGCGCGTCAAGTATCGCCACTGACGTATGGGTGTAGGCAGCAGGATTGATGACAATCGCCACGGCCTGTTCGCGCGCTTCATGGATCCAGTCGATCAGCTGATGCTCGGCATTGGATTGCAGGAAAAGCACAGTCAGACCATGGGTCTTGGCCTGGCTTTTGGATGCGGCTTCGACATCATCCAGGGTCTCGCTGCCATAGATTTCAGGCTGGCGCTTGCCCAGAAGATTGAGGTTCGGTCCGTTGAGGACATAGATCGTTCCGGTCACCGGGGCTGCCTTTCGATTGATCCCCATTTCGGGGTGGTGCAAATTCCTAGCCTGACAGACTGCTTGCGGCAAGTCTTGCCGAGATTGCCGGCTTTTGGCGAGCCCGTTCACTCGAGTCCGTAAGGCACCGTCCTGCGCATGTTGGGATCGACGATCAGACGGCGCTTGAGCGGCGGGACGGCGCGTTGGTGACAGTTGCGGCGCTCGCAGATCCTGCAAGATACGCCAATCGGCTCGAAGGCCTCGGCGCGGGCGATATCCAGAGCATCGGCATAGACAAGTTCGCCGGCATGGGCGACTTCGCAACCGAGCGCCAGCGCATAAGACTGCACCGGATCGCGCCAGCCGCCGGAAGGTTTGGAGACCGCAGTGGCGAGGCAAAGATAACGCACGCCGTCGGGCGTTTCAGCCAATTGCCTTATGATGCGGTTGGGCGTCTCAAACGCGCTGTGGGCATTCCATAGGGGGCAGGCCGAGCCGAAACGGGCAAATTGCAGCTTGGTGGCCGAGTGGCGCTTGGTGATATTGCCGGCCTTGTCGACGCGGGCGAAGAAAAACGGCACGCCCTTCTGGCCGGGCCGCTGCAGGGTCGAGAGACGGTGCGCCACCTGCTCGAGGCTGGTCGAGAAGCGGTCGGCCAAGAGCACCAGATCATGGCGAAGTTCCCGCGCAGTAGCGCTGAAGGCGCCGTAGGGCAGGATCGCGGCCCCGGCAAAATAATTGGCCAGTCCGATGCGACAGATACCGGCAGCATCAGCCGAGCGAAAGCGCGCCTCCTCGATGATTTTTGTCATCGCGGCATCATGCTCGATCAGCGCTATCTGGCAGGCGATCTGGAAGGCCTGTGTCGAGACGGGGGTGCGCGGATTGAGCCAGAGCACGCGGGAGACCGGATCGAAACGGCGCAGACTGCCGGCATCGCTTTGTCCTGCTCCCGGCTCGCCGCCACTGCCGATTACAATCCGCACCCGGTGGCGGCGCTCGATGTGATCGGCCAGCGCCTTGAGGCTGACGCCGCGGCTTTTCGCCAGCTCCTGGCTCAGCGCTTCGCCGGCGAGATCGAGCTCGTGGATGTAATTGTCGACATAATGGAAGAAATCCCGCACCTCCTCGTAAGGGGTGGGATCAGTCAGCGCGCCGGAACGCTCCAGCGTTTCATCAAGTTCGGCCAGTTGATCGCCGGAGCGCCGCATTGCCTGATGCAGCGACAGGAAAGCGCGGGCAAAGGACGGGGCGTTCTGCACCACCAGCTTGACGTCGGTCAACGATGGCTGCGCCCCGCCCGACACCGGATCGGCCAGTGCTTCGGCGACGTCGGCGAGCAACCGGTCGGTGTCCTGATCCGACAGCGTCGTGATGTCGATCGAGAATGCTTCGGCGAGCGCCAGAAGCACCGAGGCGCTGACATGGCGCTGGTTGTTTTCGATCTGGTTGAGATAGCTGGTCGAGATGCCGAGCTTGGTCGCAAAGCCGGCTTGAGTGAGGCCGTGCTCGCCACGGATGGCGCGGATCTTGCCGCCGACGAAGAGTTTGCGTGCTCGCATGAATGTTCGCAACTTTGCAAAATTGCAGTTGCAAACATTGCTAGTGCAACATGCTTACCTTTTCAACCCTGTTGCGGCCGCTGCATTCACGCTATCACCATGCATTCAACGCCCGAAAACCAGTTTGGTTGACTGCGGGCGATGTGACCAAAGCAGCATTGGCAGCGGCCGTATTTCCGGCAACATGAGCAAGTGGTGCGAAAAAGGAGGCCTGTGATGCGGGAAATTATCGAAGAGGTTGAACACCGGCGCGAACAGGCCCGGCTCGGCGGTGGCCAGCATCGCATCGACGCGCAGCATGGCAAAGGCAAGCTGACAGCGCGCGAGCGGCTCGACGTGCTGCTCGACGAGGGGTCGTTCGAAGAATACGACATGTACAAGACCCATCGCTGCACGGACTTCGGCATGGAGGCCCAGGTTTTTCCCGGCGACGGCGTGATCACCGGCTGGGGCACGATCAATGGCCGTCCAGTCTATGTATTCTCCCAGGATTTCACCGTGTTCGGCGGTTCGCTGTCGGAGACGCATGCGGAGAAAATCTGCAAGGTGATGGATCTGGCCGTGCAGAACGGCGCGCCGCTGATCGGGCTGAATGATTCCGGCGGCGCACGGATCCAGGAAGGCGTGGCCTCGCTCGGCGGCTATGCCGAAGTGTTCTGGCGCAATGTGCAGGCCTCGGGCGTAATCCCGCAAATCTCGGTGATCATGGGGCCATGTGCGGGCGGCGCGGTCTACTCGCCGGCGATGACTGACTTCATCTTCATGGTGAAAGACACGAGCTACATGTTCGTGACCGGCCCGGACGTGGTCAAGACCGTGACTAACGAGATCGTCACCGCTGAAGAACTCGGCGGTGCCTCGACCCACACGAAGAAATCCTCCGTCGCCGATGGTGCTTACGACAATGACGTCGAGGCGCTGATCGAAATCCGCCGGATGTTCGATTTCCTGCCGCTCTCGAGCCGCGAAACACCGCCTGTCATTCCGACGGCGGACGCGCCCGACCGGATCGAGAACGCACTCGACACGCTGATCCCCGACAACGCCAACAAGCCTTACGACATGCGCGAAGTCATTGCCCGGGTTGGCGATGAGGGTGACTTCTTCGAGATCCAGGCCAACCACGCCAGGAACATTCTGTGCGGCTTCATCCGTCTGAACGGTTCGACCGTCGGCGTTGTGGCCAACCAGCCGATGGTGCTGGCCGGCTGTCTCGACATCGATTCCTCGAAGAAGGCTGCGCGTTTCGTCCGCTTCTGCGATGCCTTCAACATTCCGATCCTGACGCTGGTCGACGTTCCGGGCTTCCTGCCGGGAACCAGCCAGGAATATAACGGCATCATCAAACATGGCGCCAAGCTGCTGTTCGCCTATGCCGAGGCCACAGTGCCGAAGGTTACCGTGATCACCCGCAAGGCCTATGGCGGCGCTTACGACGTGATGGCGTCCAAGCACATCCGTGCCGACGTCAACTATGCCTGGCCAACGGCGCAGATTGCGGTGATGGGCGCCAAGGGCGCGACCGAGATCCTCTACCGCTCCGAGCTTGGCGATCCGGACAAGATCGCGCAACGCACCGCCGATTACGAAGACCGCTTCGCCAATCCGTTCGTCGCCGCCCAGCGCGGCTTCATCGACGAGGTGATCATGCCGCACTCAACCCGGCGCCGTGTGGTGCGAGCCTTTGAAATGCTGAAGACCAAGAAGGTGACGCAGCCGCTGCGCAAGCACAACAACATTCCGTTGTGAGGCGATATTGAGCGAGGGCGTCGGGTTCCCCTGTGTCGTGAATCCGGCGCACGGCAGGCACTCACGTCTTTTTGACCGGAGATAGGGTACGCCCGCTGGCTGCAATTTTCCGTTTTTCGGCCTATATGCTCTGGTGAGATATTTCTCGCCAACAAGGACCAGATTTCATGACTGAAGAAAACAAGTTCCCGCCAGAAAACAATTTGCCTGCCGGCTATGAACCAGCCAAGGTTTGGGAATGGAAGCAAGGCAATGGCGGACGCTTCGCCAATATCAATCGTCCTGTCTCCGGCCCGACCCAAGACAAGGAACTGCAGATCGGCAAGCACCCGCTGCAGCTTTACTCGCTGGCGACACCAAATGGCGTCAAGGTGACGGTGATGCTCGAGGAGCTGCTGGCTGCCGGTCATGAGGGTGCAGAATATGACGCCTGGCTGATCAATATCGGTGAAGGCGACCAGTTCGGTTCGGGCTTTGTCGACATCAATCCGAACTCGAAGATCCCGGCACTGGTCGACCATTCGACACCGGAGCCGACACGGCTGTTTGAAAGTGGCTCGATCCTCTTGTATCTCGCCGAGAGATTTGGCGCGTTCCTGCCCGAGGAGCACCATGCGCGCACCGAAGCGCTCAACTGGCTGTTCTGGCAGATGGGCTCGGGCCCGTTCCTCGGCGGCGGCTTCGGGCACTTCTATGCCTATGCGCCGATGAAGATCGAATACGCCATCGACCGCTTCGCCATGGAGGTCAAGCGCCAGCTCGACGTGCTCGACAAGCGCCTTGCCAACAATGAGTTCATCGCCGGAAGCGAGTATTCGATTGCCGACATGGCGATCTGGCCCTGGTATGGCACGCTGCTGCAGGGGAATGTCTATGGCGACGCTGCAACCTATCTCGAAACAGACAGCTACACCAATCTGAAGCGCTGGACCGACCAGATTGCCGCGCGTCCCGCGGTCAAGCGTGGACGCATGGTTAACCGCGCCTTCGGCGAGCCGTCCGAGCAGTTGCACGAACGCCATGACGCAAGCGATTTCGAGCTGCGCACCCAGGACAAGCTGGACGCACTAACCGAAGGCAAGAACTGATGGCAAAACTGCCGGAAATGACCAAGCACCGCGGAATCCCCTCCGGCCTGCCCGGCACAGGCTTCCAGTTCACCATTCGCCGCGCCAATCCGCGCGGCGTGACGGCGATCATCAGCCGGCGCCGCATGGCCGACCGGACGCCGACGGAGAAACTGGCTGATGTCGCATTTCTGCACGCGCTCTGGCACAAGTTCGGCGATGAGCCGTTCGAGCGCGGCAATCTTGATGCGGGCCGGATCAGCTGGCTGTTCGGTCGCGAGATCGTGGCCGCAGAAGACCCCTTCGATGCGCAATCCTACACGGCCATGCTGCAAATTGACGAGCGCGCGGGGCGGGCAAGCTACCCCGATGCGTTCGAGGACGTGCTGATCGTTTAGAAGGCATTTGAGAAACCTCTCCCCTCATGAGGGGAGAGGTTCGGGCGGAAAACCGGGCTCCGGACCACCCGATGACACATCGGGAATGGCCCGAACGAGACGACTGGAAGTCATGGGCCGCAGGCCCATCAGCGGGGGTAAAGTACATGTTTTCCAAGATCCTGATCGCCAATCGCGGTGAAATTGCCTGCCGGGTGATCAAGTCCGCACGGGCTATGGGCATCAAGACGGTTGCGGTTTATTCCGACGCCGACCGCGATGCTGTGCATGTGGCGATGGCCGACGAGGCCGTGCATATTGGTCCCCCGCCGGCCAACCAGTCCTACCTGATCCCCGAGAAGATCATCGCCGCGTGCAAGCAAACCGGCGCGCAGGCCGTGCATCCGGGCTACGGGTTCCTGTCCGAGCGAGCCTCGTTCTGCGAGGCGCTCGAGAAAGAAGGCATCGCCTTCATCGGCCCGAAGGTCAAAGCCATCGAGGCGATGGGTGACAAGATCACCTCCAAGAAGATTGCGGCGGAAGCCGGCGTGTCGACAGTGCCGGGCCATATGGGGCTGATCGACGACGAGGCGCATGCGGCCAAGATTGCAGCCGAAATCGGCTATCCAGTGATGATCAAGGCGTCGGCCGGCGGCGGTGGAAAGGGTATGCGCATTGCCTGGAATGACGCCGAGGCGCGCGAGGGCTTCACGCGCTCGAAATCGGAAGCGGCGAGCTCTTTTGGTGACGACCGGATCTTCATCGAGAAATTCATCGAGGAACCGCGCCATATCGAGATCCAGCTGATCGGCGACAGCCACGGCAATGTCATTTATCTCGGCGAACGCGAATGTTCGATCCAGCGGCGGAACCAGAAGGTGGTGGAGGAAGCCCCCTCACCTTTCCTTGATGCCGCAACCCGCAAGGCCATGGGCGAGCAGTCGGTGGCTCTGGCCAAGGCGGTTGACTACCAGTCGGCCGGCACGGTCGAATTCATCGTCGACAAGAACCTCAAGTTCTTCTTCCTCGAGATGAACACACGGCTGCAGGTCGAGCATCCGGTGACCGAGTTGATCACCGGCGTTGATCTGGTCGAACAAATGATCCGCGTTGCTGCCGGCGAGAAGCTCGCCTTCTCGCAGGCTGATGTGAAGCTCACAGGCTGGGCGGTCGAAAGCCGGCTCTATGCCGAGGATCCCTACCGCAATTTTCTGCCCTCGATCGGCCGACTGACGCGCTACCGGCCGCCGGAAGAAGGCACGACCGACGGCATCACCATCCGCAACGATACCGGTGTCACCGAAGGCTCCGAGATCTCGATGTTCTACGACCCGATGGTCGCCAAACTCTGCACCCATGCGCCGACGCGGCTTGAGGCGATCGACGCCATGGCCGACGCGCTGGACCGGTTCGAGGTCGAAGGCATCGGCCACAATCTGCCGTTCCTGTCAGCATTGATGCAGCATCCGCGCTGGCGCGAGGGGCGGTTGTCGACCGGCTTCATCGCCGAGGAATATCCCGACGGCTTCGGCCCGGTGCCGCCGAACGAGGCGACCGTTGAACGTTTCGCCATCGCGGCATTGCTGCTCAGCCACATTCTTGGCGAGCGCAATGCGCAGATTTCCGGTGCGCGCTTCAGCCAGGTCGAAAAACGCGCCCACGAGGACAAGGTGGTGCGGGTCGCCGGTCAGGAGATCACCGGGCATATCGACGACACCGATGACGTCTATCTGGTGCGGCTGCCCGGCCGTGAACCGATGGCGGTGGCGACCGACTGGATGCCGGGCGCGCGGCTGGCGATTTTTGACATCGATGGTGACCTCCATGCGATCAAGGTCGAACCCGCCGACGCTGGCTGGCGGCTCAGGCAATTGGGTGTCGACGTCCGGGCGCAGGTGTTCAGCCCGCGTGTGGCGGAGCTTGCCCGGCTGATGAAAGCGAAGGTCGCGCCGGACACCTCGGGCCTGCTGCTGTGCCCGATGCCGGGGCTGATCGTCTCGATCGCTGTCAACGAGGGCGACGAAGTTCAGGAAGGCCAGACGCTGGCCATCGTCGAAGCGATGAAGATGGAGAACGTGCTGAAAGCCGAGCGCAAGGGCATTGTCTCGCGCATTCCGGTGAAAGCCGGCGACAGCCTCGCCGTCGACGAGATCATCATGGAGTTCGCAAAATGAGCAAGACCACCCGCGACTGGCTCGATCTCGCCACCAAGGATCTCAAGGGCAAGCCGATTGAAAGCCTGAACACCGCAACGCCGGAAGGCATCACGCTGAAGCCGCTCTATACAGCTGAAGACCTGCCCGAAAGAGCAGCGTCGGAGCTGCCGGGCTTCGCGCCGTTCACCCGCGGCGTGCGCGCCACGATGTATACCGGCCAACCCTGGACCATCCGGCAATATGCCGGGTTTTCGACGGCGGAGGACTCCAACGCGTTCTACCGCAAAAACCTCGCCGCCGGGCAAAAGGGCCTGTCGGTGGCGTTCGATCTCGCCACCCACCGGGGCTATGATTCCGATCATCCGCGGGTGACCGGCGATGTCGGCAAGGCCGGCGTGGCGATCGACTCGGTCGAGGACATGAAGATCCTGTTCGATGGAATTCCGCTGGGCGAAATGAGCGTGTCGATGACCATGAACGGGGCGATCATTCCCGTGCTGGCAATGTTCATCGTTGCAGGCGAGGAACAGGGCGTCGAGCGCGCGGCACTCACAGGCACGGTGCAGAACGACATCCTCAAGGAGTTCATGGTCCGCAACACCTATATCTATTCGCCCGAACCCTCGATGCGGATTGTCGCCGACATCATCGAGTTCACGTCGAAGGAAATGCCGAAGTTCAACTCGATCTCGATTTCCGGCTACCACATGCAGGAAGCCGGCGCGACGCTGGCGCAGGAGCTGGCCTACACGCTGGCCGACGGCATGGAATATGTCCGCGCCGCCCAGACCAAGGGGCTCGATGTCGACGCCTTTGCCGGACGGCTGTCGTTCTTCTTCTGCATCGGCATGAATGTGTTCATGGAAGCGGCGAAACTGCGCGCGGCCCGCGCCATGTGGTCAAAGATCATGACCGATTTCGGTGCCAAGTCCGAGCGTTCGAAGATGCTGCGCACCCATTGCCAGACATCGGGCGTGTCGCTGACCGAGCAGGATCCTTACAACAATGTGGTCCGCACCGCCTTTGAAGCCATGGCCGCGGTGCTGGGCGGCACCCAGTCGCTGCACACCAATTCATTCGATGAGGCGATCGCGCTGCCGACGGAATTCTCCGCCCGCATCGCCCGCAACACCCAGCTCATTCTGGCGCATGAGACCGGCATCACCAATGTCGTCGATCCGCTCGGTGGCTCCTATTATGTCGAGAAGCTGACGGCTGATCTGGCCGAAAAAGCCTGGGAGCTGATCGCCGAGGTCGAGTCGCTCGGCGGCATGACCAAGGCGGTCGAGCAGGGCCTGCCGAAGATGCGCATCGAGGAAGCCGCTGCCCGGCGGCAGGCGCGGATCGACCGTGGCGAGGACGTGATCGTCGGGGTCAACCGCTTCCGGCTTGCCGACGAGCCCCAGGTCGACATTCTCAATATCGACACCGACAAGGTGCGCGCCGGTCAGGTGGCGCGGCTCAACAAGATGCGCGCCAACCGCGACCCGAAGGCGCAGGAAGCGGCAATTGCAGCGCTGGAGCAGGTGGCGAAGTCAGGCAAGGGCAACCTGTTGTCCGCCGCCGTCGACGCGGCACGGGCGCGGGCCTCGCTGGGTGAGATTTCCGACGCAATGGAGCGTGGCTTCGGTGGCCGTCACCACGCGGTGACCAAGGTGATTGGCGGTGTCTATGAGGACGTCTATCACGACGATCCGGAATACCAGGCAATCCGCTCGCGCATCGCCGACTATGCGGCGGACAAGGGCCGCGCACCGCACGTGCTTGTGGCCAAGATGGGCCAGGACGGCCACGACCGCGGCGCCAAGGTGATCGCCACGGCGTTTGCCGACATGGGCTTCAAGGTGGATCTCACCGACATGTTCGAAACACCGGCGGAAGTCACCGACAAGGCCATCGCGCTAGGCGTTGACGTGGTCGGCGTCTCATCACTCGCGGCTGGTCACAAATCGCTGGTGCCCGAGCTTATCAACCGACTGAAAGACAAGGACCGTGCTGACATCCAGGTCGTCGTCGGCGGCGTCATCCCGGAACAGGATTACGGGTTCCTGCGCGAAGCCGGCGTGGCCGAAATTTTTGGTCCCGGCTCGAACGTGCTCGATGCCGCGAATGCCGTGCTGGCACGGATTTCGGGCGTGAGACGGAACGTGTGAGGCCGCTGCAAGCGCCCCTCATCCGTCAGCTTTGCTGACACCTTCTCCCACGAGGGGAGAAGGGAGATCGGGCATTTTCCCAGCTTACCCCCTTCCTTCTCCCCTGGTGGGAGAAGGTGGATACGGGCGTTCCGTGAACGCCCGTAGACGGATGAGGGGAAATTCTCAGTGGACACTACCGCCAGTCCTGCCTGAGCGACACATCCCGGGCAAAGGCCAGGATCGTCGCGCAGGTGCTGTCGAGATCGCGCATGACGTCGTCATTCCAGAACCGCAGCACCCGGAAGCCGTACTCTTCAAGCTTTGAATCACGGGTCACGTCCCGCGCGCTTTCCGCATGCTGACTGCCATCCAGCTCGACGATCAGTTTCGCTTCCATGCAGACGAAGTCGGCAATATAGGACCCAATCGGCACCTGCCGCCGGAACTTCAGCTTGTCGAGCCGACGGTTGCGCAAGGCGCCCCACAGCCGCTGTTCCGCTTCTGTCGGAGCTCTGCGCATATCGCGCGCGAAACCGCGCAGCCGGTCGATGTTCTTGCTCATCAAGCGACCCTCATCAAAAATGACAAGACCCCTCATCCGTCTGCGCCGGTTCACGGAACCGACGCATCCACCTTCTCCCACGAGGGGAGAAGGGAGGTCCAGCACAAGTCTCTATTACGATCTCCCGCGAACAGGAACGCTGATAGATCTTTTCTCTTGCACTCTGCAATTTTGCCTAGGTTACCGCCAAAGCTGGAGCAATCAAGCTGTTCCGTGCAGCCCCTTCCTTCTCCCCCCGTGGGAGAAGGTGGATCCGGGCGTTCCGTGAACGACCGGAGACGGATGAGGGGACGGATGCAAAGGCTGATTCAGTGACCCCACGTCCTCCCCAGCAACGCCATCCAGTTCTTGCTGGCGATCTTTTCGATCAGCGCTTCGCTATATTGATGCTCGCGCATCTGACCGATCAACGCCTGCACGCCCGTGACATCTCCAATCACATCAGGCAGTTCGGCGCCGTCGAAATCGGAACCGAAGCCGACGTGGTCCTCGCCCAACTTGTCGACCAGATGATCGAGGTGGCGCATGACCGGGTCCCAGCCGCAATCGGTTGCCTTGCGGCCGTCGTCGCGCAGGAACACGGTGGCGTAGTTGAGGCCGACCATGCCGTTGCTCTCACGGATCAGGGCAAGCTGCCGATCGGTGAGGTTGCGGGTTGAAGGCGTGACCGCGTGGGCATTGGAATGGGTGGCGACCAGCGGCGCATCCGAGAGCCGGGCGACATCGTCAAAGCCCTTCTCGTTGAGATGCGACAGGTCGATCATGATCTTGAGCTCGTTGCAGGCCTTGACCAGTTGCTTGCCGGCTTCGGTCAGGCCCGGTCCTGTGTCGGGGTCGCCGGGAAAGCGGAACGGCACGCCGTGGCCGAACACCGTCGGGCGGCTCCATACCGGGCCGAGCGAGCGCAGCCCCATGGCGTGAAAGGCGTAGAGCGCGTCGAGATCCGGCCCGATCGCTTCGGCACCTTCCATGTGCATGATCGCGGCGATGGTGCCGTCGGCCATACAGGCGCGCAGATCGGCACTGGTGCGGCAGATCTTCAGCGCGCCTTTCGATGCCCGTTCCATCCACATCAGATGCGCTGCCATTTGCAGCGCTGTCGCCTGAGTTTCATCGGCATTCATCAGATCGGGCAAAGGCAGATCATAGGGCGGCGCGTCCATCATCGCCTGGTAATCGGGCGCATTTTCCTCATGCGGCGATGGAATGTAGATGGCGAAAAAACCGCCGGCGAAACCGGCCTTTTGCATCCGCGGCAGGTCGAGGTGCCCCTCCTGACCCGCTTCAAGCCACATGGCTTCGCGGCGCTCGGGCTCGCGCAGCAATCGCAACAGAAAATCATTGTGGCCGTCGAAGAAAGGCATATTGGCCATGGCTGGATCCTTCAGCGCTGAAGAGCGGGGTCGCGGGTAAAGCCCTCGCTCGCTGTCAGCAGGTTGCGTGTGTAGTCTTGTTTTGTGGCGTGGTTCTGAAGGTCGCTGCGGGTCAGGTGCTCGACCACCCGGCCCTGCTGCATCACCATAAGCCGGTCGCACATATGCGACACGACAGCAAGGTCATGGCTGACCAGCACATAAGTCAGGCCGCGCTCGTCGCGCAGCCGGTCAAGCAGATTGAGCACTTCAGCCTGGATCGAGGCGTCCAATGCCGAGGTCGGCTCATCAAGCAGGATGATCTTGGGCTCCAGAATCAAAGCCCGTGCGATGGCGACACGCTGCCGCTGGCCACCGGACAACTGGTGCGGGTAGCGGAAGCGGAAACCCGATCCGAGGCCGACTTCATCCAGTGCCCGCGCGACACGTTTCTCGCGCTGGTCAAAGCCATGAATGGCAAGCGGTTCGGACAACACCCTGTCCACAGTATGGCGCGGGTGCAGCGAGGCGTAAGGATCCTGAAACACCATCTGGACGCGGCGATAAAACGCCGGATCGCGCGGTGTGGATACGGGAGTTCCATCTATTGCAATGGTTCCGCCGGTGACGGGCGCCAGGCCACAAATCGCGCGCAACACCGTCGACTTGCCGGAACCGCTTTCGCCGACAATGCCGAAACTTTCCTCTTCGTCGACCGAAAATGACACCCCCCTGAGGGCGTGAACCAATTGGCCGCTGTTTCCGAAGGTGACTTCAAGGTTTTCAATGTCGATGAACGCCATTCCCGTCCTCAATCCAGCCATGCATCGTCGCGCGTCAGCACTGGCAGCGGACGGACATCACTTGAAATCTTTGGCAAGCAGTTGAGCAAGCCTCTTGTATAGGGGTGCTGCGCCTCATGCATTTTGCTTGCAGCAAGCTCTTCTACCACCTGGCCCGCATACATGACCAGCACACGGTCACAGAAGGTCGAAACCAGCTTTAGATCATGGCTGATGAAAATCAGGCTCATGCCGCGCTCGGTGACGAGATTGTCGAGAATACGCAGCACCTCGATCTGCACGGTCACATCGAGTGCCGAGGTTGGCTCGTCAGCGATCAGCAGATCAGGTTCGGTGACCAGCATCATGGCGATCATGGCGCGCTGGCCCATGCCGCCGGAGAGTTCATGCGGGTAGGCCGCCATCACCCGATCCGGATCACGGATCTGCACGGCTTCAAGCATGGCAATGGACTTGTCGCGCGCTTCCGACTTGCCGCCATGCAGCTTGACCGCCTCCATGATTTGCTTGCCGATGGTCATCACCGGATTGAGCGAGAATTTCGGATCCTGCATCACCATCGACATGCGCGCACCACGCAAGCCTCGCCACTGCTTTGGTGTGGCGTTGCGCAGATCAATGCCGTCAAATTCCAGCCTGCCGGCGGTCGCAGTGCCGGTCACCGGCGTCAGTCCTAGAATGGCGCGGCCTGTCTGGGACTTGCCCGACCCGCTCTCGCCGACAATGCCGAGCCGCTCGCGGCCCAGCTCGAAGCTGACACCGCGCACCACTTCCACCGGCCCCTGGCGCGAAGGAAAGGAAATGCGCAAATTCTCGACCGACAGCAGTGAACTCATTTCACCGCCTTCGGATCGAGCACGTCACGCAGACCATCGCCAAGCAGGTTGAAGCCAAGCGAGACCAGAAAAATTGCAGCGCCGGGCATGGTGGCGACCCACCAGTAATCAATGATGAAGCGGCGTCCGCCGGCAATCATGGCACCCCATTCAGGTTGCGGCGGCTGCGCGCCCAAACCGAGGAAACCCAGCCCGGCGGCCGTGAGGATAATGCCGGCCATGTCGAGCGTCACCCGGATGATCACCGATGACAGGCAGAGCGGTGTGACATGCCCCCATATGATGCGCGCGGACGAGGCGCCCTGCAGGCGGATCGCGTCAATATGTTCGGCGTTGCGAATGGTCAGCGTTTCGGCGCGGGCCAGCCGGGCATAGGGCGGCCATGAGGTGATGGCGATGGCAATGATGGCGTTCTCGATCCCCGGCCCAAGGGCAGCGACAAAGGCCAGCGCCAGGATCAATCTGGGAAAAGCCAGGAAAATGTCGGTGATCCGCATCAGCACGACATCGAGCCAGCCACCGAAATAACCGGACGTGGTGCCGACCAGCAACCCGATCGGTGTCGCGATGATCGCCACCAGCGCCACCACCATGAGCGTCAACCGCGCGCCATGAACAACCCGGCTGAAGATGTCGCGGGCGAGGTCATCGGTGCCCATCCAATGGTCCATCGAAGGGGGCAGCAGCCGCGCTGTTCGCAAATCACCGCCAAGCACAGGATCATAAGGCGCGATCACATTGGCGAAGATGGCGACAAGTATCAGCAGCAGGACGATGCCCAGACCAACCATGCCGAGCCGGTTCCTGGTGAAGGCCAGCCAGGTTCGCCATATCTGTCCCAGACGCGCCTGATTGCGGGAACCGGGTTGTTCGGTCAGCAGCCACTCGGAGAGCCCCGTGGGCGGTGGGGTGGCTGTCATGAGCGCCTCCTGACCCGTGGATCGAGCAAGGTGTAGAGAAAATCGGACAACAGGTTGAGGCCGACAAAGATGATGCCGATCAGCAGAGTTCCGCCGAGCACGGCGTTCATGTCGGCGTTTTGCAGCGAATTGGTCAGGTATTGCCCGAGGCCGGGCCAGGCAAAAACAGTTTCGGTCAGCACCGAACCTTCGAGCAGCCCCGCATAGGACAGCGCGATCACCGTGACCAGTGGAACGGCAGCATTCCGGAGCGCATGCACCCAGATGATGCGCCATTCGGCCACGCCCTTGACCCGCGCGGTGACGACATATTCCTGCGCCAGCTCATTGAGCATGAAGCTGCGGGTCATGCGTGCGATGTAGGCCATGGAAAAATAACCCAGCAACGCCGCAGGCAAGGCTAAGTGGGACACTACGTTGCGAAATGCGCCCCACTGCCCCTGCATCGCGGTATCGATGAGAAACAGCCCGGTTTTCGGCGTGAATGCATATTCGTAGGAAATGTCGATGCGGCCGGGGCCGGCGACGAGGCCCCATTTGGCATAAAACAGCAAAAGCCCAAGCAGGCCGAGCCAGAAGATCGGCGCGGAGTAACCGACTAGGCCGAGTATCCGGACCACCTGGTCGACCAGCTTGCCTTGCCGGACAGCGGCCCAGACCCCTATCGGGATGCCGAACATGGTTCCGATGACAATTCCGACGGTGGCAAGTTCCAGTGTGGCGGGAAATACCCGAATGAGGTCGTCGATGATGGGTTTCTTGGTCAGCAGGCTCTCGCCAAAATCACCGGTGACTGCCTTTTCGACATAGAGTCCAAATTGCACATAGAGCGGACGGTCAAGCCCCAGTTCTACAAACATCTTGTCATAGGTGGATTGCGATGCACGGTCGCCAACAACGGACAGAACCGGATCCACCGGGACGACCCGGCCGATCAGGAAGGTGACGATCAGCAACCCGAATATGGTGACGGCAACAGTTGCACTCAGCCGCAAGGCCTTGCCGAACAGAGCAGGAAGGGCGCTCGTGCGCCCTTCCGAAGAGACAGACAGGTCTGACAATTACTTGGTCACCGCCTTGAACGAGTTGTCGTTGAACGACGGGCCAACGATGAAGCCCTCGACGTTCTTGCGGCGGGCCAGAACTTCAATCTCCTGGAACATGATGACAAACGGTGAAGTCTGCTGATGTTCAGTCTGGAGATCGACATACATCTGAGCGCGCTTCTTGGCGTCGCCTTCGAGAATCGCTGCGTCAGCCTTCAGGGTCATTTCCGGGATGTCCCAGGCATTGCGCCAGGCCAGGGGCTTGGAAGCGGCATCGTCGGAGTTGTCCGGGTTGCGGGCAAAGGTATCGGCATTGGTGTGCGGATCCTGATAGTCTGGCCCCCAACGACCGATATAGATGTCGTGGTTGCGGGCGCGGTATTTGGTCAGCGTCTGCTGTCCATCGCCCGGGATCAGCTCCATCTTGATGCCGGCCAACGCCATGGTCTGCTGGATAGTCTGACCCATAGCGGTGATTTCATTGGTGTTGCGGGTGTCCATGGTGACGGTGAAGCCGTCCGGCAGCCCCGCTTCAGCCAACAATTCCTTGGCCTTTTCAACATTGAGCGAGAACGGAGTGTCTTCCAGAGCACCGAGGAAGCCGCGCGGCAGGAAGGCCTGATGCGGGATGACCTTGCCCTTCATGATGGTGTCAGAGATTGTCGCATAGTCGATCAGGTATTTCATCGCCTGACGAACCTCAGGCTTGGCCAGGTTTTCGTTTTTCTGGTTGAGGCCGAGATAGTAGATCGAGCCCTTCACACCGCTCTCGATGACAATGTCGGCATTGGTCGACATTGCAGTGATTTCCTCGGCGCTGACATTGCGGGCTATATCGATATCACCCTGCTCGAGCAGCAGCCGCTGGGTCGCGGTTTCAGGAATATGGCGGTAGATGGCGCGGGCCATTGGCGGAGCTTTGCCAGAGTAATTGTCGTTGCGTTCAAGCACAACAGCTTCGTTGGCGCGCCAATCGCGAATGGTGAAGGCGCCGGAACCGGCATAATTGGTCTTGAGCCAGTCGTAACCGAAATCGCCGTCAACTTCGTGGCTCGTCACCACTTCCTTGTCAACGATGAAGCCCACCGTTGCGGTCAGGCAATAGAGCACCAGCGTCGGCGCATAGGGCTTGTCCATCTCGAATTCGAAGGTCATGTCGCCGGTCTTGCGGATCATGGCGTCGACATTGTCGGCGTTGAAGCCGAACTGCGTGAGAATGAATGCCGGCGATTTGTCGAGCTTGATGACTCGCTGCAGCGTGTAGACCGCATCTTCAGCGGTGATCGGATTGCCGGAGGCAAACTTCATGTCCGGACGGATGGTGAATGTGAAGGTTTTGCCGTCTTCGGAGACATCCCATTTCTCGGCAATAACACCGAAAATTTCGGACACGTCCTTGACGTTGTAGCCGACCAGCCCCTGGTAGGAGTTGCCGAGGATTTCCGACGCGCTGAATTCGAAGACTTCAGCCGGATCAAGCGTAATGATGTCGTCAATCGCCCAAGCTTGAATGAGTGTGTCAGCCGGTGTTTCGGCTTGCACCGTGACCGGTGAGAAGGCAGCTACTGTGCACATAAGCGCCACAGCCACGAATTTTTGAACGTGTTTCACGATACGGCTCCCAGTTATTATGTTCCCTATTGCGGACTCGCGGGCGCGGGATAATTGTCCCTTCTCACCCTACGTAATGTTCATTGAGGCCACAGCCCCAAGGGCCTGTCAAGCAGGCCTCGCTTTATGCTGAATGATGATCGTCCTGCTATGCGGCCTTGGCCAAGCGCAAAAAGCCCGCAGTTCCGGCCTGCTTCCCGAATTCAGCCACATCACTCCGACAAATATTTTTATGCCTAAAATTTATTGCGCCCGGAACCGTTCCCCGCATAGGTTGCTAGACGCCTGCAACTCCAGTCGAAATTGCGGCCCAGGCAAGCCCCAGCAGGAAAATTGTTTCCAAGACGATAATGGCGACATGCCGCCAACCGAGATCAAGCATGGCCTTCATGTTGGTGCGTACGCCAAGTGCCGAAATCGCCACCACCAGCAACCAGGAAGAGCCGTTGACGGCTGCTGCAGCGACGACTGCTGGAATGAGTCCCGTGCTGTTGGCGAGGGTTACGGCACCAAAGCCTATCACGAAAAGCGGCAGGCGCACCTGAGAAAATCCGCTGCCGCGTTGCATGGTGGAAAGCGCCACAATGATCAGCACCACAGGCAGCAAGGTGACGCGCAGCAATTTGACGATTGTCGCCATATCGCCGGCTTCGGTCGAAATCGAATAGCCCGCGCCCACCACTTGCGCCACATCATGCACCGTTGCGCCAATCAGAAAGCCGCTTTGTGCATCGCTCAGCCCGGCGAGACCGAAAAGCACCGGATAGATGATCATGGCAATGGTCGACAGAGTGGTGACTGCGACGACCGTAAAAAGCACATTGCGCTCGGTCTTGTCGTTGACTGGAATCACCGCCGCCAATGCCAGCGCCGCTGAAGCCCCGCAGATTGCCACCGCGCCACCGGTGAGGATCGCAAACCGCCAGCCGCGCGAAAACAGCTTTGCGCAAATGAAACCAAAACCGATGGTCAGAGCCATCAGTCCCGCAACCGTGACCAATCCGGAGGTTCCGATACCTGTGATATCGCCCAGGGTGATGCGCGCGCCGAGCAAGACGATCCCTAACCGCAGAAGTGACTTCGAGGCAAACACCACGCCTTCGGAAGTCCGCTCCTGGTCGGCCATGAAATTGAATGCCATGCCGATCAGAAGCGCAAACAGCATGACCGGTGCTGCGTAATGATCGGACAGGAACCGCGCCGCCACGGCTATGGTGATTGCCAGCAGCAGACCGGGAAACAGGATGCGGGCACGCGCCTGTAAATCAGACAAGGAGGTCATGTATACGGGCATCCCTGCACATGAATGGAGAACCGTTGCAACGTTCGTGCCGGGAACGGCGCAGCGGCCCGCCGGAGCCCGGGACCTGCCCCTGCCACCAGCGCAGCGCGGTCTCTCAGGCTGAACAATTTTTCCTGTTTCAAGTCAATCATTTGCCATCTTTCCCGACGCATGCAGTCTTTGAGACTTCCCCGCCCTTTGGCCTTGATACATTTGGCTGCCTGTAGACGCAAACGGCCTCGCTGTCAGTGAAAGTTCCTTCCCTTCGGCAAGGCCCGACTTGCCGCCCTGGCGGTTGCCAGTTCCTCATAGTCCTGACGCAGTTCCGGCGCGTCACGGATCAGCTTGATGATTTGCGCTGCGGGTTTGGTGCGCGCGCGCATGTCCTCGATCGGGCGGCGCACCTCGTCGGCATTGGCAAGCCCGCCCATCTCGCTCGCCATGTCGGAAATCTGCGCCATCATCGGGGTCAGATCCTCGAGATATTCGGCCACCACATGAATGACGCCCTCCTCGTTCTGCAGCTTGCCGCGCACGCCGACGCAGCGGCTGCCGAGCACGATGGCACGGAATTTCTCGAACACTTTTGGCCAGACGATGATGTTGGCGACGCCGGTCTCATCCTCGATGGTCTCGAACACAACGCCCTTGGCCGAACCCGGCCGCTGCCGGACCAGTACGAGGCCCGAGACCTTGACCACCCTGCCGCTGCGGATGTCCTGCAGGTCCGAATTGGCCCGGCAGCCCTTGCCCGCAAGCCGCTCACGCAGGAACGACATCGGGTGCGCCTTGAGAGAAAATGACAGCGACTGGTAATCATTGATCACCTGCTCGCCCAGCGGCATCGGCGGCAAATCGACATCGGGTTCCTTTTGCAGATCCTGGGTGTCGACCAAGGCAAACAGCGGCAGCCGTTCGGCGCTCGAGAGCGGGTCGAGCGCCTTGACCGCCCACAGCGCATCACGGCGATCCAGACCGATCGAGCGGAAGCAATCAGCCTCGGCCAGCTGTTCGATCGAGCGGCGCGGCAGGCCGGAGCGCATCCACAGATCACGGACGCTGTCATAGCCGCGGCCACGCCGGGCCATCAGTTGTTCAGCTTCGGCTTCGCCAAATCCCTTGACGTGCCGCAACCCCAGCCGCACCGCGTGGCTATGTTTCATGATGTTCTTCATCTCGCGATGCCGGGCTGACAGCGGCTGCAGGTCGGCATCCCGCTCCAGTGTACAGTCCTGGTCCGAGCAATTGATATCAACCGGGCGGATCTCGACGCCATGCTCACGGGCGTCGCGGATGAGCTGCGCCGAGGCATAAAACCCCATCGGCTGAGAGTTGAGAATGGCAGCGCAGAAGACATCCGGATAATGGCATTTGAGCCAGCAGGAGACATAGACCAAGAGCGCGAAACTGGCGGCATGGCTTTCGGGAAAGCCATATTCGCCAAAGCCCTCGATCTGGCGGAAACAGTGCTCGGCGAAGGCGCGTTCATAGCCATTACCGACCATGCCCTCGACCATCTTGGTCTGAAACGAGCCGATGGTGCCGACCCGGCGGAAGGTGGCCATGGCGCGGCGCAGCTTGTCGGCCTCTCCGGGCGAGAAGCCGCCGGCAACGATGGCGATGTTCATCGCCTGCTCCTGAAACAGCGGCACGCCGAGCGTCTTGCCGAGCACGGCGCGCAATTCCTCCTTGGGAAAACTGACCTGCTCCTTGCCCTGCCGGCGGCGCAGGTAAGGATGGACCATGTCGCCCTGAATCGGACCGGGCCGGACAATCGCCACCTCGATCACCAGATCGTAATAGCAGCGCGGCTTGAGGCGCGGCAGCATCGACATCTGCGCCCGGCTTTCGATCTGAAACACACCGATGGTGTCGGCGCGGCAGATCATGTCATAGGTCGGGGTATCGTTGTCCGGCAGCGAGGCCAGGGTTTCGTGGCGGCCGTAATGGCTGTCCAGCAGGCCGAACGCCTTGCGGATGCAGGTCAGCATGCCGAGCGCCAGTACGTCGATCTTGAGCATGCCGAGGCTTTCGAGATCATCCTTATCCCACTCGACAATGGTGCGGTCCTCCATCGCCGCATTCTCGATCGGGATCAGCGAAGAGAGCTTGTCCCGGGTGATGACGAAGCCACCGACATGCTGGGAAAGATGGCGCGGAAAACCGACGATCTGGGAGGCAAGATCGAGCATCTGGGCCAGATGCTTATCAGTCGGATCAAGCCCGGCGCGGCGTGCATCCTCGGCGTCAACCTCGCGCGACCAGCCACCCCATTTGGTGCCGGAAATCGCACTGATCGCATCATCGGAGAGGCCGAACACCTTGCCGACCTCGCGAATGGCGGAGCGGGCGCGGTAGGTGATGACGGTGGCGGCGAGCCCTGCCCGTTCGCGTCCGTATTTGGCATAGATGTACTGGATCACTTCCTCGCGCCGCTCATGCTCGAAATCGACATCGATGTCGGGCGGCTCGTTGCGTTCCTCGGAGATGAAGCGCTCGAACAGAAGATCGACCTTGCCAGGATCGACCTCAGTGATCTCGAGGCAATAGCAGACGGCCGAATTGGCCGCCGAACCGCGGCCCTGACACAGTATTTTCTGCGAGCGAGCAAAGCGGACGATGTCATAGACGGTGAGAAAATAGGGCGCGTAATCGAGCTTCTTGATCAGCTTGGTTTCATGCGCAATGGCCTTGAGCACCTTCTCGGGCGTGCCTTCGGGATAACGCTTCTTGAGGCCGATGGCGGTGAGCTTTTCGAGCGCCTCCTGCGAGGGCAGCGGATCGGGTCCGAGCTCTTCGAACATCGGAGCGTCAGGATATTGGTAGCGCAATTCATCCAGCGAAAAGCGGATGCGCCTGAACAACGTGGCCGCTTGCGCCACTGCTGCCTCGAACCCCTTGAACAGATGCATCATGTCGATGTGCGAGCGCAAATGCCGTTCGGCATTGGCTTGCAGCCGGGTACCGACCGTGGCCAGCGTCTTTCCCTCGCGGATGCAGGTCAGCACATCTTGCAGCGGACGCCGCCCGGGCGCGTGATAGAGCACGTCGCCAATCGCCACCAGCGGCAGGCGATGCTTGCGCGCCAGCCGGACGAGCATCGCCATGTGACGCTGGTCCGCGCTGCCATGAGCCCGTGACAAGGCAAGATGGAGATGATCAGGGAAGGCTTCGCGCAGCCGGTCCAATGCGGCGTTCAACCCTGATCCGGCTGCTCCGGCAGGTGTGACGACAGCCATCAGCAGCCCTCCGCCGTGGGTGAGCAGATCCTCAAGCATCAGATGGCATTCGCCCTTCGACGCGCGGCGCTTGCCGGTGGTCAACAACTCGCACAGATGGGCATAAGCCGCACGGTCCTCGGGCCAGACCAGAATATCAGGTGTCGCGTCCATGAACACCAGCCGGCAGCCCGGCGCGAAGGCCAGTCCCGCCTCCTTGGCCGCCATGTGAGCGCGGACAACGCCTGCCAATGAATTGCGGTCGGTGATGGCGATGCCGCCAAGCCCGAGCCTTGAGGCCTGCACCACCAGTTCCTCGGCATGCGACGCGCCGCGCAGAAAGGAAAAATTGCTGGCGGCGGCAAGCTCGACATAGGTCAGGCCGGATAGAACCGGCGGGTTCATGCGAAAAGCCCGTGCATGTACCAGCACGGATCATCGGTCTCACGACCATAGAGACCGTGGCGGAACAGCCAGAAACGGTACCCCTGATGGTCCTCGACGCGAAAATAATCGCGGGTGCGGGCGCCGCGGCCGTCGCGCCACCATTCGCAGGCAATGCGCTCGGGCCCTTCCGAACGGACCACCTCATGGGAGACGCCACGCCAGCGGAAGCGGAACGGCGGGCCGTCGGGCACCTCGGCAATGGTCTGCAACAGTTCGGGCCGGTCGAACAGGATCAGCGGACGGGTGGTGACCCCATCGGAAATCTCCGAATACGGTGCCGATGCCAGCATCGCATTGCCCATGGCTGATCTTCGAGTGCCCGAGCCTGCCCCGCCAAGATGGGCAACCGGCTGCCGGCCAAAGCTGCGCTCGGGAATGTGGGTGTCGGCGAGCACGAAACGCTGGACGCGCTCCAGGCCAAGCCTTGCCCCGAGCCGGTCGACCAGGGCATCATGGCCTTGCCCGGCAGCCTGGCCCGCCATCATTTCCGCCTGCGCAGCCTCGAACGGATCGGCATGGACCACATCAAGCCGGATCAGATCGAAGCCGAAACCCGCATCAAGATCATCATGCAGGCCGGCGATACGTTCCTCAAACAGCCGGCTGATCATTCGGGCATCCCGCAAGGGCCTGGCCGTTTGCACGCTGAGTTGGCTGACATGGCCATCGACGCGGAACAGTTTGAGCCGGCAGTGGCGCAGGCCGAGCCCGCGCCGCTCCAGCGGTTCGAGAATCCCTGCCGCCAGCGCCGCGATCACATGACTGATCTCATCCTGGTGGGTGACCGGCTCGGCGAAACGGCGCTCGGTCGAGAGGTCAGCCACCGGCATGATCGGAGAGATCGACTCGGTCTCGCGACCGAGAGCCTGATCAAGCCGCTGCATCAACCGGGCGCCGAAGCGGGCAGCCAATGGCGCACGCGGCAGGTTGGCTATGCAGCCGATGGTCTTGAGACCGACACGGCCAAGTGAGGCGACCATGGCAGACGGAAGCCGCAACCCGCTCAAACTCAGCGGAAGGATAGCCTCGGCGTGAGCGTCCTCGGCAATAATCCGCGCCTGCCCGTAGCGCGCCATCGCCCAGCCTGCACCCGGCGTGTCGGCCAGACACAACCGGACGTGAAAGCCTTGGGCGCGCAGCCTTGCCTCCAGATCGGCAATCACCGCTGCCTCACCGCCAAGCAGATGGGCGCAGCCGGTGATGTCCATGAACAGCCCATGGTCGTGGCCGTCCTCGGGGTCAGAGCCAAGGGCAACCAGTGGCGTGTAGCGCTCGCACCAGCCGGCAATTTTCAACAACAGCGCCTGGGTCTGTTCGTCATCGGCGGGATGACAATCGAGATCAGGCACCAGCGCACGCGCATCGCTCAAGGTCTGATTCAGCCGCACGCCGCGGGCATGGGCACGCTGATCAAGTGCGACAATGCGGATGGCGTTCTTGAGCGTATCGGTGACAACGACAGGCGGAGCCTCAGGATGCGCGTCCAAAATCCCGTCTGTGATCCAGGACTTGCCCCATCTTGACCGGTGAATCCTGTCTGTTGGCAGCCGCGGGAAGGCGATCGAGAGAATGCGCTGGCGGGTTGGCGCCGGAGACGCGCTCGTGGGCTGGGTTTGGAGCGGCATGGGTGAAACTTCTTACTTTGGGGTTCCAGGCTAAAAGCCATTGGCCGGTCCGTCCGGCGCGGTTGCGTTCAAGTGTCAGGGACAGCCGCATTGCCCCGACACCGCGTTCCAAGATCTCGTCCGTCCCGGACATTTCAGTGTTCACACGCCAGCGCGTTGCTGCAGCGCTGGCCTCCTCCTCGCCGCTCTGGCGCAGGATCAAGGCCAGCACACCGCTCTGCCGCGCGCGCAACATCAGCCGCCGCGTCGCGGTGATGTCGAAGCGCGCCGGATTGCCCTTGATCTGAAAGATCAGCGCCGCCAGCCCTGCGCAGCCCGCCGCCTCGTCAGCCGCCCACATGGCGCCCTGCAGATCGCCCGGCTCGACAATCGTCAGGCAGGACGGATCCAGCCCGTACTGGGCGAGGCCAGCGGGGAAAAGTCCGCCGCCATCGACGCGTGTGCCGGGATCGCTGACCCAGACCACGCCGCGGCGTCCACCACGATCCCCCTGCATGGCACGGCCCGCGAGCCCGAGCGCAAACCCGGTAGCCGAGCCGATGTCACGTGCCAGGGCGGCCCGCACTTCATGCAGACCTCCGCAGGCAAGCCCGCCTTCGAGATGGCGGTCAACCGCGCTCGCGCCCAAGGACAAGGGCGGTGACACTGCGGTGTCGCCAAGCCCGATCCCCCGGTGCGCTTGATAGGCCTGGGCCTCATAGGCACGGGTGCGCGCCTTGAGAATATCCGTCGCGGTCTGCAGCCTCGAGAGACTCATGGTTGATCCACATTGTTCCTGTTATGTTCCATTTAACGCCAGAGTCGAGCCGAGAGTCAATCAGCAGATTTCGGGATCCAGCCCTGCCGGAGTTCACCATCATAACTCTGCGTTGTACCGAAAAAGGAAGTCGTCTTGTTTGCGCAATTGCACTCTATTTCACTTAGTCGCATAAGTTTATATCTTGCATTACTACAGAGCGAAAATGCCATTTTCGTCATAATCAATTTATTCGCTCAAATTACTGCATAAAAACTTGACACATAAAATGTTCTTGCAGTTATTGAATTCATACTACGTAGATTTTTCGATTCAGGGGCGGATTGATCAATCATATTACATTCGTCCAGGCGAATTCAGAAAGTGGATTGAGCAGGGTGAATTGCGACCCGAACCTCAGGACACATTGCCAGATGCTGAATTTGGCACATTGTATGGGGCAAAGCCGATTTCCAAAATTTTCTGTATCAGTGTAGCGATTTTCCTCGCATCATCCTGCAATCAGGCAGCAGCTCTTGATTTCGGTGACTTGAATCCCTTTCCAGAGCCGAAAGAGCTGACAGCCCTGCAACAATGTAATGCCGAGGCGAACCAGAGATACTTCTCTCTGGGTCAACTGCCATCGGTTGAGGCAGAGCATGCAGCCCTGATAGCCTACTCGGAAAGCAGCAATGCCCTGAGTTATGCGCAAGATGCTTACTACAAAGCTTCCAGGCTGGTGCGGCATCCAGGCTACACAAAGAAAGCACAGAGCCAGATCGTAATTACCCACCCCTGAATTCGTGATTTCCGGTTCTTCTACCGGCCTATGCCAGGACGGATGCGATGACCTGGAAGGGGTTTGCGCCTTTGAGGCGTGCGGTATCGACTGTCGTGCGTATGTTCGCTTCGGCTTGGGCGGCCCACATGGCGCGATATCCGTTTGTCACCTTTCGCTGAATGACCCATGGACGGAGCTTTCGCTCAGATGTGTTGTTGGTGACATCGACTTCTCCGGGATAGTCGCAAAACGTCAGCAGCTGATCGCGGGCCCGCCCGATCTTGGCCTGGAGCTTTTGGGCCAGGTCGCATGAAGTCGGGGCGCATAGAAGCCCGGCAAGCTGTTTATCGAATTTGCGCTTCTTGCTTGCGACGGTAGACGCAGCGAATGTGCTTATGGCTCTGGCGAAATCAAACACACGGCCAAACCAAAGCTGGAAGCGAAGAGGGAGATCATCCTCGCCATGTTCCAGCGCAAAGGCTGTATCACGCGCCAAATGTGCAAGGCAGGTTTGATGTCGATGGCCGTGAGATTGCTGGGCTGAATACCGATCAGATATCCATACCTCGGGGACATGGCCGCCCATGGTCTCGTGAACGACCCGTGCTGCACGGGAGTAATCGGGCTGGTGGACAACGGCATCCTTGCAATGAAAAACCCAGTGTTGGGCATTTGTGCCCTCAATACGCACACCGGTTTCGTCGCTGGCGACAACGCGGGCGGCTCGAAGGCTGGCCTTGGCGGCCTGTGCTGTGGCCTGGAAGCTCGGACGGGAGCGGGCAAACATGTTCATGATCGCGCCCTCGCTCGCATGGAGGCCGAAGATATCCATGAACACACCGCTCAGGCGTTCGTAAGACAATGCATGGAAACTCTTGAGGTAGATCGCCAGCGCGTGAATGCCTGGCCCGAACGGCGTTGCGGTTGCCACGGCAGGTGCGGTGGCTTTTGTCGTCGTGCCGCATTGCGGGCAATGACAGGAAAAACGCCGATGCCGGGTGACATGAGGACGGATCGCAGGAATATCGATCTCGTCATAGGCCCCGGCCAGCACCATCGTATCATCACCGGAAAACGCATGGCCGCATCTCTTGCAGGCGGTCGGTTCATGATCGCGAAACATGTCGGCAAAATCCGCCAGCACCCTATTGTGGGGTTCATGCCCGGGCTTGGCTCCACCCGGTCGTGAGTTGACGCGTTTCTCTTTCTTGTCCGTAGAGGGCGGCTTGGAAGACGTCCGAGAATCCTTGGCAGGCCGTTGGAGCCGAAGCACCATCTCGATCAATTCGTCCTTGCTCAGCTGCTGCAAATCAGTCCGATCCATATCATCATGGATTCAGACATTGTGGTGCATGGCAAGGGGGTGGGTAATTACGCCAGATCAACTTCGATCGAGCATATTATGCGTCCATGCTTGCCGTCAGAGTTGCTGCTGAAAACGGTCTGCGCGCCATGAAAATTTACCGAAGCTATCTCCAGTCTCAGATCGGAGTGGACGCCCTGCCGAGCGGCAACATCGAAACCGGAAACGAATGGGCCGACAAACTGGTTGGCAAAGCGACAAACAAATACAACCCGGTCAAGAAAGCAGCCAGCGCGGCCGATGCGCTCGACCCGTTCGGGGCATCGAAAAAGTCGGGCCAGGAGTTCGCAATCTTCATCCTTGGGCATGCCATTGCCGAAGGGGAAGGTCTGCTGACCGAGGCGAAGGCTGCAGAGGCCGAAGCCAAGGCGGAGATGGAAAACATCGTCATCGTCCACCAGCCAACCCAGGCGCAAACCGATGCCTACCTGCTGGCGACCCAGACGCTGGACACATACAAGGCAAAACGGGATGCAGACCTGTTGGTCTGGGAGACCTATCGCGGCGCGCTGGAGCGCGCAAAACAGGAAAATCGCATCGAATTCGAGAGATGCTCCGCAGCAGCAAAGCTGCAGCAGCCAGCGGATACGGACGAACCCGAGACAAGTGATACGCCGGACGAGCCAGAGACATCTTCCGGCACTGATGACCAGGCACCTTCTACAGTCGGATCAGACCCCAACGTCACAGACATCGACGTCTCAGGCCCGGAAACACCGGGATTCGGCACCATCGGCTTCTCCGGCTTCGATTTTGATTTTTCCGGCCTGGAATTCGATCTCGATTTCGATGCTGATTTTGATCTGAATCTTGATTTCGATTTTGGTTTTCCAGAGATTGCCGAGGGCGTGAACCCCTACTCCACATCCAAACAGGACGTCACGCCTCCATCGGTCACCCAGATCGATGCCCCGGCGAATTTCACCGGGGTCTTGCCTTTCGAAATCTCGGTCACCTATTCCGAACTCGTCGGGAATGCGACGGATCCGGGCGACATCATCGTGACACAGGCGACAATCGGCGCCATCACGACCATCAACAACATCACCTACAGGGCGACGGTCACTCCTCTGGGATCAGGCGACATCAGCATCACAGTCCCTGCCGGAGCCGCACGCGACATTGCCGGCAATCTCAACATCGCTTCGCAAAGTGTTTCCGTGGCCAACATGACTGCGGAAAGCACGCAGCAAACAATCAGCAGTTTCAGCTCGAGCCGGACCACCAGTATTCTGAGCCTTCAACCCGATCTGGTCGCCTATCTGGACGGCAGCTCCGGCCATGGCATCGGGCCACTCGGATTTACCGCTTTTGAGGACGACACCAATTCAATGCAACTGGCTTTCTCCACCAGTCTGCGCCGGGTTGAAAACGACGCGTCCAGACGCCTGGCTCTTTCTTACGGGAAAACGCCCGGCTCGACCTCGGCCCACAAGCAACCCGACCGCCGCTACGATGTCTGGGCGGAAGTCTATGGCTCCAGAACGAAGTCCGGCCTGTTCTCCAACACGCTGTGGGTTGGCTATGTCGGGTCGCATATTTTTGTAACGCCGGACCTTATCGTTGGCGGCATGGCGCAGCTTGACTGGGCCGATCAATCCAACAAGATCGCCGGCAGCACCACTGATGGCTTCGGCTGGATGGCTGGCCCCTACATCGCGGGCCGCATCCCCAATACGAAGCTCAAATTTTCGGCAAATGCAGCCTGGGGCCAGTCCAACAACACAGTCAGCCCGGTTGGCACCTACAGCGACACATTCGACACCGAACGCTGGATGCTGGCCGGAACCATCAACGGATCTTTCGATATGGCCGCCCTGACCGTCAAGCCGTCCGTCAGCGTCTCCTATTTCAGCGAGACGCAGAAAGCCTATACCGACAACCTCGGCAATGTGGTCAGTGCGCAAACCAGTTCGCAAGGCGCGGTCCGGTTCGGGCCCGAGGTCTCGAGACAATACGAGATCGGCGAGGGTGTCATCGTTGAACCAAGCCTTGGGGTCTCGGGGATATGGAACTTCGGAATGTCGGACGGCGCCGGAGTTACCGCCGCACCACTGGGCAACAGGCAGCTTCGAGCGCGCGTCGACAGCGGCCTGACTATCCTCACCCCGAAAGGGTGGATCTACATGATGAACGGCTTTTATGACGGCATCGGCGTGACAGGCTACCAGTCGGTCGGCGGTCGTGTTCGCCTGACCGTTCCACTGAACTAGGGCGCCTGAGAGCTACATCACCGCGCCCATCTGCCAGGGCACGAATTCGGCGCCGCCGAAACCCAGTTCCTCGCTCTTGGTTTCCTCGCCGGAGGCGACGCGCAGGAACAGTTCGAAAATCTCGCGGCCCTTGACCTCGAGGCTGACGCCATCGGTGATGATGTCACCGCAATTGATGTCCATGTCTTCTGACATGCGGCCATACATTTCCGAATTTGTCGCCAGCTTGATGCAGGGCGTCGGCTTGTAGCCCGACACCGATCCGCGCCCGGTGGTAAAGGCAATCAGATTGGCGCCGGAGGCAATTTGCCCGGTCACCGAACAGGGATCGTAGCCAGGCGAATCCATGAACACAAAACCGCGCTCGGTTATGGGCTCGGCGAACTTGTAAACCTGCGTCAGCGGCGCCGTGCCGCCCTTGGCCACAGCACCGAGGGATTTTTCAAGGATGGTGGTCAACCCGCCCTTCTTGTTGCCGGGCGAGGGATTGTTATCCATCTTGCCGCCGTTGCGGGCAGCGTAATCCTCCCACCAATGAATCCGCTCGACGATCTTGGCGCCAACTTCGGGCGTCACCGCCCGGCGGGTCAGCAGGTGTTCGGCGCCATAGATTTCCGAGGTTTCGGACAGGATGGTGGTGCCGCCATGAGCGACCAGAAGATCCGACGCAGCTCCCAGCGCCGGATTGGCAGTGATACCGGAATAGCCATCCGAGCCACCGCATTGCATGCCGATCATCAGATGCTCGAGACCCGCAGGCGCGCGGGGGATCCTGTTGGCGACTTCCGCCATTTCCTTGAGTTGTTCGATGCCGCGCTCGATGGTCTTGCGGGTGCCGCCGGATTGCTGGATGGTCATGTAGCGAATATTGCCATCGGCGCGCATACGGCCGCGTCCGACCAGATCCGGCACCTGCATGACCTCGCAGCCGAGCCCCAGCAGCAGGATGCCGCCGAAATTGGGATTGCGGGCATAGCCCTGCAAGGTGCGGAACAACGTGTCGTAGCCCTCGTCATTGCCTGACATGCCGCAGCCGGTGCCATGGACGATCGGCACGATACCGTCGACATTCTCGAACGCATCGAGCCAACCCTGCTTCTCCACCGCCTCGGCAATGAAGCGGGCCACCGACCCGGAGCAGTTCACCGAGGTCAGAATGCCGAGATAGTTGCGGGTCCCGACGCTGCCGTCAGTGCGGTGATAGCCCATGAAATGGCGTTGTTCAGAAGGCTCAGGAAGCGGCCGGACCTTGGTCGAAAATTCCTGCGCCTCGGCGTGGCCACCCATACCCAGATTGTGCACATGCACATGTTCTCCGGGCGCGATCGGGCGGGTCGCCACACCAATGGTCTGGCCGTAACGGAGAACCTTTTCACCTTCGGCAATCGGCCGCGTGGCGATCTTGTGGCCGCGCGCCACAGCCTCTATTAACGGAACACCGAGGCCCGGCACTGTTGCGCCCGGCGCAAGGTCTTTCAAGGCAATGATGACATTGTCTTGCGGATTGAGGCGAATTGTCTGGTTCAGGTCGGTTGTCATAATTCGGACAGATCTCCAATTGGTGCGTCGTCGCGCATCAGGCCCTCGGCCTTCAACTCCACCCAGAGCTCTGGCGGAATCTCGACCATTGCGGCAACAGAATTGGCTTCCATCTCTACCACACCCTGCCCACCGGGAATAACCGACACGATAGCAGGATGCCGCAGTGGAAACTGGAAGGCCGCATCGACCATGCGCACGCCGTGGCGTTTGCAAATGGCTTCAATCTTCTTCACCTGATCAAGTATGTGCTGCGGCGCGGGATCGTAATTGTAAAACGCGCCCGGCTTCGGTCCGGTGGCCAGGATGCCCGAATTGTAGGGGCCGCCGATGACGATGCCGATGCCGCGTTGCTCGGCCATCGGCAGGAAACTATCGAGCGCCTCCTGTTCCAGCAGCGTGTAGCGACCGGCCAGCAGAAACAGGTCGAAATCACCGCGTTCGGTGAGCCACTGGCAGGCCTGCCATTCATTGAGACCGGCGCCAAAAGCCTTGATCACGCCCTGCTCGCGCAAGGACTGCAGTGCCTTGTATCCGCCCGCCATGAACTCCTCGAGTTTTGCATCACGCGCCGCTTCGCTGCCGTGGGTGAATATGTCGAGGTCATGGGCATACAGGATATCGATGCTGTCGACGCCGAGCCGCTCAAATGAAAATTCGAGTGATCGCATGACGCCGTCATAGCTGTAGTCGAAAACTTCCCGGCGCGCGGGCACATCGAAGAACTTGCCCTCACCAGTGCGTTCTTCGCCCGGTTCGCAGCGGCGCATCAGCCGTCCGATCTTGGTCGACAACACATAATCGTTGCGCGGCTTGCCACGCAGGAACCGGTTGAGACGGGTTTCAGCGAGCCCCAATCCATAAAGCGGCGCGGTATCGAAATAGCGCACGCCCAGATCCCATGCGTGGGTCAGAACCGCGTGCGCGTCATCATCAGAGATCGCGCGGTAGAGATTGCCGAGCGGCGCTGTGCCAAATCCGAGTTCGGTGAAGGTCAGCCCGCCATTGCTGATCCGGTCCCAATGTCTTGTCTTCAATTGCATCCGGGCCTCCATGCCTGGACGGCAAGCTAATCCATATTGACCTCAATCGCATCCCCCGATGCAGTTGCATCCGATCAAATTATCACACCCAGAACTGGCCGCTACGGATAGTGCTTGAAAGATCCTCCAGCCGGCTGCACGATAAACCGGTCACGGGATGCAAAGCTCACACATCAAGAGCGGGGAGGAAAGCCGGGATGCTCAAGGGACTGGATCCACGATTGAATGCGGAGGTGCTTTATGCGCTTCGCGCCATGGGCCACGGCGATACGCTGATCATCGCCGACAGCAATTTTCCCTCCGAGGCGATTGCACGGCAAACCGTGTTTGGCGAATTGCTGCGGATGGACAATCTGACGTCGGCCCAGGCAGCCGAAGCGGTTTTATCGGTGCTGCCGCTCGACACATTCGTCGATGATTTCGCCGGACGCATGGAGATCGTCGGCAACGCAACCGAAATCGCACCAGTGCAATCGGAAGTGCAGATGGTGATTGATGTGGCGGAAGGCAAATCACGGCCGATGATCAGCATTGAGCGCTTCGCCTTTTATGATCTGGCGAAACAGGCCTTTGCAGTCATCCAGACCGGCGAACGGCGGTTCTATGGCTGCTTCATGCTGCGCAAGGGCGTTATTGCGCCGGAAGAATAGCGCGCCCGTGCCGCCAAACCCGGCAAAGCGGCGGCTGCATCTTGAAAAAACGCGCAAAAACGCTCAGGAACTGCTGACATCGAAACAGCGGGTTTGTGTCCGCGCTTTGGAGCATGGGCAATCCGCGGCATGACTGACAGTTCTTTCCACAAGGATACCCCGGCGGTGGCGTTGCTGCCCTATGGTACGCGGATCACCCTGCGGCTTTCCAAAATGCCGCTGGATGCGCTGATCTGGCCGTTGGGGCGGCCTGCGCGCCTGTTGGCCGGCACCATTTCCGACCTCGGGCCTGACGACCATTTGCTGGCCTACCTCAATTCGCGGCTGCTTTACATGCCACGTCCCGGCGTCCGCGCGCGGGTTTCGGTCATGGTGGTCGAACCTCAGGCGGTGCATGGCCGCAAGATGGCCTGGCTGAAACTGCTGTGGCGCCGTTTCCATCTGGTTCTGAGTTCCAATGCCGGGCTTCTGGCTGCCGTGCCAAACAGCACGCGGTTTCTGTTCGGGTCCACATGGGTGCCGGACTGGCGCAATCTGACAATCGAGAAAACTCGTCTGGTCTCGTTGATCGCATCTGCGAAAGATTATTATCCCGGTCACAAATTGCGCCATCAGGTGGTTGCCCGGCTGCGCGAGCGCGGCACCGATGTGGACATTCTCGGGCGCGGCTATGCGCCATTTGACAAGAAATCCGACGGATTGGCGCCCTATTGCTATTCGATCATCATCGAGAACGTCCGCGAGCCGGGTTACTTCACCGAGAAACTGATCGATTGCCTGTTGTGCGAGACCATTCCCATCTACTGGGGCGCGCCGGATATCGGTGACGTTTTTGACATGCGCGGCATGATCATCGCGAATGATCTTGCTGCGATCACCGCCGCCATCGGAGGTCTGTCCGATGAGGATTATCAGGCGAGGCTTGAATTTGTCCGGCTAAACAGGGACAAGGCCTCACGCTACGCTGATCAGGAAAAGGCTGCCGCCAGCATTGTCATGCGGGAAGGCACCGGAAGCAGAAAGACCACACCATGACTGAGGTACACTCGCCAAAGAAAGCCCTGATCACCGGCGTGACCGGTCAGGATGGCGCCTATCTTTCCGAATTCCTGCTTGCCAAGGGATATGAGGTTCATGGTGTCAAACGCCGGACTTCGCTGTTCAACACGGCGCGTATCGACCATCTGATGGAAGGCGAACCGGGGCGTTCCGGCCAGTTCGTGCTGCATCATGGCGACATGACCGATTCCTCATCGCTGACCCATATCCTGCAGCAGACCAAGCCCGACGAGGTTTACAATCTCGCGGCCCAGAGCCATGTCGCAGTTTCGTTCGAGGAACCGGAATACACCGCGAACTCGGATGCGCTGGGCACGCTGCGCATGCTCGAGGCAATCCGGATTCTGGGCCTGAAGGACAAGAGCAGGTTCTACCAGGCCTCAACCTCCGAACTCTACGGTCTGGTTCAGGAAACCCCGCAGACCGAACGGACGCCGTTTTATCCGCGCTCACCCTATGCCGTCGCCAAGCTTTACGCCTACTGGATCACCATCAATTACCGCGAGGCCTATGGGCTTTATGCCTGCAACGGCATCCTGTTCAATCACGAAAGCCCGCTGCGCGGCGAGACCTTCGTCACCCGCAAGATCACCCGCGCGCTGGCGCGGATCAAGCTTGGTCAGCAGGACGAGCTTCGGCTCGGCAACCTCAATGCGCTGCGCGACTGGGGTCACGCGCGCGATTATGTCGAGATGCAATGGCTGATGCTGCAGCAGGACGCGCCGGATGATTTCGTCATCGCCACCGGGGTGCAGTATTCGGTGCGCGATTTCGTGTTGGCGGCGGCGGATGCGCTCGGCATGGTGATCCATTTCGAAGGCGAAGGCATCGACGAGATCGGCCGCGATCCGTCCGGCAAGGTGATAGTCAAAGTCGATCCGCGCTACTTCCGCCCGACCGAAGTCGAGACCCTGCTCGGCGATGCCTCCAAGGCCAAGCAGAAGCTTGGCTGGACACCACAAACCTCGTTCGCAGATCTCGTCGCCGAGATGGCCGAGAGCGATCTGGCGGAGGCCAAGCGCAATGGGTGACGTGCCTTACGCGCTTTCAGGCAAGCGGGTCTATGTCGCGGGACATCGCGGCATGGTCGGCTCGGCCATCGTCCGCCGGATTGCGGCGGAAAACTGCACGGTGCTGCAAGCGACACGCCAGGAACTGGACCTGACCAACCAGCAGGCGGTAAATGCGTGGTTTGCACAAAACCGCCCGGAAGCGGTTTTCCTTGCCGCAGCCAAGGTCGGCGGCATTCTGGCCAATGACACCCAGCCCGCGGATTTTCTCTACGAGAACCTGATGATCGAGGCCAACATCATTCATGCGGCCTATCTCAACGGTGTCGAAAAGCTGGTCTTCCTTGGCTCCTCCTGCATCTACCCCAAATTCGCCGCGCAGCCGATTGCCGAGAGCGCGTTGCTGGAAGGCCAGCTTGAGCCGACCAATGAATGGTACGCGATTGCCAAGATCGCCGGCATCAAACTGTGCCAGGCCTACCGCAAACAGCACGGCGCCGATTTCATCTCCGCAATGCCGACCAATCTGTACGGAACCGGCGACAATTATGCTCCCGCCAGCAGCCATGTACTGCCGGCGCTGGTCCGCAAGGTGCATCAGGCCAAGGCGGAAAATGCGCCATCGATCACGTTGTGGGGCAGCGGAACGCCGTTGCGCGAATTCATGCATGCCGATGACTGCGCCGATGCACTGGTTTTCCTGATGCAGCACTATTCGGATCATGAGCACGTCAATGTCGGCAGCGGTCAGGAAGTGACCATCCGGGATCTGGCGCTGATGATCGGCGCGGCGTCAGGCTATCAGGGCTCGATTGATCTCGATCCATCAAAGCCCGATGGTACGCCGCGAAAGCTGATGAATTCGGCAAAGCTCACGGCCATGGGCTGGCAGCCGACAATTGATCTCGAAGCGGGCATCGCCCGCACGGTGGCTGAATTCGGGGAGATCGCCGCATGAATATTCTGAGATATCTGCTGATGCGCGGGCGCACCTTGCGCAACAAAACAGTTGTGCATGTCGGCGCTCACTACGGTGAAGAAGCCGCGCGTTATCAGGACTGGGGCGCCAAAACGGTTGTGTGGTTCGAGGCCGCGCCGGACATTTTTCCGGCGCTTCAGAAGCACATCGAAACAATGGCCAGCCACCCGCCAAGCCTGTTTTGCCGACTGACAGGCCAGAAGCGAACCCGACATATCGCTGTCCAGGCACTTGTCGGTGGCGAGGATGGCGGCTCGGCCGAATTCCATCTGTTTGACAATGACGGCGCGTCAAACTCGATGTTCAAGATGAAACGTGGCGAGGACGACAAATTCGCACAGGTGCGCGAGACCGGTGAAGTGCTCGAGCTGCCGATGCGAACGCTGGATGCGGCACTGGACGATGTCGGCATACCGCCCGAGACCGTTGATGTGCTGGTGCTGGATGTGCAGGGCGCCGAGCTGATGTGTCTGCAGGGCGCCGCGCGCACCCTGGCCGCTATCAAATATCTGGAAAGCGAAGTGTCGCGCGAACCGGTCTATGAGGGGGGCGTGCTGCTGTCCGAACTGGAACCGTGGCTCGCCGGCCACGACTTCAAGCGCAAGACCATGATCCGCAAGAGCCACATGAACGCTATCTACAAGAAGGTGCGATAGGGCGAGGCCTCAGACGGGAAGCTCGACGCGGCCTTCGATATACCAGTCGTCAAACAGCGACACCTCTGGCAACACGCGCCGGTAACCGGCGGCAACGAGCAGATCATGTATGACCTTGCGGTTGGCGGTGTAGTTGTGCTCGACGGTGATCACCGCCGGACGCCAGCGGGTCATGTCAAAAGCCTTGAGGATGTCGAGCTCGCTGCCCTCCGTGTCAATTGACAGGTAATCGAACTGCTCGGGCGCGCCGTGCTGTTCCAGCATGTCGTTGAGCGAGATGGTTTCGACCTGATAATTCTTGGCGCCGCGACGCCTACGGGCATGGCTGTCGGAATCTTCGAACTGGGTCAGCGTCGACAATTCCCTTGATGCACTTTCAGAGAAAGTCAGCTTCTCGCCGCTGCGCGCCCAGACACATCGTGTTTCTATCTTGGCGTTGGGCCTGTTGCGGTGCAAATCCTCGTGCCAGCTCGTCGCCGGCTCGGCGCAGATTCCGCTCCAGCCAAAATGTGATTCCAGCGCATGGCTGTTGGACAGGAACTCGCCATTGGTCGCGCCAAAATCGCAAAAGAAGCCATCCCGCTTTCCGTTCAACGCCCATTGCACAAACGCGTCCTGAAAAATCTGCGACTTGGAGATTGCGCCAAAGGAAAAGGCAAAAAGAAGAAATGCCTTGATCTGCGGATCGGGTTCGGCGAGCACCTTGTTGCGGACCCGCGCCAGATCGAGCGCCAGTTCAAAATGGCCCGGCGACACCGGTCCATGACGTTTCTTGCCCCGCAAGCGGTTAAGGAAATCCTTGAAGGCGTATTTGAAATGCATGACGGGGATGACCCTGTTCTTCGGTTGCCGCGGTTCTATGCTTTAGTGAGGTCCGCGGTCAATCGCCAAGCCGCAGCCAGTTGTCCGGTGTGATGTCGGGATTTGACAGTTTCGGGCTGGCAAACCACTGAGCCGGCGCCGTGACGATCTTGTTATGCGACGGATTAAGCCATGCGCCCCACCAGGAGAAGGTGGAATTGGCAATGATATTGTGGTCACACAGGCTCATCAACCGCAGATCCTCATGCGCTGTTTTGCCATCATTGATGGCGACCGGCACCAGCTCGGCATCGAGCTTGATATTGTCGCGTACCCAGTCGGGATCGTTGGAGAACAGATAGACCACCGGGTCCTGACCCGACCGCGATCTGACTTCCTTGAGCGCCCGCTGATAATAGGCAAGGTCCGCAGACCCGTGAACGGACATAGCCTTTGCATCGGTGATGTAATCACCCCGGCGAATGTGCATGGAAACCGATGGCCGGCTTTGTATGCGCTCACCCATTTGGGCGTTCTCGCCGCTTATGGCTTCCTTGAAAGCCAAATCGGTCCACAACGTCGGCGCGATGTCGGCAAAGTAGCGTTGAGACTGAAAATAGCCGTGCAGATAGCAATCAGCCTCAATGGTCGCGATCGTTTCATTGTAACCCAGTCCCTGCTCCCGAACGAAGCGCGGCGAGCGGCCAAACTTGCGCCACCAGGCATAGGCCAAGGGCCTGTTCTTTGCCGGAGGCAATTCAGCTTCCGTGGCGACCTTCGCCTGAATGGCAAAGTGTCCGAGATCATACTGAAACGGGTTTTTAGCCGTGTATTGCCGGGTATCGAGCAGCAATTCGGCGCCGGTCCTCAGCGCCACTGCCCGTCCAACGGCATATTGAAACAGCTGGTTGCCCATGCCTCCGTGCAGGCGCGTGATCACACGTGTCATACCGATCTACTTTCCGCGCCGGATGGCGATGTAATTCGTGGTTGAGAATTGTTCGTTGAACTCACGATAGCGCCGCACCGGGTTGAGCTGTCCGCCCGGTCCGATGATGAAGAGCGCATAGCCGCGATGATCAAAAAAATCAAAAAAGTCGCGGAAGAAGGTGCGGGTGTCGACGTTGCATCCGCCGAATTCGAACTGAACCGCGGCGATCTTGCGCTGGTCCAGCATCGTGACACCGCCCTTGAGAACGTCAAGCTCATGGCCTTCGACATCGATCTTCAGCATATCGATCGCCGCAATGCCGTGGCGGGCGCAATACTGGTCGAGCGTGTCGACCCGGATCGTCTCGCTCAGGTCCATCGACAGCCCGATATGGCCAAGATCACGTTTGGTCATCGAGGCGAGCCCGGTGATCTCGGTATCCTTGTAGAGCGTCGCCTCGCCTGCTTCAGCGCCCAGGGCAACGGGATTGACGCTAATATCATCAAGACCCGCAAACGCCGTTCCGAGTTTTTCAAGGTGGCTGGCGGAGGGCTCGAACAGGTGAATTTTGGAGTCAGGCCACATCTGCTTGGCCGCCAGGGTCCATTCGCCGATATTGCCGCCGACATCAAACAGCAAAGGTGTTTTGGTTTGCACTCCGGCACGGGAAAGGGCTGCAGCTGCGGCTTTCATTTCACCGGACTTGGCCACGATACCACCGTGGCCAAGCCCTGCCGATTTCATCAGGCGCCGGGCAAGCGAGAGCGCGAGACCGGACGGCAAAATGGCGGCGATGACTGTATCGAAAACTGACATGACCGGCTGGATAGCCCATTCCAATTGGCTGGTCCAGCCATCGGTTCGACAGATCAGACAGCTCAGCCAGACGGCTGATCATTGCCCCGGGACAGTGCAGCGATGCGGTAGCGGTAGATCGGGCGCAGCAGTTCACGGCGGATGCGCCGGAGCAAAGGCACATTGCGGGCCTGGATGGTGGTGCCGCCGATGGTGGCGCCCTTGTCGCGCACGCCAGAGGGGATGACGATCAGCGGCCGCAAACCGGTCACCCAATGCAGTTGCACATGGCCGTCGATCGGACGATCAAACCGGGTGGTCTGGGCGAGCAGCAGTTCAAGCGCAGCTCTTGAATAGAGTGTGCAGGAGGCGCGCAGCGGGATGATCACGGGCCGGGTGAGGACTATATCGCCCGCAGACGCGATCACCGGCCCCGGCTCAGCAATCTGGCGGACCTGGAACTGGACAATGCCATGGCTGGCGACATGGGCGCGGGCCAACTCCAATGCGCGAGCGAACTCCGCAGCATCCATCTCGACATCATCCTCGATCACCAGGCCGACATCGAGACCTGCGTCCAGAATAGCCTGCCAGGCCTTGCGGTGGCTTAGAAAGCAGCCGACTTCACCCACCGTCATGTCGAAAGGATAGGACGGTGCATGAAGGCTTTTGCGCGTATAGACGGTGTCGATCTCCTGGACCGGCAACGCCCGGCCGTCCACTGCGTCGACAATGCGGGCCGGCACGGGGCATGCCGCGAGCAGGTGATCCACCTGTGGCCGCCGCGCCTCGGCACGCGCCAAATGGATGATGAAGGCCTCGACCGGTGTGCTCATACTGCGCCTGCCTGTCTTTCACACCCGGTCGCGAACCATGGCGCCGGAGGGGTGCCCCGTTCTAGACGAGAGGCATCGCTGGCAGCAAGAGGCAGAAGGTCTCAGGCATCGAGCAGGGTCTTGTAGGCGTCACGGAGCACGTTCTTCTGGACCTTGCCCATGGTGTTGCGTGGCAGCTCGTCGAGTACGACGACCCGCTTGGGCTGCTTGAAGCGGGCGATCTTCGGCTTGATCGACTCAAGGATCGTCGCTTCATCAAGCTTCGCGCCCGGCTTGGGCACCAGAACAGCGACGACGCCTTCGCCGAAATCGGCATGCGGCACGCCGATGACGGCGGATTCGAGCACGCCGTCTTCCTCGTCGAGCAGCAATTCGAGCTCCTTGGGATAGATGTTGTAGCCGCCGGAGATGATCAGGTCCTTGGAGCGGCCGACGATCTGGACATAGCCGTCCGCATCGATGACGCCGACATCGCCGGTGATGAAGAAGCCGTCATCGCGGAATTCTTCCTTTGTCTTTTCGGGCATCTGCCAGTAGCCGGCAAAGACGTTGGGGCCCTTGACCTCGATGATGCCGATCTCGCCTTGCGGCAGGGTCTTGCCGGTCTCGGCATCGACAATGCGCAGATCGACGCCGGGCAGCGGGAAGCCGACGGTGCCGGCGCGGCGCTCGCCCTCATAGGGGTTGGAGGTGTTCATGTTGGTCTCGGTCATGCCGTAGCGCTCGAGAATGCGGTGGCCGGTGCGCTGTTCGAACAGCACATGGGTTTCGGCCAAGAGCGGCGCGCTGCCGGAGACGAACAACCGCATATCCTTGACCAGATCGCCGGTAAACGCCGGATCATCGAGCAGACGGGTGTAGAAGGTCGGCACGCCCATCAGGGCTGTGGCGCCGGGGATGTTTTCGATGATGGCTTCGGCGGAGAAGGCCGGAAGGAAGATCAGCGATGCGCCGGCGCTCAGCGTCACATTGGTGGCGACGAACAGGCCGTGGGTGTGAAAGATTGGCAGCGCGTGCAAGAGCACATCGTCGGCGGTGAATTGCCAGACCTGCACCAGTGTTTCGGCATTGGACAAGAGGTTGGCATGGGTGAGCATGGCGCCCTTCGAGCGCCCGGTAGTGCCCGACGTGTAGAGAATGGCGGCGAGTTCATCGGCTGCGCGGGCGACTGTGTCGAACGCGGTGGGGGCTGCAAGTCCGGCGTCGTTGAGCGAGCCGGCGCTGGTGTCGTGGTTTTGCCAGACGCCCATGGTCTCAAGCCCGATACCGAGACTGGCTGTCAGCGCCTCGTAGTCGGCGCGTTTTTTCGGATCGCAGACAAAGATGCGCGGCGTCGCGTTGCCAAGGAAATATTCGATCTCCGCCGGGGTGTAGCCGGTGTTGAGCGGCAGGAAGACGGCGCCGGCGCGGACCACGGCGAGATAGAGCATGATGGCTTCGATGGATTTGGGCACCTGCACCGCCACCCGGTCGCCGGGCTGGACGCCGAGGTCCACGAGCACATTGGCGAAGCGACCGGAGACGTCTTCGACATCGCCGTAGCTGAAATGGCGCCCGTCCTCGGGCAGTGTGGCGAAAGTGGCCTTGCGGGCTTCATCCGTGGAGAGCTTGTCAGCGAGCAATCCGTCGAAGAGAAAATTACGAGCCATTTTTCGGTTTCCTGCCATTGCTGTTTGCGGCCGCTGCGTCGGCCAGTGTCTTGACGTCCTTGGAGGTGAACACCGTGTGGGCCTCGGCAAACCCCTCGTGGAACTGGCTGATCTTTTTCAGATCATAGAGATAGTTGACCATCAGGCCGCTGGACTGGCGCACGCCGTTGGGCGAGAGATCTGCGCTTGCGTGGATATCATGCAGCATGGCGCCGTTGCCAAGATGGAAACGGGCCACCGGATCGAGCGGCATGCCGCTGCTGTTCTTCTGGTGGACCAGGTAGTGTGCAGCCTGGCGGCGCAGCCATTGCGGCTGCTCTGCGAGCTTGCCCAGTTCGCCGGACTGGATGGCCAACTCGATGTCCTCGACGGCTACAAGGGTGTTGGGCTCGTCCGTGATGGACTGGCGCAGCCAGCGATTGAAGCCTGGAAGCGGCGACAGCGTGACGAAACTGGTGATCGACTTCACCTCGGCCTGCAGATCCTCGACCACCTGCTTGATCAGCGAGTTGCCGAAGGAGACGCCGCGCAGGCCTGCCTGACAGTTGGAAATCGAATAGAACACCGCGGTGTCGGCGCTTTCGGGGCTGAGGATCTCGCGGTTTTCGGCAAGAATGGCCTGCACCGAGCCGGGGATCCCCTTGACCAGCGCCACCTCGACGAAGATCAGCGGATCATCGGGCATTGCGGGATGAAAAAAGGCGTAGCAGCGGCGGTCGGAGGGCTCGACGCGGCGGCGCAGATCATCCCAGTCATCGATGGCATGCACCGCTTCGTATTTGATGATCTTTTCGAGAATGTTGGCCGGGCTCTGCCAGTGGATGCGGCGTGGCAACAGAAAGCCACGGTTGAACCAGGAGGCAAACAGGTGCTGGAAGTCGACATCGGTGCGGCCGAAGGCGGGGTGCTCCTTGAGCAGCTTGAGCAGCCGCGCGCGCATCTTGACCAGATCGCCAGTGGCGCCGGGCACCCGGTTGATGCGGCGCAGCAGCTCCTGCCGCTCGGGCTCGGCAGCTTCGAGCAGATCGGCGAAATTCTCCGGCGAGCGGTCTATCTGGTAAGCGGTGGTGGCCGCCATCAGCCGCTCGGTATCGATGTCCATCTGTTCGGTGAGATATTCGAAGAACTCGATTTCCGCTTCCGGCGTCAGCTCGCTGAAACGTGACAGGATCTGCTGGCCCATATTGTGGCCGGAGACCTCGCCTTCACTGGCAATCAGATCCTTGCAGAGCGCCGTGATCGAGCGCCCGTCACCCTTGATGCGGGCGAAGCCCGGCCGCTCGAACAGCGTCGACAGCAGATCATAGAAGAAGCCGGACCTGTTCAAAGCGCGACCCCCATGACCAGTTCAGGCAGGAAGGTGACGATCGACGGAAAGATGCACAGGATCACGATGGCCAGAATCATGCACATCACATAGGGCAGCGAGCCGCGCAGGATGGTGCCGAGCGAAATGTCCGGCGCGATGGAGTTGATGACATACAGATTGAGGCCGACCGGCGGGGTGATCAGGCCGATCTCCATGTTGATGGTCAGGATGACGGCAAACCAGTAGGGATCAAACCCGGCGCTGGTGATGATCGGCAGCAGGATCGGCGCGGTCATCAGGATCACTGCCACCGGCGGCAGGAAGAAGCCGGCGATCAGCAGGAAGACATTGATGATGCCCATCAGCACCCAGCGGTTGACTTCGAGATCGGAAATCCAGTTGGCGATGCTCTGGGTGACGAAGGTCGAGGACAGGGTGAAGGCGAAGAGTTCGGACGCCGCGATGATCATCATGATCATCACCGATTCCTTGGTCGAATCGCGGAACATCGAGATGAACGGCTTGGCCGAGAACATCTTGTAGACCACGACCACCAGCACCAGGCAGAACAGTGCGCCGACGCCGGCGGCTTCCGATGGTGTGGCGACGCCGCCATACAGCACGAACAGGATACCGGCGACGATGGCCAGGAACGGCAGCACGCGGGGCAGGATCTCGAGCTTCTGCTTCAATGAATAATGCTGCGTCACATCCGACAATGTCAGGCCGCTGCGCCAGCAGGAAAACAACGTCCAGGCCATGAAGATAGTGGTCAGCATCATGCCTGGAAGCACGCCGGCCAGAAACAGCCGGCCGATCGAGGTTTCGGTGGCGATGCCGTAGACGATCATGGTGATCGACGGCGGAATGAGAATGCCGAGCGTGCCGCCGGCGGCTATTGATCCGGCGGAGATCTCATCGGGATAGCCGCGCTTGCGCATTTCCGGAATGCCCATCTTGCCGATGGCAGCACAGGTGGCGGGCGAGGAACCCGACAGCGCCGAAAAAAGCGAGCAGGCCCCGAGATTGGACAGCACCAATCCGCCGGGCACGCGGTTGAGCCAGCGGTCGAGCGCCTCGTAGAGATCCTTGCCTGCCGGGCTGTTGGAGACCGCAGCCCCCATCAGGATAAACATCGGGATCGACACCAGCGTGAAGGAATTGAGCCCGGAGAAAAAGGTTTCGCCGAGAATATCGAGCGAGCGGAAGCCATCAATCAGCAGCAGGGTGCCGATGGAGACGGCGCCGAGGGCGAATGCGATCGGCATGCCGATGGCAAACAGCGCGATCAGCACAACGAGGATGAGAAGGCCGATTTCCAGCGGGCTCATGCGGGGCTCTCCTCGGTGGCAGTCCAATTCTTGTAGATTTCGGCGATGTATTGCAGGCACAGGATGCCAACACCGAGCGGCAGCGGCAGCAGCGGGATCCACAGCGGCAGTGCCCAGACCGTGTCGGTGGTCCAGCCTTTCGACAGCGCCTCATAGAAAAAGTGCCAGCCCGACCAGCCGAGCAGCGCGCAAAACGCCAGGCTCAAAGTAGCGGCGAGCACATCAAGCAGACGCTTGCCATTGCCGCCGAGCAGAGTGGGCAGCAGATCGACCGAAACATGACCCTTGAGCATCAGCACATAGGGTGCGCCGATGAAGGTGGAGGCGATCATGGCGTAGACGACAAACTCGGTCTGCCAGACGGTCGAGGCGCCCAGGAAATAGCGTATGAACACCATCTGGGAGACCACAAGCGTGGAGGCGGCGATCAGCAGCATGGACGACAGTCCGCACAGCCGTGACAGCGTCTCGACGATCGAAACAAAGCGTTTCATTTCAGGCAATCCTCGGATCGAAAAAGGGACAGGCCGGGCGGGAAAAGGGGAGGCGAACCTCCCCCGATCCGATGCTTATTCGACGGCGAGAGCCTGGTCGATCAGCTGCTGGCCACCAGGAACCTTTTCGGCAAATTCCTTGTAAGCAGTCTCCTTGGCGATCGCCAGCCAGGCGTCATAATCGTCCTTCGACATGGAGACGATTTCAACGCCGGCCTTCTTGAAGGTGTCGACCATCTTGTCGTCGAGACCGGCGGCTTCCTTGTCGAAATACTCCTCGGCCTTCTTGCCGGCTGCCATGACGGCGGCCTGCTGCTCGGGCGTCAGACGATCGTAGGTTTCCTTCGAGATCAGCATCGGCTCATACATGAACCAGAGCGAGTTTTCGCCCGGCTCTGTCAGGCAGGTGACCTGCTCGTAGATGCGGTAGGAAACGAATGATCCCGACGAGGTGTTGGTGGCATCAAGCACGCCTGTCTGCATGCCGGTGTAGATTTCCGATGACGCCATCGAGGAGATCGATGCGCCGGCGCCAACCAGCATCTGCTCGAATGCAGGGCCTGCGGCGCGGGTGACCTGACCCTTGATGGTGTCCGGCGAGGTGATGCAGGTCTTTTTCGAGGCGAAGGCGCCGCCGAGCCAGGCGTCGGCAATGACGATGGCGCCGTTGTCTTCGACCAGTTTCTTGATCTCGGTCATGAACGGCGAGGCGTTGAGCCGCTTGGCGCGGTCATGGTTGCGCACCAGGCCGGGCATCAGGGTTGCCGAAAACTGCGGCACACGACCGGATGCATAGTCGAGCGGGAACGAGGTGATGTCGAGCTGACCCTTGGTCAGTGCGCCCCACTGTTCTTTCGCCTTGTAGAGCGACTGGCCCGGATAGACCTGAACATCGAGACCGACATCGGCGGCTGCCAGTTCCTTGGCGAAAAGCTGAACCATTTCGTCGCGCGCGTCGCCCTTTCCGCCCGGAAACTGGTGCGATGCTTTCAGGGTTTCGGCCTGCGCAAGGCCAGTCAAAGCGATGGATGCGGCGAGTACGCCTGCAAACGCTGATAATCCTAGTTTCATATCTACCTCCCAGAAGAATGTGCTCGCAGAACCTCCTCCGGTTCCGGCAACGTCCAAACGGACCATCTTTGGGATGCAATGTCAAACCGCTTGTATACAAAAAGAATGAATTTGCATTTTAACTTGGATCGGCGATGATATGTTCATGGGCACACGCATTGCAGATACCATTCGCGAACGCATCGAGCAGATGATTGTCACTGGTGAATTCGCCGATGGCGAGCGTCTCGATGAAGTCAAGCTCGCCGAACAGTTCGGCGTGTCGAGGACGCCATTGCGCGAGGCTTTCCAATCGCTGGCAGCTTCCGGTCTGGTCACGCTCGAAGCCCGCCGCGGCGCCTTCATCCGGCATCCGGATTTTGCCGAACTGGTGGAGATGTTCGAAGTCATGGCCGAAATCGAGGCTATGTGCGGATTTCGCGCCGCACGGCAGGTGACCGAGCAACAGATGGTTGCCATCGCCCTGACCATAGAGGCCTGCGAAGCGGCCATCACAGTCGGCGATTTCGACGAATATTACCGCGAGAACGAGAAATTCCACCATCTGGTTTACGAGGCCAGCGGCAACCGCTTCCTGGCCCGCGAGGCGGCAAGACTGCACAAGCGGCTCAAACCCTACCGGCGGCTGCAATTGCGCGCCAATGGCCGCATGCCGCAGTCAATGCGCGAGCACCGGGCGGTGTATGCGGCGCTGGGCCGCGCCGACCCCAAGGCCACCGCCGCCGCCCTGCGCCAGCACGTCGCCATCCAGGGCGAACGTTTCAACGACCTGATGGCCAGTTACCGGCAATTGGCCTCGCTCAAAACCGGTTAAGCAGCGCGCCCGGTGAGAGATTCACCTGCCCATGGCATGAATCAACGCATCCTGCGTTTTGGGCATTGCCGCCCTGCGCCGGGTGAATTCTGTCTTCTAAAGAAAGAGAATGGCGCGCCCGAAAGGATTCGAACCTCTGACCCCCAGATTCGTAGTCTGGTGCTCTATCCAGCTGAGCTACGGGCGCGCGTTGCAGGCATCAATCTTGCCCGCGAGGCGTTCTCCTAAAACGGACAGCGGGGGATTGCAAGCGTATTTGACGAAAAAAGCGTTTGCCGCAGAATTCATCCGAAAGAGTCAGGCGCGTGCACGGAAAGTATCGAGCGGAACCGGCTGATCCGGCAGTTCAATGCGGAAGGTGGTACCCTGGGCAACGGTCTCGTCAAGTGTGATCGAGCCGCCATGGGCCGTGACCAGTTCACGGGCAATGGCGAGACCGAGGCCGGTTCCGCCCGAGCGGGCCGAACCGCGAAACGGCAGGAACAGGTTCTCGCGCGCCTTGGCGGGCAGTCCGGGTCCGGTGTCGGATACCAGAATCTCCACGACCGTGCCTGAACGCCGTGCCGATACGGTAATGCGTTGAATCAGCGCCGTGTCGTCCGCCGGGTCGGCATCGAACGCCTGCACGGCGTTGCGGACAAGATTGTAAATCACACGGAACATCTGTTCGCTGTCGGCCTCAACCTCCAGTGCCTCATCGATATCGACCACATAATGGATGTCGGTCGCGGTTTCCTCGGAAACGATATCGCAGACTTCGCTCGCCAGCATCGCCAGGTTGATGAACCGGCGCCGTGGCAAGGCCTCAAGCGCTTTGCCATAGGCAAGCACTTCGCTCGAATAGCTGACGGCCCTGTCAATGCTGCGCAACAGTTTGGGGGCGAAGCGCTTGACCATCGGATCGTCGCTCATCGCCAGCCTGTCGGACATCAATTGCGCCGAGGTGAGAATGTTGCGCATGTCGTGATTGATCTTGGACACAGCAAGACCGAGGTCGGCCAGATGGCGTTGCTCCTTCAGCGTCTGCTGCAGGCGCGTCTGCATGGCTGCAAGGTGGCCTTCGGCTGCGGTCAGCTCGTCAACGGCCGGAGTGGGCACAATGATGTTGTTGGGGTTTTCCGGATCCTCGGAAAAGGCCTGCATGTTCGCAGTTACCCTTTGTACCGGCCGAAGCAACAGACGGTTGATGGTGAAGAACAGCAAACTTGCGGTGATGAAAGAGATCAGAACCGACAGCAGGAACACGTTGCGGCCGTAAATCAGCATATCGTGACGGAGTTGATTGTCCTCGAAGACAAGGTCGATCTGCATGTCCGGATCATCGCCGATCGGGCCATAGACTCGGATCACCCGGTCGCCGCCAAACAGGATGGTGTCGAAAGCATCGATGATAGCGCGGACCGGTGTGGCGTCGGCAAGATTGTATTGATGCGTGACAAGCGGCGGCATGTTGGCGCTGGCAATGATGCGGGAGGTACCGTCCTTGCGCAGCACGATGGATTTTGTACCGGTCGCCATCAGGGTATCATTCTGGATGTCTTGCGGAAGTTCCATGGCATTGACGCCGTCGACCACGATCGCCGCGGCGGCGGCCGTGTTGAGGCGGTTTTCGAGCAGCCGCAGCCGGGTGTTGGCTACAGAGGGCACGAAAATCAGCACTTCGGCAATCATCACGAACAGCACCGTCAGCCACAACAGCTTGGACGTAAGGCTTCTCGCCCTCGGCCTCCACCACGGTATTGCCGTCTTGGTATGTGTGTCCGCCATGGTCCGCCCTCCCCCGCCCAGCCGTTACCCGAACCGTCTCAGGAACCGGACAATCCAGCGCACGAACGGCTTGCGTGTCATAGGAGTATAATAGGAAACCGCAGCGCGTTTTCCAATCTCCGCCATGGTCGGATAGGGCGGCACATAACCACGCACGTCCTTGAGCTTCATGCCATTGGTCACCGCCAGCGCCCATATGTTGATCATTTCGCCGGCACCTGCGCCGGCAATCGACACACCCAGAATGCGTGCCTTGCGGTCGACCACCATCTTGATAAGGCCCGTGGTCTTGCGCTCCGTCTGGGCGCGGTCGTTCTCGGCATAGGGCCAGCGCAGAACCGAGATCCGCCCTCCATGGCGCTTGCCCGCCTCTTCTTCGGTCAGGCCGACATGGGCCAGTTCGGGATCGGTATAGGTGGCCCAGGGAATGATATCGCGGTTTTCCTTGGCCGGAGCACGAAACAGGATCTGCTGCACCACCAGGCCGGCGTGATAGCCGGCGACATGGGTGAACTGCAGCCCGCCGGCGACATCGCCAATGGCGTAGACGCGTTTGTTGGATGACCTGAGATTGGCGCCGACCTTGATGCCGCGCCGGTCATGATCGACACCGGCCTCGCTTAGTCCGAGGCCTTCGACATTGGCGAGACGACCGACAGCGACAAGCACATCACTGCCATCGACAGAGCCCGCGCCAGTCTCGCCTTCGTAATTGACCCGCACTCCGGTCTTGCCGCGCTTCTCGACGGAGGTCACCTTGGATCCCTCGAGAATGCTCACGCCTTCGGCGCGAATGTTTTCGAGTACTATGGCCGCCAGTTCCGGATCGTCCTTGCCGAGCGCCTTGGCGCCCTCGATCACCGCGACCTCGGCGCCAAGCCTGCGGTGCGCCTGAGCCATCTCCATACCTATCGGGCCGCCGCCGATGACAATGAGATGCTTGGGCGCGCGGGTGCGTTCAAACAGCGTCTCATTGGTCAGGTAATCGACCGTATCGAGCCCCGGGATCGGCGGCACGAAGGCCGAGGATCCGGTGGCGACAACATAGCGTCTGGCACGAATTTCGGTATCACCGGCCATGACTGTGTTTTTGTCGATGAACCGTGCTTCGGCCTCAATCACATTGACGCCCATGGCTCGGTAACGCTCGACCGAATCATTGGGTGCGATCGCAGCGATGACCGAATGGATATGGTCATGAACCTTGCGGAAATTGATCTTGACCTCGCCTGCGCTGACGCCAAAGTCCGGCGCCTCGGCAATGGCGTGGGCGTGCTTGCCTGCGGCGATCATCGCCTTGGAGGGCACGCAGCCATAATTGAGGCAATCGCCGCCCATCTTGCCTTTCTCGACAAGAACCACATCAACGCCAAATGCGGCGGCGGCGGCGGCGACCGAAAGACCGCCGGAGCCGCCGCCGATAACGCAGATGTCTGGTGTCAATCGGGTGGTCATGGTCAAGTCTCTCCGTAGAATGGATCCGCTGGTGGATATCGTTTCTGGCCTGAATTACGAGCGTTGGCGAAACTTGCCCACTATGGTGGGGATAGCAGCGACGATTGCAAGCCCGAGAAAAGCAATGGTGATTTCCGGTGTCACCAGATCCGAGATCGAAATCTCGCGTCCGGCAGCGGCGGCAATGACACTGTCGAGCCCCTGCCCCAGCCAGGCATAGGCGAAGGTGCCGGGAATGATACCCAGGAATGTCGCGGCAACATAAGTGCGCAGCCTGATGTCGAAGAAGGCAGGCGCGATGTTGATGATGAGGAACGGAAACACCGGCGCCAGGCGCAGCACCAGAAGATAACCGAATGCATCCTTGGCAAAGCCGTCGGCAAGCTTGGCCACAAACGGCCCGGCTCGCTTGCGCAGCACATCGCCAAATGCCGATCGGGCGGCCAGGAAGATCGCCGCGGCCCCGGTGGTGGCGGCAAAGACGGTCAACGTACCACCAATGAACCACCCGAACACGAAGCCGGCGAAAATCGTCAGGATCGAGGCCGCAGGAAAGGCAAATGCCACGGCAAGCGTGTAAAGCACAAAATAGCCGAGGATCGAGGCAATGCGGTGCTCGGCGACGAACTCCTTGAGCACTTCACGCTGCTCGGTGAGAACCGTGAGCGCAAGATATTCCTGAAGTCCGGCAGCGTATGCGGCAGCAATGCCGGCGGCGATAATGGCCAGCGGCAAGAACCGGCGCCATGGCGCGGCACGGCTCGGAGCTGGTGTGGTCTCGGGAGTTTTATCCACTGCTGTGTCCATCTGCCTTATCGGCGATTGCATGGTCATGTGCTGTCTCCGCTGTCATTTCGGCCAGATACCGACCCTGTCTGATTTCGAAGAAGCAATAGATGCTTGCGTCTTGCGGCGCCAATGACAATCCCTCGCATATTCCCAAACCCGCGTGAGCCACGGCTGCACCAAATTCACGGTGGCGTGAGAACGGCGTCATCAGAACCTTACTGAGAGTTGATGCTCCAGTCGTAATCATAACCGGAAATCGACGCTGCCTGGATCTCGGCGGCCTTTTGCGCATTTGCCAAGGACTGCCAATGCGGCTTGAGCTTGCCCTTGCCGCCAAAGTCGCCTGCATACCAGGAATAGATTTTTGAGGCGGTGATACGATCGTTTTCAACCGCCACGCCGCGTGGATGATTGACATAAGCCACGGCATTTTCGCGCAACAATGCATCCACATTGGCGCCGGTGTAGGTCCGGGCCGCCAGATTAGGGCAGGAATAGGAAGCGCAGTTAAGGCCGTAATGGGACATCTCGTCCTTGAACAGCGCACGGACGATTTCGTGCTCGATATCGTCGAGCGAAAGCGCCGTACCGTTGACAGTGATGAACTTGGCTTTCCATGGACCCGAGCCGAACAGGCCCGAACCGCCGAGATTGATCTTCTTGATCGATTTCACCGGAAAGGCATCGGCGACAACCTCGAGCGTCTTGGCGTTGTAGAGGTTGATCCAGTAGGCATGGGCTTCGTTTCGCGACAGCGATACCGGATCAACCGATTCCAGTGCGGCAATATAGTCTCTCAAAACAGGCAAATTGGCTTTCACGCCACCATAATCCACCCGATTGTAGGCGTTGGCGTCGGATCTGACATAGGACTTGAGCAGGGTGTCGTATCGGGAGTGATCAACTTTCGCCTGGCCCTTGGGGCGGAAACCGGTCAATGCGGCCATTGCCGGTAGCGGGTTCAAGGCGGTGCTGGCGATCAGGGCTGATAGTCCTGCGACAACAGCGCGGCGGTCCGGATGCATAGCAATTCCTGTTCTGTTCTGAGACATTGTGGCGCGGCAGCTCAATTACTTGGCGCAGTCAATCGCAGGAGGCAACCCGCAGGCAGGCGGCCTCACCGGCTTGTGAAGGAACGTGACCTCGGAGTATGAGTAGCCACCAGCCTCGGCAGCGCCCAGACAGAGGCCCTGCTCATTGACTTTTGGACGTGAACGCGCTTATAAGCCGCTCGTCCGTGGAGACTTCCGGTTTCCGGGAGGTGTCTTGACGGACTGAACACCCAAACCAAGTTGTTCCAAGAAGGGCCGCACACCGCGGTATTAAAATAATGCCAAAGCGTACTTACCAACCATCCAAACTTGTTCGCAAGCGTCGCCACGGCTTTCGCTCGCGTATGGCCACCAAGGGCGGCCGCAAGGTCATCCAGGCTCGTCGCGCCCGCGGACGTGCAAGCCTGTCGGCCTGATCGCTGACAACGGCCCGCGAAGAAAGATCGTCGCGTGGCACAAGACAAAACCATCATGAAACCCGGACGGCTTAAAACCCGGCCGGAATTTCTTGCTGTGCAAAAAGGCAAGCGTCTGCGCGGACCCTATTTTTTGCTGGAGAGCCTCGACAGGGGCAAACCTGACCAAGCCCCCCGAATCGGCTTTACGGTTACCAAAAAACAGGGCAACTCGGTGGAGCGCAACAGAATGCGCCGCCGGCTAAGGGAGGCCGTCCGTCTCATGGCGGGGGTTCCATTCAAGCCTGGACATGACTATGTGGTGGTCGCACGCCGGGATACGCTGGCCGCGCCGTTTGACAAGCTCGTCGCCGCGCTGACCGAACGGGTCGGTGAAAGCGGCAGCCTGACACGGCCCCGACAAGCCCGCGCCGGGCAAAGTTCCGGCGCACAGGACAACATCAGAACGCCAGGCACTCCGAGCCCGGCCATCAGGAATGAGTGATGGAAACCAATCGCAACTATTTCGTCGCAATCCTCATGTCGGTGCTTGTCCTTGTCGGCTGGCAATTCCTCTATGTGAGCCCAAAAATCGAACGGGAACGCGTGGCTGCCGAAGCCGTGCAGGCCCAGCAGGCTGCCCAGGCGCCAGCAACCACAACTGACAGCGGAACCCCGGGCACAGTCAGCGGATCAGCGCCCGGTGGCGATGTCGCGGCGGCCGTAGCGCCTGCTGCCGGCTTGTCGCGCGAACAAACGATCGCACAGACGGCACGGATCAGTATCGATACACCGTCCCTACGAGGATCGATCAACCTCACCGGAGCGCGGATCGACGATCTGCTGCTCAATGAATATCGTGAGACGATCGATGATTCGAGCCCGAACATCACCTTGTTCAGCCCGGCAGCCCTCGCCAATGGCTATTTCGCCGAGGTCGGCTTCATCGCAGACGCGCAGTCGGGTCCCGCGCCCGGACCTGATACTGTTTGGACCGCGGCATCGGGCCAGGTTCTGACACCTTCCAGTCCGGTAACTCTGACCTATGACAATGGCGCCGGCCTTCTGTTTACCCGCATCATCTCGGTCGATGAACATTATCTGTTCAGCTTCGAAGACACGATCGCCAACTCCGGCGATGCCACTGCTTCGGTTGCCGGATACGGCAGGGTCACGCGGTTCTTCAAGCCCAAGACCCAAGGCATCTATGTGCTGCATGAGGGCCTGATCGGCGTCATCGGCGAAGAAGGCCTGCAGGAAGTCGATTATTCCGATGTCGAGGACACCCCGATCATCGCCCATGGCAAGGCAACCGCGGGCTGGATGGGAATCACCGACAAATACTGGGCAGCAGCAGTTGTGCCGCCGCAGGATGCAGGATTTGAAACCCGTTTTGCCCATTTCACCGATGGCCGCGCCCGCTATCAGTCGGACTTCAAGACCGATGCCCAGGCGATCGCGCCCGGCAGCAGCGTGACCTCGAAGACGCTGGTATTTGCCGGCGCCAAGGAAGTGCCGGTCATCGCCGGCTACCAGGAAGAGCACAACATTCTCAATTTCGATCTGATGATCGACTGGGGTTGGTTCTACTTCCTGACCAAGCCGATGTTCTGGCTGATCGATTCGCTGTTCAAGGTGTTCGGCAATTTCGGAGTCGCGATTCTGGTCACCACGGTGATCGTCAAGCTGATCTTCTTCCCGCTGGCCAACAAGTCCTATGTGTCGATGGCCAACATGAAGAAGGTTCAGCCCAAGCTCGAAGAGCTCAAGGCCAAGCATGCCGACGACAAGATGGCGCTGCAGCAGGGCATGATGGAGCTCTACAAGAAAGAGAAGATCAACCCGGTCGCCGGCTGCTGGCCGGTGCTGTTGCAGATCCCGGTGTTCTTCTCGCTCTACAAGGTGCTCTACGTCACCATCGAAATGCGGCATGCGCCGTTCTTCGGCTGGATCCAGGATCTGTCGGCACCCGACCCGACCTCGCTGTTCAACCTGTTCGGCCTGTTGCCCTATGATGTGCCGTCGTTCCTGATGATCGGCGTCTGGCCATTGATCATGGGCATCACAATGTTCCTGCAGATGCGCATGAACCCGACGCCTCCGGACCCGACCCAGGCGATGATCTTCACCTGGATGCCGGTGGTCTTCACCTTCATGCTGGCGACGTTCCCGGCCGGTCTGGTGATCTACTGGGCCTGGAACAACACGCTTTCTGTGACCCAGCAGGGTATCATCATGAAGCGCCAGGGCGCCAAGATCGAACTTTGGGACAATCTCGTCGCATTGTTCAAACCCAAGCCCACAAAGACCTGAGCGGCCGGAGGCCGGAGCGATGAGCACACTGTCCGCAGACCCGGCAATGCAGGCCGCAAGAGAACTTTCGGCGACGCTGTTTACCAAGCCGTTCGTGTTCATCCGTGGCGTTCCGTCGCTCAAGTTCCTGCCGCCGGAAGGTCCGCCGGAGATCGCCTTTGCCGGCCGCTCCAATGTTGGCAAATCCTCGTTGATCAACGCGCTTGTCGGCGTCAATGGATTGGCGCGGACATCGAATACACCTGGCCGAACCCAGGAACTGAACTATTTCGTGCCTGAAGGCTATGCCGGTGATGAAGCTGACATGCCGCCAATGGCGTTTGTCGACATGCCCGGTTACGGCTACGCCAAGGCGCCCAAGGATCAGGTCGACCTGTGGACCGCGCTGGTGTTTGATTACATGCGCGGCCGGTCAACGCTGAAGCGGGTCTATCTGCTGATTGACAGCCGCCACGGCGTTAAAAAGAATGATGAAGCGGTGATGGATCTGCTCGACAAGGCAGCCATGTCCTACCAGTTGGTGCTGACCAAGACCGACAAGATCAAGGAAGCCGGCGTGCCCCGGCTGATCAGCGAAACGCTGGCAGCGATCAAAAAGCGGCCAGCGGCTTTCCCGGAAGTGCTGGCCACTTCATCGGAAAAGCGCGAGGGCATTGCCGAACTCAGAATCGCGATCGCGCTGGCCATTACGCTGTAATGGCCCACTGTCTGCTCAGGCGTTTTCGGCGGGTTTGAAGTCGAGCGCCAGGCCGTTGAGACAATGGCGTTTTCCGGTCGGTGCCGGCCCATCATCGAAAATGTGACCAAAGTGACCGCCGCAGCGGCGGCAATGGACTTCGGTGCGGGTCGAAAACAGCGATCTGTCTTCCTTGGTCCGCACAGCATCTTCTTCGGATTTCCAGAAGCTCGGCCAACCGGTACCGCTGTCATATTTGGCTTCGGACGAATAGGCGGGCAGATCGCAACCGGCACAGTGGAACATGCCCTTGCGCTTTTCCTCGTTGAGCGGGCTTGAGAACGCCCGTTCCGTGTCCTCTTCACGCAATACGTCAAACTGCCTTGGCGTCAGTTTCGCCTTCCATTCCGCATCACTCAGCGTGAATTCGAACGTGCCCTCAGAGGCCCTTGCCGGCGTGCGGCGTCCAAACACGGTCAGGGCGACACCGGCAACTCCGGCAGTCAAAAGCGCGCGGCGGCTGATTTCTGTTTTCGTTGACATGACGTGTCTCCTTGCGTTGATTGAAATCTAGGCGGGCCAGCGTGAAAAGACCAAGCACATGTTTTCAATTGCCCGTGAGCAGTCCCCCGCCAAAGAAGAGGGCGGGGGACTGTCAAGGCGCGCCGTGTATGGTGCTCTTGGAGGCATCGGCGCGACCGAACCCGGTTAAGGTTCAGATTTTTTCGGTTCAGCCCTTGGGCAGAAGAACCTTGTCGATGACGTGAATGACGCCGTTGGACTGATCGACATCGGCGATGGTGACATTGGCCACTGCGCCGGTTTCGTCGGTGACCATCACCTTGTCGCCTTCGTAGGAGATGTTGAGCATGCAGCCGCCAACGGTCTTGACCGGGTGGACGCCGCCGTCATCGTCAACCATCTTCATGATCGCATCCGACATGGCGTCAGCTGCGACAACATGGCAGGTCAGGATCTTGGTCAGCTGGCCCTTGTTTTCTGGCTTCAGCAGAGTGTCGACTGTGCCTTCCGGCAGAGCGGCAAAGGCATCGTTGGTCGGGGCGAAAACCGTGAACGGCCCTTCACCCGACAGTGTATCGACAAGGCCTGCTGCCTTGACGGCTGCAACCAGAGTGGTGTGATCAGCGGAATTCACGGCGTTTTCGACGATGTTCTTGTCGGGGAACATTTCGGCGCCGCCGACCATCTTGTTTCCGCCGTGGCTTGCGGCATGGGACAGGCTGACGCCTGCAAGAAGAACAGCAGTGGCGGCGATGGAACGAAGAACGGTTTTCATGGGACAACCTCTTGTTTGTGGTTTCAGGCCGGATCATCCGGACCTTTGATCACCCGCCGCAATTGTTTTGCGGCGGTTAAAGAGGAAGACGAGAACTTTTCGGAATAAGTTTCAGACAATCGGATTATTTTTTTGACAGTGCACCAGAGAGCACCACAGGACCGGTTGCCACTCCGGTGGGTGACCCACCAAGCGGCTCAAGACTGACGGCGAGCAAGGCCCCGTCAGATATCTGCTGGACCAATCCCTGGTCGAGCACCAGCCGTCCGCCATCAGCGGGAACCAGTCCGAGAGACACCGCAGCACCCTCGCCCGGCACAAGCCACAATTCAAGCGACTTGCCATCATCGGGAGAAAATGCCGCCGGTGTGATGGTAAAGGCGCCATCGGATGGATCAAGCGCGGCGATCAGGCCGATGGCGCTGCCGGGGGCGCCAAGCTCGGCGACCAGCGCCGGCCCCGTGGCCGGGACAGTGCCGCCTGGAAGGTCCGTACCGAAGATTCCCACTGCCGCAGCCACGGCAACCGCCGCGAAGGCCAAGCCACGCCAGAACACAAGTGACCCCCAAAGACCGCTGCCCGGTTTGGCAGTGTCGGCAAACAGGCGGGCGTCGATTCGGGCCTTGACGCCCTGGGGCGCGGGTTCAGGTTGGTACGCATCATCAAGATGTGAAAGATCCGCCTGCCAGGAGGTCACAAGCGTGGCGAAATCGCTGTCGCGGGCCATACGCTCTTCGACCTTGCGACGCTCGGCAAGCGGCAGCACGCCAAGCACGTATTCGCCCGCCAGGGCAACGTCGTCAGAATGGTGAGGACCAGTGGTCATCGGTTCAGGCACTCTCTCAGTTTCAACAGGCTGCGCCGCAGCCAGGTTCGCATGGTGTTGAGCGGGACGGCATTGTGCTCCGCCAGCTCCTGATAACTCAACCCTTCCATATAGGCCGCAACAACCGCAGCAGCCTTGTTCGCTTCAAGCTCCCCGAGGCAGCCCTCGATACGCCGGCTTTCGCCACCCAGCACCGCACTGGCCTCTGGATCCATCCCGGGATCGGCGACTTCAGGTGCGTCGTCATACTCCAGCGTCGCGGGCTGGCGGACGCGGATCATATCAATCGCCTGGTTGCGGGCAATCGTCACCAGCCACGCCATGGCGGAGGCCTGGCCTACCCGAAAACTGCCGGCACGGCGCCATATGCGGACATAAACCTCTTGAACCGCGTCTTCTGCCTGGGCCCTGTCTTTAAGGATACGTAGGGAAACGCCAAAAAGTTTCGCGCTTGTCTGCGAATAAAGCATCGAAAACGCGGCGCTGTCACCGAGCGCGGTGCGCGCGATCAGTCCGGGTAGATCATCTTGGCTCATGGCGGGGTCGGCTTCTCTGCTCATCCGGTCTCGATATCAGTTTTTGCGCTGTTCAACCCCTATACGGCAAAATCCGCCAATTGGATGTCGTCGTCATTGATGCCGGGACCGATTGCCGCTAAACAGCGCCGGACCTTTTGCTTCCAGCGCTTACGCCAAACCGGGACGCCACGCCAATGCCTGATACCACAAGCAACGACGCTGCAACACAGGCGCGCCTGCTCGCCGAGGCGCTGCCCTATATGCAGCGCTACGAGAACAAGACCGTGGTGGTCAAATACGGCGGCCACGCCATGGGCGACGCGGCACTCGGCAAGGCGTTTGCCCAGGACATTGCGCTGCTCAAGCAATCGGGCGTCAACCCGATCGTGGTGCATGGCGGCGGCCCGCAGATTGGCGCCATGCTGGCCAAGATGGGCATTGAGTCCAAGTTCGAAGGCGGTTTGCGGGTTACCGACGAACAAACCGTCGAGATTGTCGAGATGGTTCTGGCCGGGTCGATCAACAAGGAAATCGTTGCGCTGATCAATGCCGAGGGCGAATGGGCCATCGGGTTGTGCGGCAAGGACGGCAACATGGTCTATGCCGAAAAGGCGCACAAGACCTTCACCGATCCGGATTCCAACATCGAACGCGTGCTCGATCTGGGCTTTGTCGGCGAACCGGTGGAGGTAGATCGCACGCTTCTCGATCTTCTTGCCAAATCCGAAATGATTCCGGTGCTGGCGCCGGTGGCGCCGGGGCGCGACGGCCACACCTACAACATCAATGCCGACACATTTGCCGGCGCCATTGCCGGCGCTGTGGAAGCCTCACGGCTGTTGTTCCTGACCGACGTGCCGGGAGTGCTCGACAAGGACAAGAAGCTGATTGATGAGCTCACCGTAAGCCAGGCGCGCGCGCTGATTGCCGACGGGACGATCTCGGGCGGCATGATCCCGAAAGTCGAAACCTGCATCGAAGCGATCGATCGCGGCGTCAAGGGCGTGGTCATCCTCAACGGCAAGACACCGCACGCGGTGCTTCTGGAGCTGTTCACGGCGCATGGCGCGGGAACCTTGCTGGTTCCCTGAGGCGACCCGACGGCAAGCATTTCCGGCTCAGAGCGCGAACAGCCCCACCGGCCGCATCCGGCCCTCATGCCGCAAAAGCCATTTCTTGCGCCACAACCCACCGCCGAAGCCGGTCAACGATCCGTCAGAGCCGATGCAGCGGTGACAGGGAATGACCACCGGGATCGGATTGGTGCCGCAATATCTGGCAACCACGCGCACCGCATCAATGCTGCCAGTGTCGCGGGCGATATCACCATAGGAACAGGTTTCGCCGAGCGGCACCTGCATCAGCCGCGTCCAGACCTTGCGCTCGAGCTCATTGCCGCCTGTTCTCAACGGCGTGCGAAACTCAGCGCTGTCGCCGGCGAAATAAGCCTTCAGCTCGGCCTCGATCTGGACCAGCGGCGGGCTAAGACCGGTGTCGCCCGACTGTTCAGGGTCCGGACGCTGATCGTGAAATTCCAGGCCAAGCAGATGGGTCTCATCGGCGACCGCCCGCATCGGGCCTATCGGCGTGTCGAGCCACAGCACGGATTGTTGCGGGCACTGTTCGGACACTGCTGACCCTCCCGAAGTCATGCGAATCCGTCAGCAGTCTTCGCGCGTCGGGTTGCACCGCCGCGGGCGTGTAGATATGCCGACCAAACCAGGCGCAACACCCAGGATGCTGTCGCCAAGGCCCTTGCCAAACCGCCTGGACTGGGCATCAAATGTACCGCGTGCCTTGGGGTCAAGAATGGCGATCGGCGCGGAGATCGCCATGCCGGCGGCCGAGCCGACAGTGTTTGAAACCGACATCGCCGTGGCGCCCAGTTCAGCGCCAAGACCCAGGTCCTGATCGGTGACTTCCTGACCATCGATCAGCCGCTGGCCCAGCAGTTTCACGACTTCCGGACTTTCGGCGAATTTTGAATGGTTGAGGCGATCGCCAACCTGCAACGCGGAAAGATCAAGGATGGTGATCCCGCCCCGCTCGAACTCGTCGCGATAGGCCGGATTGCTGATGTCGATCTGGCCGAGCCGGTCGACATTGCCGGAAATCCGGCGCGACAGCGTCAGTGCGCGATCATCCTTGGACACAAACACGGTGAATTTCGGTCGCTTCGGCCCCATGTCGGCCAATTGCTGCCGGAAGACATCGATATCAAGATCTGGTGACGCCAGGATGACGTTGCTGATCTTGGAAGCTACGCCATCGTTGCGGATTGCCATCTGGCGCAGCGACTCCATTGTCAGCCAGGTGCCCATCGAATGTGCCAGTATGGTGACATCCTTGATTTCCGGGGCCGATGACGCGCCTGTCAACAGCGCCTCCAGTGCCGAGCGGGAATAGTTTGTGCTTTCCTTGTCATAGCCGTAGTCGAACACAGAGCCACGCGACGGCCAGGTGAACATCACCGGCGTGGCGTCGGTCTTGCTGTCGTGGGCAATCTGGGCAAACCGGTAGACCGCACTTTCATAGCGCGTATTGAAACCATGCACGAAAATCAGCAACCGCCCGGTTGGCGACTTGTGCTGCAGATACCACGCCCTCACATCCTCGACGGAGGTAAACCGGTGTGCCGACAGCGTGGCGAACTCGCGGGTTGGATCGGGCGGCAGTTTCTTCGGCCATTGCACTTCGCCGATCTTGCGCCCGACGTCCGGCGGAATGGAAACCACCAATTCGTTGAAGTCGATGACATCGCCGCGCTCACCACTATAGAGCAGACCCGGGTTATCCGCCGGCGCTCGCGTTGTCGCGACCATGATCGAAATCTCTGTCGCATTCGGTGCAGTCTGGGTGACCGGGGTGAGCACCCCTTCAGGCGCGCTGCCGAGGCAACCGGACAGCACCAGACCAAGCGAAACCATTCCGGCATGCACCACGATCGGTCGCGTCCTATGCAGAAATCTGGTCATTGAGAGGGGCCAAACAGGCATAGGCATTCCGTTCGGGTTGGCGTTTCGGGAACGGCTTCGAGGCGCCGGCAAACTTGCCCGGGTCAGACCAACAATAGCACAATTATGCCCGCCACGATGAAGACACAGCCGAAAATTTCGAGCTTGTTGACGTGTTCGCGGAAAATCAGCACCGACGATGCGAAGGTGAATATCATTTCCACTTGCGCCAAAGCCTTGACCGCGGCCGCGGTTTGAAGCGTCATCGCCATGAACCAGCCGAATGAAGCGGTGGCGCCAACCAGCCCGACCAAAGCGGCAATTTTCCAGGCCGCGCGGATGCGGGCCAGTTCTCCCGGCGACCTGAACCACATCCAGATAAGCATGATCACGGTTTGCAGCAGGATCGCCGACAGCAGCGTGACAGCCGCCTGCATCATGAAATTCGGACCGTTCAGCGAAAGCGATGCAGCGCGATAACTCACCGCAGAGACACCGAAGATGGCGCCTGATGCCAGACCAAGCCCGGCTGTTCGGGAGAACACCGATCGCAGCAGTGCTGATGCGCCGGAGGCAGAGCGGGCGACAGATATCAGCACCACGCCGACGAGGCTGATGGCGATGGCTATCAGGGTGCCACCGCTGACCCGGTCACCAAGGAAAATCAGACCGAACAGGGCCGCCTGCGCCGGTTCGGTGCGCGAATAGGCGGTGCCGACGGTGAAATTGCGATGGCTGAACATCTGGATCAGCAATGCCTGGGCTGTAATCTGCGCCAGCGCCGCAAGCGTTACCCAACCGGCGAAATGCATGTTGAGCCGGGGCACAGGATAGTCCATGCCAAAGGCAAGCAGAGCCACGAAAAGAAGCGCGAAAGGAACACCGAATCCGAAGCGCACGAAGGTGGCTCCGGTAGTCCCCATCACCCCCTTGAGGTGCTTTTGCAAAACTGAACGGATGTTTTGCAAGAACGCCGCGGCAATGGTGATGAGGATCCAGGTTTCCATGCTGGCCGGGTAGCATGCGGCAGGGTGCATTTGCCACAGATTATTCCGGGTTGAGTTATCAGCGCCCTTTTTTTCCTGCCCGCGCGTGCCATAACGTTGTCATGACAGAAAAATCAAGATTGCCCGATCCAGCCGAATTCGCCCATGTCACCGAATGGGTGTTTGACCTCGACAACACGCTGTACCCGCGTCACACCGACCTGTTTTCGCAGATCGACAAGAAGATGACCGAGTATGTCCGCACCCTGCTGGCGCTCGACCATGACGCCGCGCGTGGCATCCAGAAAAAATATTACCGGGAGCACGGCACCACGCTGCAAGGCCTGATGTTGCATCATGGCGTTGACCCCAACGATTTTCTCGAAAAGGTGCATGACATCGATTATTCCTGGGTGAAGCCCGATCTGGCGCTTGGCGAAGCGATCAGGGCTTTGCCGGGCCGCAAGTTCATTTTCACCAATGGAGATACGCCGCATGCCGAGCGGACAGCACGAGCACTCGGCATCCTCGATCATTTCGACGATATCTTTGACATTGTCGCGGCAGACCTAATGCCTAAGCCGGCGGCCGAAACCTATGACCGGTTCTTGAGCAAACATGGCGTGCACAAGGACAAGGCGGCGATGTTTGAGGACCTGCCGCGCAATTTGCTGGCGCCGCATGCACTGGGTATGCGGACGGTGCTGATCGTGCCCAACAATCTCGATGTTGTTCTCGACGAGGTCTGGGAGCATGAGGGCAAGGACGGCGATCATATCGACCACATCACCGATGATCTCACGGGGTTTCTGGCAAGGGCGGTGGCCTGACCAGGCTTTCGGGCAGGTTCGCAACCTTTCCAAATTTTAATCTACATTACAGGGCTTTAAGTGGTGATCAGCAACCGGAGTGGCCACATTGGGGAGGAAGGCAACGCAACCCCAAGAAAAGGACTACCCCATGAAAAAGACAATTCTCGCCACACTCACTGCCGCCCTGATCGCCTCCGTCGCCTTTCCGGCCATGGCTGCCTCGCAGCGCGAAGGTCATGAACGCGGCCCGCGCATTGAGCGCCTGATGGAACGTTTTGACGCCAATCGTGACGGCGCCGTCGATCTCGAAGAGGTTTCCGCCCACCGCCAGGCAATGTTCGAAAGCGCCGACACCGACAGTTCCGGCTCGCTGAGCCAGGACGAGCTCAAGGCTTTTGGCGACATGCGCAAGGAAATGCGCGACCAGAACCGCGAAGAGCGCCGCGCCGAACGCAAGGACATGAAAGACGGCGACCGTGACGGCAAGATGGCCAAGCATGGTGACCGCGACGGCAAGATGGGCAAGCATGGCGACCGTGATGGACGGATGGCCGGCAAGCATGACGGAAAAGGCCACGGCAACAAGGACGGCAAGCGCCATGGCGAAGGCAAGGGCGACCACCGCGGCGGCATGAAGCTTGAGCGCCTCGACACCGACAAGAACGGCGAAATCAGCCTCGAGGAGTTCGCCTCCGTCGACAGCAAGATGTTCGAACGCTTTGACCGTAATGGCGACAAGAAGATCGACGTGACCGATTTTTATCGCGCCGGCGCCGATAACAACTGAACCTGCAGATGACTGTGTAAAGCAAACCAGGCCGTGATGTCCCCGGCCTGGTTTTTTATGTCAAAGGGGTGATTTCGTAATGGTTGGCGATGATCGACCAGGCTTCATCGGCGGTGTCGACAAAATTGAGCAGCCCCAGATCATCCGGCGATATGGTGCCGAAATCGGCCAAGGCCTGAAAATCGACGATGGAGTTCCAGAACTCCGACCCGAACAGGATCAGCGGAACATGCTCCATGCGGCCGGTCTGGATCAAGGTCAGCGATTCGAACAGTTCATCCATGGTTCCGAAGCCGCCGGGAAAAATGGCGATGGCCTTGGCACGCATCAAAAAATGCATCTTGCGAATGGCAAAGTAGTGAAAATTCAGACTCAGTTCCGGCGTTACATAGGCGTTGGGCGCCTGTTCATGCGGCAGCACGACGTTGAGACCGATCGAGGCTGCGCCGACATCGTGGGCGCCACGGTTTCCGGCTTCCATCACTCCCGGTCCGCCGCCTGTGCAGACGACATATTCCTGCCCCTTGGTCGCCAGCGAGTGGGTTGAGCACAGCCGTGCAAACGCGCGCGCTTCCTCGTAGTAGCGGGCGGCGGCCGTCAGATTCTTGGCCTGGATCTCGTTCTTGGCAGCCCAGGGTTCCTTGCCCGGTTCGGGAATGCGGGCACCACCGAACATCACCACAGTCGACCGGATCCCCGCCTCCATCAGCAGCATTTCCGGCTTGAGCAATTCAAGCTGCAGACGAATCGGCCGCAGCTCTTCGCGGCACAGAAAATCCTCGTCGGCATAGGCTAACCGATAGGCTGGTGATGCGCTTTGCGGGGTCTTGGGTTGACGATCTGCGCGGAGCTTGTCCTGTCGGCTATCGGCCAGCGGATCCCATACCTGGTCGGTTCGTTTCGCATTCATATTCAAAGTCCCGTTCTGATGTTGGCTACCGCTGCGGAATTGACCCCGCGCCCCGCCTCGCTTAGGAGATGTGCAACGGCGCTGGCGGACCGGCTCCTTATGCTGATGTCCGCCCACACTAGACGTTGAACCTTAAGGAATCGCCACGATGAACCATGACTTGGTAGCCCTCGCCAGCACGATCGAAGCCGCATTTGACGACCGTGACACCATCTCCACCGCAACCCGTGGCGCAGTTCGCGATGCGGTCAACGAGTCGCTCAACCTGCTTGACCGCGGAACGGCACGGGTCGCGGAACGAAGCGAGGATGGCACATGGACCGTCAACCAGTGGCTCAAGAAAGCCGTGTTGTTGTCATTCCGGCTCAACCCGATGGAAGTGATCAAGGGCGGCCCCGGAGATGCGGTCTGGTGGGACAAGGTATCCTCAAAGTTCGACGGCTGGACAGCCAATGAATTCGAACGCGCAGGCTTTCGCGCGGTTCCCGGTTCGATCGTGCGGCGCGGCGCGTTCATCGGCAAGAACGTCGTGCTGATGCCGTCCTTCGTCAATCTCGGCGCCTATGTCGATGAAGGCACGATGGTTGACGGCTGGGCCACTGTCGGCTCCTGCGCCCAGATCGGCAAGAATGTGCATCTGTCGGGCGGCGTCGGTATCGGCGGCGTACTTGAGCCTTTGCAGGCCGGACCGACAATCATCGAGGATAATTGCTTCATCGGGGCGCGTTCGGAAGTGGTCGAAGGCTGCATCGTGCGCGAAGGCTCGGTTCTCGGCATGGGCGTCTACATCGGAAAGTCGACCCGCATCGTCAACCGGATGACCGGTGAGATCAGCTATGGCGAGATCCCGCCCTACTCCGTGGTCGTGGCCGGTTCGATGCCGACAGCGGGCACCATGGGCAATGGTGCAGCCGCGCCCAATCTCTATTGCGCAGTGATCGTCAAGACCGTGGATGCACAGACACGCTCGAAGACCGGCATCAACGAACTGCTCAGGGACTAGCTCAACCATGGCGCGGCGGCCAGGATCAGGCATGCGCTGGCTTCTGTTCAGCGTTTCCGGACGGCTGTCGCGCCGCACCTATGCCTGGGCCATGCTGTTCTGGGTCTTCGTACTGGCCATTCCGGTGACAGCAGCCGTTCGGGCCGTTCCCGACAGCGGCGCCATGACCATTGCCGGCTTCGGCATCATCTTCACTTTTTTGCCGGCGGCCTGGTCGATCGCGGTGATGAGCATCAAACGGCTGCACGACGCTGGCCTGCCGGCCATTCTGGTCGCAGTTCTGGTCATTCCTGCAGCGTCGTTCTTCATTCTGCTCGTGATCATGCTTTGGCCGTCCAACAAGGGACCGAACCGGCATGGACCGGTACCTGATCGTCCGGGGTACTGACCGGTGCGTTTTCGGCTGCCGTAGACAGTCGACAGTATCGGGCCAATCGTCTAATCACGAAGCATGAAACTCACTGATCCGACACACACACTTGCCGCCCTGATCCGATGTCCCTCGGTGACGCCCGAAGATGGCGGCGCCCTGGCAGCTCTCAGCACCATGCTGATCGAACTCGGTTTTTCCAATGAACGGGTGACATTCACCGACGCCGGCACGCCGGATGTGGACAATCTCTATTCCCGGCTGGGAACTCAAGGACCGCATCTGATGTTTGCCGGGCACACTGATGTTGTGCCGGTGGGTGACGCAGGAGCCTGGACGCAGGACCCGTTTGCAGCGCAGATCATTGATGGCGAAATGTATGGCCGCGGCGCGGTCGACATGAAAGGTGGCATTGCCTGCTTCGTCTCGGCCTTGGCGCGGCTGATCGAGCGAAAGGGCGTGCCGAATGGCTCCGTGTCATTGCTGATTACCGGTGATGAAGAAGGCCCCTCGATCAATGGCACGGAAAAGCTTCTGGCCTATGCCAAAGCGAAGGGCGAGCAATGGGATGCGGCCATCGTCGGCGAGCCGACCAATCCGGACCAGATGGGCGACATGATCAAGATCGGGCGACGGGGCTCGCTGTCGGGAACGCTGACCGTCGAGGGTGTGCAGGGCCATGTCGCCTATCCGCATCTGGCCGACAATCCTGTGCGCGGCATGCTGACGCTGGCGGGTGCACTGATGGCACCACCGCTTGATGCCGGCAATGAGCGGTTTCCCCCGTCCAACCTGGAAATCACCAGCATCGACACAGGCAACAAGGCGACCAATGTCATTCCTTCACGGGCAAGCGCACGGTTCAACATCCGTTTCAATGACATGTGGAGTGCTGAAAGCCTGGCTGCCGAACTCGTCGGGCGACTGGAGCAGGCTTGCAAGGATGATGGATTGCGGCCCGGACGCGATCCGGTGCGCTACACAGTCGAGTTCGATGGCCGGTCCTCGCCCTCGTTCCTAACGCGCGACACTGCACTGATCGATGCGCTCTCGGCAGCGGTGACGGAGGCGACAGGCCGGACGCCCAGACTATCGACCACCGGTGGCACCTCGGATGCCCGGTTCATCAAGAATTATTGCCCGGTCGTCGAGTTCGGGCTTGTCGGGAAAACCATGCATATGGTCGATGAACGTGTCGCGCTTAACGATCTCGAGAGCCTGACCGGCATTTACGAGCTGTTCCTCGATCGCTGGTTCTCCAGGCCCGCGGAGCGCTGATCTTGGCCAGTGACATCGTCCCCTCGCGTCAGGAAGCCGGCAGGTCGCTTGCCGGATTGTTCTACCTGATCCTCGGGCGTCCGGAAGGGTTGCGGCTGTTCGATGCGTCTCCGGACGGGTTCTGGCGGTCGTTCGGTGCTTTTTTCTGGACCTGGCCGGTCCAGTGCTTTTTGTGGACGGGCCTGTGGCGCGCAATGCCGGAAACCCGGCCCGAGGGTCTGGGCGAGATTCTCAGATTCTTTTTCATCTCGACAAGTTTCGACGTGTTTGCGTGGGTGCTTCCCGCTATTCTGCTGTTGGCAGTCTGCCAGGTCTTCGGACTTTCCGGCAAATTCTCCAGGCTGGTGGTGGTCAACAACTGGTTCGGGCTGATGTCTGCCTATATCGGTTTTTTCCCCGCAGCACTGCGCTATCTGACCCCTGTGTCCGATACTGCCAACGCCTTTATTTCGCTGGCGGTCTATGTGGCGGTTATCTGGCTCTATTTCCGGGTGATCAGGATCAGTCTGGGTGGCGATTTGATGATCTCGATTTTCATTTCCCTGATGATGGTGATGACCGGACTGACCATTTCCGAACTGGCCTTCACCGCGCTCGAAAACTGATCCCGACGGCGTCATCTACATATGACAGCCTGAATATAGCCAGGCCGCTCGTTGTGTTTCGCCTGAGAGCAAAACGTCCAGATCGGGATAGCAGATCTGATTGTCGACAGGAATGATCTCAAGCCGTTCCGAACCAGTTGCGCAGCCAGCACTATCTGGATCAAAACTCCTCCCAATCGTCTTGTGACGCCACCTGTGCATTGGCGAAGCTGCCTGCGCCAAAGGCATGGGCAACAGTTTTGACCAAATGGCGGGCGGGCGAACCGGAAGGGGTTGATTGCACGGTTGAAGCCTCTGGACGCCACGTCGGTCTGCCGGCTGCAGTGACCGGGCCGGATCGTGTTGCCAGTGGGCTCTGTGCCGCAACGAAAGCTGGTGGTGCGCCGCGCTGCATAAATTGACGCACAAGCCCGTCGAGCGACGCCGCGCCGCTGGAAAGCCTGAGAGTGAGTGCGTTGGTTTGTTCCACCATCGCTGCATTTTGCTGGGTCATGCAGTCCATCTGGTTGACGGCGGAGTTGACCTCGGACAATCCACCCGACTGTTCGCGCGCGGCGGTGGCGATAGAATTGATCTGGTGGTTGATATCGCAGACATGATCTGCGATCGAGCCAAGTGCATTCCCGGCCTGACGGACCAGCGAGACGCCGGTCTTGACCTCATCTCCGGACTTCCGGATCAGCACCTTGATTTCCTTGGCAGACGAAGCCGCACGCTTGGCGAGTTCCCTCACCTCATGGGCGACTACCGCAAATCCGCGACCCGCATCTCCGGCCCGGGCAGCCTCAACTCCGGCGTTGAGCGCCAGCAAATTGGTCTGGAATGCAATCTCGTCAATGACATTGATGATCTGGGAGATCTCGTCAGAGGCATCTTCGATCCGCACCATGGCGTTGAGCGCTTCGGTCACCACCTCGCCGGACTTGTCGGTGGACAGCTTGGCTTCGCTGGCCTTGTTTTTTGCTTCGTCCGCCCGCTCGGATGTATTCCTGACCGTGGCGGTGATCTCGTCGAGCGCGGCCGAAGCCTGTTCAAGCGTCGCAGCCTGTGAACTGGTGCGCTGCGACAGATCGTCGGCCGCTGCGCGCAGCTCGGCGGTATCTTCATTGATCGACACCACATTGGCGTTCACCTCGGACAGTGTACCGGCAAACCGATCCACCAATGCATTGAAATCCATCCGCAGGCTCTCAAGTTCCGGGGAAAACGGCTTATCGAGACTGCAGGAAAAGTTGCCTTCGGTCACACGCCGCAAACCGAGGGCCAAGGCATCAACCGCCGCCAGCTTGCGCCGGGTTTCCTCGGCGGCGGCAGTGTCCTGCTGCTCCAGCATGCGCGCGCTCTGCGCCCGGCTCTCGTCGGCCTGAAGCTGCTGGTGATTGCTCTCAATGGCTGCATCGCGGCAGGCTGTAACCGAACGCGCCAGATCGCCGATCTCGTCAGTTCGGTTTTCACCGTCGGGATCGAAGCTTGTGTCGCCTTCAGCCAGTTGGCGCATGTTGGCGGCGAGCGCGGCCATCTTTCTGGTCATCGCGCGGGAAGCCCAGAACCCCGCCACCAGCACGGCCAGCAGCAGCATCCCCAGGCCCATAAATATGCCGCGCATGATCTCACGACTTACATCAGTTCCGGCACCTATCTGACGGCTGGCAATGCCGGCTGCGCCAATCGATAGGATCGTCAGCAGGATTGCAGCAATTGGCCATCTTTTGAAAAGCAACATGGAAGGTCCTGAACTCAAAACAATATCGTGCCGTCATGGCCCCGAAACACACGGGACTTCCGGAACCGGCTTCATGGAAGCCATGAAAAACCACGGTTTCTGGCAACCTGAGAAGTCGTATGTTTGAGTTGCATTTGAGTTAAAAACGGACGACCAGTTCTTGGGTAAAAACACTCACCCGGTGCATTTAGCCAGCAACCTGAACTCATCTCCTCTGAGTTTTTCCGAGGGAACCGCCGATGTTGCTTTGCTTGAACCTGGACCGTTCACGACACAACCGATGTTCACCAGTCGTGCTGCCTCAGGCCTGTACATTCACGACAACAAAGGTTCCGGCTTGTGGAGATGGAACCCTTGGGCGTAGTCGACACCGATTTCCGCGAGCTTCGACAACACCGCGTCATTGCCGACATATTCGGCGACGGTCTTGATCCCCAGAACGCGGGCAACCTCCACAAAGCAACGCACCGTTGCGTCATTCAACGGGTCATCGATGAGATCCCGTATGAACTGGCCGTCGATCTTCAGATAGTCGACGGGAAAACGCTTGAGGTAACCAAAGGAAGAGGCTCCGGCGCCGAAATCATCGAGAGCCACGCGCACCTTTATCTTTCTGACCTGGTCGATGAAGGACGTCGCATCGGCAAGATTGGTTATCGCGGCCGTCTCGGTTATTTCGAAACAAAGCCGGCTGCAGACCTCCTCCCCGGCCGCCTCGAGCATGGCAATCGCATTGACGTGAAACGATCTATCTCCGACCGATTGGCCCGAGAGATTTATGCTGATCACCTCAAGTCCCGGCGCGTTCGCCCTGCTGGCGACCCAGTCGATCGCATGGGAAAGAACCCACCGGTCGATGCGGGATGCGAGGTTGAATCGCTCGGCCGCAGGAAGGAAAGCACCAGGCTGGATCAGACTTCCATCGTCATTTTTCATTCTGATCAGCAATTCAGCGTGGCGCCCGGCAACCGGACCGGAAACCGGCCGGATATCCTGCACGAAGAGCACGAATCCGTCCTCGTCCAACGCGCGCTCGATACGCGACGCCCAGCGCATTTGGCCCGATCTGGCAGCCATGGCCTTGTCGCTGTCGGCCCAAACCTGCACGCGATTGCGGCCTGCCTCCTTTGCCGCATAACAAGCGCTGTCGGCAGCCTGAAGGATGGAGGCAACACTCGGCATCGTCGCGTCCACGGGAACCAGGCCGATACTGGTGCCGACACGAAACCTCTTCCCGTCATGGACAAACCGGAAGTCGCTCATCCTGTCGCACATCTTCTGGGCGATCCTGGTGGCGTTCTCGATCGAGCACTGCTCCAGGAGAACCGCGAATTCATCGCCCCCCAACCGGGCGAGCGTGTCGCCGGAGCGGACGGTTTCGGAAATCAGTTTGCTGACCTGCTTGAGAAGGATATCGCCGACGGCATGTCCACAGGAATCATTGACGATCTTGAACTGGTCCAGATCGATATAGAGAAGCGCATTGGGGGCGTCCTCAAGCTGCGCTTTTTCAAACACGTTGGTCAGACGTCTGTCGAATTCGGCCCGGTTGATAAGGCCCGTCAGGGGATCATGGGTGGCGCGATGCCGCATCTCGCGCGACATGCGGCGTTGCTCGCTGACATCATGGAAAACGAGAACCACACCAAGAATGCCGCCGTCGGAATTGCGGATCGGGGCAGCGGAATCCTCAATACTGAACTCCCGTCCGTCACGCGCGATCAGCATCGTATCGTGATCAAGGCCCACAACATCGGTCACTTGAAGGCAACCCTTGATCGGGTCCTGGGCGCTTTGGCCTGTTTCTTCGTGGACGATATTGAAAACGATGTGGCTTGGCCGCCCCTTCGCTTCAGCAGTGGTCCAGCCAGTCATCCTTTCTGCCACGGGGTTAAGCCATTCCACGTTGCCGTCAGCGTCTGTCGTCATCACCGCGTCACCGATCGAATGCAGGGTCACACGCAACAACTCGTGCTGTTCCTGCAGCTCAAGCGCCATCTGGCGGGTGTGCGTGACATCCCAGACGGCGCCGATCAATCGGGTGGATTTGCCAGCCGGATCGACAACCACCTTGGCTGATATCCTGATGTGATGGACGGATTGATCAGGATGGATAATCCTGTGTTCTTCTTCCAGAGGCACGCCTTCCACAATCGCCTGTCGAAGCGCGCGCTCGACACGGTCTATATCGTCGGGGTGAACGTGCTGGCGCCAGATTTCCGACGCCCTTTCGCCTTCGCGCTCAGGGACAGCATAAAGGCGATACATCCATTCATCCCAGATCAGCACGTCTTCGGCGAGATCATAATCCCAGATGCCGATACCGCCGCTGTCGGTTGCCACCTTGATCCTCTCGGCAAGCAGGAATTGCTGCTGTTCGGCCTGCTTCTGCTTGGTGATGTCGATATGGGTCCCGATCATGCGCGTCGGCTTGCCATCCTCATCTCTGGCAATCACCCTGCCGCGATCAAGGATCCATATCCAGCTTCCGTCCTTGTGAAGCATCCGGAACTGCTCCTCGAAAAACGGCGTCTTGTCTGCGATGTGATCGTGATCTGCGGTTCTCAATCTCTCCTTGTCGGTCGGATGGACAAATTCAAGCCAGATTTCCGGAGAATCGCCAACCTCCTCTCGGGTGTAGCCGAGAAGACCGCACCACATGTCCGAATAGTGCGTTGTCGCGGTTGTCAGATCAGCATCCCATATGCCGATCTGACCGTTTTCGGTCGCTGCTAGTTGCCGGTCCCTGAGGCGTTCGAGCGCTATGCGTTGCTCCACCTGATCGGATATATCCTGAAACGCGCCGCTGAGACGAACAGGCCTGTCACCTTCGAACTCGGCGGTCCCCACCGCACGAACCCAGATGCGCTCCCCCCCGGCCTTAATGAACGGAAGTTCGAAATCCCAGCCTTCGCCGGTTTCCATGCTCTTTTGCACCGCCGCCTGAACGGATGGCCGGGCTTCCGGCGCATAGAAATTGATCGCTTCATCGAGGTGTGGAACATAGCTAGGCTCGACACCATGAATGCGGCAAGTCTCGTCAGAAAAGACGATCTTGCCGCTTGCCAGGTCAATCTGCCAACCGCCAACGCCGACGGCTCGCCCGGTCCGGTCGAGAAACGTCTCGCTCGCGCGCAGTTGATCTTGCTGCAGTTTGCGCTCGGTAATGTCCTGCTGGGTGCCGAACATCCACTCGGGCTTGCCGTCATCGGTGCGGGTGAAGACCTTGCCACGATCAAGCAGCCACACCCAATGGCCATCCTTGTGGCGGGCGCGGACTTCGATCTTGTAAACCCCGATCTTGCCGTCAAAGTGCTCATGAAGCATCCTGTTGGCCTTCTCGAGGTCATCAGGATGAACGAGATCCTTCCAGGTCTGCATCGAAACCGGCGCCAGCTCTTCAAGCGTGTAACCCATGATCTCGGCCCAGCGTTCGTTGAAACGCGCTTCACCGGTCTGGAAATTCCACTCCCATGTGCCGGCCTCCGTCGCCTCGATTATATATTGAAACCGTTGACGCTCTTGGATCAGTTTGCGTTTGACTGACACGCTATCGCTGATGTCGCGTATGATCTCTGTCCTGCCAATGATCTCACCGGTTTCCGAAAAAACCGGGCCGGAGGAAACGGAAACAGGAAGGATCGTTCCGCGCCTGGTCTGCCTGCAGGTTTCGTGGGTGCCTCCTTGACGCCAGTCTTCGCCGGTTCCGGGGACCAGAACAAGACTGTGTGGCTGGCCTATCGCCTGCTCTGTCCGATAGCCAAACATCTCTTCCGCGGCTGCGTTCCACAGCTGGATGATGCCATCCAGACCAACGGTTACAATCGCATCAACGCTGTTGTTTATGATCGAGGCGGCTCTGGACTGGACCACGAGCAGATCATGTTCACGGGCCAGTGCTATCCGGGATTCAAGGGCACGTGTCGCCGCACAGGCCAGATGCGTCAGGATTTCACGTTGATGCGGCGTCAGTGTGCGCGGCTTGTCGTCAATGACACAGAGTGTGCCGACATTCTGGCCACTGGCAAGCGACAGGGGAACCCCCGCATAGAACCTGACCTCGGGACCTCCAGTTACCATCGGGTTGCCGGCAAATCGGGCGTCGAGGCTGGCGTCCTCGACTTCCATCAGCCCTTCAACATAGATCGCATGGGCGCAAAACGATATGTCTCTGGATGTCTCGGTAACGCCGGACAGGCCATAGTTCGCCTTGAACCATTGCCGGTCCTGTTCTACCAGGGTTATAAGCGAAATCGGTGTACCGCAGACCAGCGCCGCCGCGCGCACCAGAGCATCAAACTCAACCTCCGGCGCGGTATCGAGAACGCCTAGGTTTCGAAGCGCCTTGAGCCGTTTATCCTCGGCGAGTGCCTTATCCGTCGGAGCCAATTCCAGTATATCCACCAATTCCAACGTCCTCGAATTCAATTTGGGGAAAAGCCGCCGGGAGGGCGGCGCCGGGCCAGCGAGGCGTTCGTGCAAGGTTGCGGTCAAGTGTCCGTGCCGCGTCTATCCGGCACATCCGCAACAGTCCTCGCTAGACCATAGTGCGTTCATGCACCCTGGCATCGTGATGCCATCCTAGTGGACAGGGAAAACGAGAATAGTACTAAATCTACTAGAAATTGTCGGGTTACGACCCTGCAATACCCAATCACGGCAAACATCCCGCTTGCCATATCCTGCACTGGCTGCCTTTCATCTCGCTGGTAGACCGCTGAACTGTTGCAAATATGGCAGAGAAATTCGATTTCTAGGCTTACCGCTGGAATTCTGTCGGATCCGTGGACTATGCGTCTGTCTCAGGGTAGTCGACCGCGCGAAAATACAATCCCTCCGGGGCCGCCACCGGGCCGCAGGCCTTGCGGTCCCTCGCCTCGAGCGCCGCCGCGACATCGGCGGTGGACCATTTGCCCGCTCCCACCAGTCGCAGGGTACCGGCGAAAGAGCGAATCTGGTTGTGCAGGAAACTGCGTGCCGAGGCATGAATTTCGATCAGGCCTTCGGTCGCGCCGGTGACCACATCGAGACTGTCAAGATTGCGCACCGGCGAGTTCGCCTGGCAATTTGTTGACCGGAAGGTGGTGAAATCATGCCGCCCGACCAGGCATTGCGCCGCCTCATGCATGGCCGCGGCATCAAGGCTCTTGGACGACCACAGTGCCCGGTTCCGCTCGATCACCAGCGGCGTGCGGCGGCAGATGATGCGGTAGATATAATGCCGTTTGATGGCGGAGAACCGGGCATCGAAGCCATCATCTACCTTACGTGCGGCAAGGATCGCCACCCGTTCCCCGGCCGCCAGCAAATAGGCGTTGACGGCATCGCGCACGGTGTCATCGGGCCAAAGCTTTTCGAGATCTACATGGCCGACCTGTCCCAGCGCATGCACGCCTGCATCGGTTCGTCCGGCGCCGCGCACGACGACGGTTTCACCGCAGAATTTCTTGAAGGCGGTTTCAAGTGCCTGCTGGATCGAGTGGTGATTGTCCTGCCGCTGCCATCCGGCATAGCCGGTGCCGTCATATTCGATCTCGAGCCGGTAGCGTGGCATCAGCCGATCACCGTGCCGGAGGCAATTGCAGTTCCGCGCAAAAAGTCGTCGGCCTGAAGCAGCTTGCCACCGGCCTTCTGTAGGGTGAGAAGCCGCAACGTGCCCTTGCCACAGGCAATTTTCAGCTGGTCATCGAGCACTGTTCCGGGGGAGGCGCCCGATGAGGCATCATCCAAATAGCCAGTCGCCAGCAGTTTGATGCGCTCAGCGCGATCATCGGTCTTCAACTCGAACCAGGCCCCCGGCGACGGCGCCAGTCCACGCACATGATTGTGAACCTTTTCCGCAGTTTGGGTAAAATCGACCCTGGTTTCCGCCTTGCTGATCATGGCCGCATAGGTCACGCCAACGTCTGCTTGCTGCGTGACCGGCAGGCCTTCGGTTTGCAGGCGCGCCATTGCCTCCACCATCATCTGTGCGGTCACATCGGCGAGGCAATCGTGCAGTTCGCCGGTGGTCATGGTGGGCGTGATCTTTACGGTTTGGGTCAGCGCCACCGCGCCGGTGTCGAGGCCTTCGTCCATTTTCATGATCATCACGCCGGTCTCTGTGTCGCCGGCCATGATGGCGCGCTGGATCGGCGCCGCACCACGCCAGCGCGGCAACAGCGACGCATGGCCGTTCCAGGCGCCAAGCCGCGGCGCGTCAAGAATGGCTTTGGGCAGGATCAGACCATAGGCGACAACAACCGCCGCATCGGCATTGAGCGCCCGGAAAGCCAGTTGCTCTTCTTCACTCTTGAGGCTCTTGGGCGTGAACACCGGAATGCCCAGCCCGTCGGCGGTGCGATGCACCGGCGACGGCAACACTTCCAGCCCGCGCCGTCCGGCAGGTCGCGGCGGTTGCGAATAGACCGCGACGATCTCGTGCCCAGCCGCGTGCAGCGCCTCAAGTGTCGGCGCCGCATAATCCGGCGTTCCCATAAAGATAATGCGCATGACAGTTCCTCAAACACGTAGGCAGCGGGCGTACTGCAGCGTTGCGGTTACCTTACCGGATAAACTCAGGCGGTGACGCGCGTTTTGGCGAGCTTGGTGAACTTGCGCACCACCATATCGCGTTTGAGCTTGGAGATATGGTCGATGAACAGCACGCCGTTGAGATGGTCGATCTCGTGCTGCAGGCAGGTGGCGAGCAGGCCATCGGCCTCGGTCACGCGCTGCTTGCCCTGGCGGTCGAGATGCTTGACCGTGACCTTCTCGGGCCGTTCGACCTCGGCGTAGAAATCCGGGATCGACAGGCAGCCCTCTTCATAGACGCTGATGCCATCGCCGCTTGCCACCAGTTCAGGGTTGATGAACACCTGCGGGTTGGGCTCTTCGTCCTTGCCGGCAACATCGATCACCAGCATGCGCCGCGGCACGCCGACCTGGATCGCGGCCAGGCCAATGCCCGGCGCGTCATACATGGTCTCGATCATGTCCTCGACAAAGTTTTCGAGCTCGGCGTCAAAGCGCTCCACCGCCAGGCTTTGCTGGCGCAGAATGGGATCGGGCAGATAAATGATAGGCTTGATGGTCATGGCGTTGAAATAGTCATTGATACGCGCGGCGTCAATCAGTCCCGCGCAACAGCCGAGCACCATGTTCCCGTTTTGATCTGACAAATGACTGAGAATCAGCTAGGCGTTGGTCATGCAGACAGGTGCCGCGCTCTTTTCGACCCCGTTTTTTGAGTTCAATGGCCAGATGGTCACGCTGGGCCAAACCCTGCTGGCGGCCCTTGTGCTGGTGCTGCTGCTTGGCATCTGGCTGGCTTTGGGACTTATGCGCGCCGGCCGCAGGCGCGCCCAGGCGGAAGCTGATGCCTCGGCGCGTGCGGTGCAGGCCGAGGCACGGCTGGCTGACATCCTCAAGGCGCAATCGGAAATGCAGGGCCGCATGGGCACGATGGCCGAGTTGTTCGGCGCCCGTCAGGCCGAGCTCAACCAGTCGATCGGCCAGCGTCTTGACGGCATGACCCAGCGGCTGGGCAGTTCGATCACCGAGCAGACCAAATCGACCCACGAAAACCTGACAAAATTGCAGGAACGGCTGGCGGTGATCGACACGGCGCAAAACAATATCCAGTCGCTGGCCCGCGATGTCGTCGGGCTTCAGGCGATCCTGTCCAACAAGCAGACCCGCGGCGCCTTCGGGCAATCGCGGATGGAAACCATCATTCAGGACGGGCTGCCGTTCGGCGCCTTCAGCTTTCAGCCGACACTGTCAAACGGCATGCGGCCCGATTGCACCATCGCCATGCCGAATGGTGCGCCGGATCTGGTCATCGACGCTAAATTTCCGCTGGAAGCCTGGAATGCCATCCGCGAGGCAGAGGCCAGTTCCGACGGCGACCCGGCCGCCCTGCAAAACGCGCAGCAGCGTTTCCGCCGCGATATCGAGGTGCATATCCGCGACATTTCGGAAAAATACCTGATCGTCGGGGAAACCCAGGATACGGCGTTCCTGTTCGTGCCGTCGGAATCGATTTTCGCCGAAATCCACGAGAAATTCGAGGCCATCGTGCACAAGGCACAGCGGGCCCGCGTGGTGATCGTTTCGCCCTCGCTGCTGATGCTGTCGATCCAGGTGATCCAGGCGCTGCTCAAGGATGCCCGCATGCGCGAGCAGGCGCATCTGATCCAGGGCGAGGTGCTGCGGCTGATGGAAGACCTATCGCGACTGGATGACCGGACCCGCAAATTGCAGGCGCACTTCTCCATGGCGCAGAAGGATGTGGACCTGATCCTGACTTCGTCGGACAAGCTGACCCGGCGCGGCGCCAAGATCGAGGCGCTGGAATTCGCCCAGTTGGCCGATGATGCCAAACAGGCGGTCGCAGATCAGCCGTCCGGTGAAAAGGCCTCCACAGCGCAGCAGAACCCGAAATTTGAACCGCGATCCTCGACACTGAAGCTCAGGGTGGTCGACGACGATGCGCCCCAAGGCTGATCGGTCCGATTGAAGGTAAACTCAATTTTTGCGTTGCGCTGCCTCCACTTGTCGTGTGACGTGAGTCCAGGAGAGCCGATCCACACGGTTGGTTCGCAGCGAGAGGAAACCTGATGACCATTAAAGCCCGAATTGCATCCCTGCCGGTGATTTCCAAAGCGATCAACGGCGGTCTGATGCTCGCGGCCGTTTTTGGTCTCTCCCTGGCCATACCCGCCTCGGCCATTGCCCAGGATGATTGCGGGCTTTCCATACAGCGAACCTGGCTGAAGGGTCTTGTTGCCACAGCGACCGTCAGCGGTCCGTGCAACAGCGCTAAAATTGACCTGGCAGTGCGCAACAGTGCTGGCGACTTGATGTGGAGCACTTCGCACGCAGCAGAGGGCCTTTTCGGCTTTGACGGCATTGAAGATACCGATTCAATGGGCGTTGCCTTGGCTGACTGGCTTGGCGATTACGCCGACGATTCCACTTCCAGCCAACTGCCGGAATGGCCAACAGGCGTTTCGATGCCGAACGGCGGCGAGTTTCCCTTCTACGTCGCTGACGGGATCGATCAGCCAACCTATGAAGCGATCCGCATCGGCAATTATCCCATGCTCTGCTACATTCAGGGCCAGGAGAGCACCTTGTGTCTGATCAGGCAGCCGCGCCTCAAAACTCTCATCAATGTCGGCGCGCAATCCTTCCCGGGATAATGCCCCGGCGCGGACACTGGCACATTCACTCTCATAATTGCGACACTTCAATTGCGCGGCTCGTAATGCGATGACCTTTTCCCTGGCGTGTGAACCTGTCACAAGGGCTTGGAGCCGGAATTCTGCAACAGGGAAAACGCCATGATCACCGTCATCGGATCAGTCAACATGGACCTGATCGCCACCACGCCGCGATTGCCTGAACCGGGCGAAACCGTCCGCGGTGCGGATTTTGCTACAGCACAAGGCGGCAAGGGTGCCAATCAGGCACTGGCAGCGCAGCGTGCGGGCGCATCGGTGACCATGTGCGGTGCGGTTGGCGATGACGCCTATGGCACCGAGGCGCTGGCCTTGCTTGACCGGGCTGGGGCGGATCTGAGCTCGGTTCGCCGCATGAAAGGCGCCACCGGCATTGCGGTGATCCTGGTGGGCGGCGACGGCGAAAACATGATCGTCGTCATTCCCGGCGCCAACGCACAGGTCAGCGAGCAAAACGCCCAGCAGGCGGTTGCCCGCATGGCCAGTGGCGACACGCTGCTGCTGCAACTGGAAATTCCGGAGGCGAGCATCGAAGCCGCGCTCAAGGTCGCACGCAGCAAGGGTGTCAGAAGCATTCTCAACATAGCACCGCTGACCGACGCCGTTGAACACCTGGCGCCACTTGCCGATATCGTGATTGCCAACGAGACCGAATTTGCCCGGCTGTCAGGCCGGTCAGCCGAAACGGTTGATGCCGCGAAGGCGGAACTCACAGCGCTGCACGCCAGAACCGGTCAGTGCATGATCGTGACGCTTGGTGGCGACGGCGTGCTCTGGGCCAGGGACGGCACGATCGAGCATGTCGCATCGCTCGAGATCAAGCCTGTCGACACCGTTGGCGCCGGCGATACATTCTGTGGCTACCTTGCACAGAGTCTCGACGCAGGAATGGATTTTGCGGCGGCAATTCGCCGTGCCGCGGCGGCGGGCGCGCTGGCCTGCCTGAAGCCCGGCGCCCAGCCCTCGATTCCGCTGTCAGCCGAGGTCGACGCCAGGCTCTGAGACCTGCTCTATAGCCGGCCGACCCTTTCGATGAACAGACCGAAGAAGCGGTCCGCATCGACGTCGCGGACAACGAAGGCGTTCTCCGCCCGTCCAGTCACCTTCCACCAGTCAACCACGGTGGCGCCAAGGGTGAGCTCAGACCCGGTCTCGATCTCGACATTGCATTGACGGCCTGAAAACATGTCGGGATCAATGAGCCAGGCAATGACTGTCGGGTCATGCAGCGGTCCGCCATCGGTGCCGTATTTTTCCTCATCAAACCGCTCGAAGAATTCCAGCATATCAGCCATGGCCAGCGATGCCCGATTGCCGTTGGCGCGCAGACGCTCAACTCGTACTCTGGTGGTCAGCACCTTGTGGGTGACATCCAGCGGCATCATGGTGATCGGAACACCCGCCTTGAACACGATGTCGGCGGCTTCGGGATCGACATAGATGTTGAACTCGGCCGAGGGGGTGATGTTGCCGCCTTCAAAGAAACCGCCGCCCATCAGCACGATCTCCTTGATCCGGACCACGACATCGGGCGCGCGCTCGATCACGGTGGCGATATTGGTGAGCGGCCCCAGCGCGCACAGCGTGATCTCTCCCGCAGGCTGTCGGCGCAGCGTCTCGATAATGAAATCGACAGCGTGCACCGGCTCAAGTGGCCGCTCCGCCTCGAACGGCTCAACACCATCGAGACCGGTCTTGCCATGGACATGTTCGGCGGTGACAAGCTTGCGGGTCAGTGGTCTGTCCGCACCGGCATAGACAGGGACTTCGCTGCGGCCGCAGATCTCGGTGATCATCCGGGCATTGCGCGCCGTCAGCACCAGCGGCACGTTGCCGGCTACGGCGGTGATGCCCAGCACCTTGAGTTCCGGACTGGCCAGCGCCAGCATGATGGCGGCTGCGTCGTCCTGGCCAGGGTCGGTGTCGATGATGATCTTGCGCGGTGACATGGCAGGTCCTTGGGAAGCGATTCGTTGGCGGCGACACTACGAGTCCACTGCGCCCTCGGGCAAGGTTCTTGCGAAGCCGCATGGAAGTTCCCATATTGGGTCCATGCCGGATGCCGATTGCGGGTCTGGCGCCTGTCGCTTGAGAACGAGGACAAGCCATGTCACGAATGACGCCCTTTTCGAGCCCGCTGCTGCTGGGCTTTGACACGATGGAAAAGACCCTGGAGCGGATCGCCAAGGGGTCCGAGGGCTATCCACCCTACAACATTGAACGGATTCGCGCCTCCGCCGACGGCTCCAATGCCGAGCGGCTCAGGATCACGCTGGCGGTTGCCGGATTCTGTGATGACGACCTTGAAGTCACCACGGAAGAAAACCAGTTGGTCATCCGCGGCCGGCAGGCTGACGCCGATGGGCGGGAATATCTGCATCGCGGCATCGCGGCCCGGCAATTCCAGCGGATGTTCGTGCTGGCTGACGGGATGCAGGTGACCAGTGCGGAACTGAAAAACGGATTGCTTTCGGTGGATCTAATTCGACCCGAACCGGAGCGTATGGTGCGGAAAATTAACATTTCCGTCAGAGACTGAACATCAAGGTTCATACCGCCAGGATGTTTCCTGCCACTCACCGGAGGAAATCTGCATGATTGCCAAATCTGGAAAAAACCAACTGTCCGCCAACGATCTGGCGCTGCTCGGCGCAGGCAAGGTCGGCTACATCCGCAAGATGCGTTCGGAAGACGTCATTGCCCGGTTCCCCGATGCGCCGGAGCTCAATCCCGGCCTCGAACTCTGGGCCTTGTTTGGCGCCGATGGCACACCGATTCTTTTGACCGACAACCGCTCAAGCACGTTCTACCGTGCCGCTGAGGACGAACTGAAGACCGTCGCGCTGCACTAACGGCAGAGCGCCATTTCGCCAGCGAATTTTGGAGACCGCATCAGGCCAGCCTGATGCGGTCTTTCGCGTTCAAGGCTGTATCATTTGCGCAGGTTCGAGAACATCACCGCAAGCGGGTTGGCTTCACAACCATATCCAGCAGATTGAAGCGCGGCGCGATGCGGGCGGCAAAGTTGGTGCCGCCACTGCATTTGCGCCAGGCTCAGGCCGCGTTGGAGGTGGGTTCCTGGGTCAGAAAGGCGTAAAGCGAAGCGGCGCTGTCAGTGGCGCGCAACTTGGCCACCATCTCGCTGTCACGCATGACCCGGGCAATCCGCGACAGGGCCTTGAGATGATCAGCGCCAGCGCCTTCGGGAGCCAGCAGCAGAAACACCAGATCAACCGGCTGATCGTCCAGAGCTTCGAACTCAACCGGATGATCAAGGCGTGCGAACACGCCGACGATGTGATCCAGCGTCGACAGTTTGCCATGCGGGATGGCGATACCATTGCCCACGCCGGTAGAGCCAAGCCGTTCGCGCTGGAGAATGACGTCAAACACCTCACGCTCGGAAAGTCCGGTGACTTCCGAGGCCTTGGCCGCCAATTCCTGCAACAACTGCTTCTTGGAGTTTGCCTTGAGCGCAGGCAGAACAGAGTTCTGCGCAATCAGATCAGCAAGCGCCATGTTACGCTCCTTGTTTCGGGTCCGCGTCGCGGGCCGCATAGTTCGCGTCTTGTCGAAGGCTGCAGACCGTGGCGGCCTGGATCGTCCCGGCCGTTACGGCCTGCGAGCCCTTTAGTCTATATAAGTCAAAGCTGTCAGGATTTGTTCCCGCCAGCATCGATCCAGCCGATGTTGCCATCGTCACGGCGATACACGACGTTGAGCGCATCATTGCCCGCATTGCGGAACATCAGGATCCGCTCATCAGTCATGTCCAGCGCCATCACGGCATTGGCCACGCTCATGGTGACCAGTTGTTTGGTGCTTTCGGCAATAATCGCCGGAGCGTAATCATCCGGTACTTCACCAGCATCGTCGCCTTCTGAATCCACCACTGCATAGGACAGTTCAGCCTGCGCCTGCTGGCTATTGGCATGGTGATCCTTGAGGCGGCGTTTGTAACGGCGCAGCCGTTTTTCCACACGTTCGGCTGAGGCATCAAAGGCTGGCTGCGGATCCTGGGCTTCCCCGGTCGCATGCAGAATGACACCGGTATCCAGGTGAATCTTGCAATCAGCCTTGAAGCGGGATCCGGATTTCTCGACGACGACCTGACTTGTGAAGCCGCCATCGTAATATTTGCGGACTGCTCCCGTGATTTGGTCTTCAATGCGGGTCCGGAAAGACTCGCCGATTTCCATATGTTTTCCCGACACTCGAACGCTCATGGATCGTCCCTTCTTTTTATGACTTGGGGATTTAGTCTATGCCATGCGGCACGCTCATCCAAGCGTCCGGTGCTGGTCATTTGTCCCGGTCCAAGCAATTTTTCACTTGACAGAACCGCCTTCTCGGGCCCGCATTTCTTTCTTGCCCGATGCGGGGCGGCTTCTACGCCGATGAACCCATGCTGTCAAGTTTGACCCGGGTCTTGTCTGAATCCAATGTGATTTCAAATGTTTGCCTGGTGGCGCCTAAAGCGCCGCGGCACGGGCCCGCGCGCGCTTTTCCCTGCGGCGCTGAACCGAAGACGGAATGGCCATCGCCTCGCGGTACTTCGCCACTGTGCGCCGGGCAATCTCAATGCCTGATTGTTTGAGCAGGCCAACCAGATCATCGTCGGAAAGGACCGCCCCGGGCTCCTCCTGATCGACCAGTACACGGATGCGGTGACGCACCGATTCGGCCGAATGGGCATCACCGCCGGCCTCCGCCGAGGCAATGGAAACGGTGAAGAAGTATTTCAGCTCAAAGACTCCGCGCGGCGTGATCATGTATTTATTCGAGGTGACGCGGCTGACGGTTGATTCATGCATGCCGATCGCTTCGGCCACCGCCTTGAGGTTGAGCGGACGCAAATGATCGACGCCATGCAGCAAGAAGGCATCCTGCTGGCGGACGATTTCGCTCGCCACTTTCATGATGGTGCGGGCACGCTGATCGAGCGAGCGCGCCAGCCAGTTTGCGGTCTGTAGGCACTCGCTGAGGAAATCCTGGCCTGCGACGTTCTTGGGCATTTTGCCGGACACCGTGGCAAAGTAAGTCTGGTTGACCAGCACCCGCGGCAAGGTGTCGGGGTTGAGCTCGACATTCCACCCCCCATCAGACGACGGCCGCACAGAGACATCGGGCACCACCATTTCGCTCGACCCGGTTTCAAACCGTGTTCCCGGCTTGGGATCCAGCGCACGGATTTCCGCCATCATGTCGAGCAGATCTTCCTCATCAACGCCGCATAGCCGTGTCAGCGAAGCGAAATCGCGACGGGCGAGCAATTCGAGATTGTCGAGCAGTGCTGCCATTGCCGGGTCCAGCCTGTTCTTGCGCGCCAGTTGCAATCCCAGGCATTCGGCAAGCGAACGGGCAAAAAGCCCGGCGGGTTCGGACTCCTGAAGACGGGCCAGAACCGCCTCGACCTGAACCGGGTCGGCGCCAAGCCGTTCAACGGTTTCGGTGAGATCGCCAACCATGTAACCGGCAGCATCGAGCAGATCGGCAAGCTCGGTGGCGATCAACCGCTCTGCCGGGTCGGCGAATGTAAAGGCGATTTGTTCGGTGACATGGTCTCGCAAGGTTGGCGCCCGGGCGGCGAAGTCATCAAGATCGTAGCCTTCGCTGGCGTGTCCGCCATCACTGCCCGGCATCGATTTCCAGTTGTCGATGAACTCGGGCGCGTCGACCCGCTCGACCCCGTGATCATCCGGAAACACATTCTCATAACGGGAATCTATCTCGGACATGCGCTCAGCCTGGCTTTCGGCAGATCCTTCCCAGGTCGCTTCCTCACCGGTTGCTGCTACCGCTCCGGCTGATGCCTGCTCTGCCGGCTGCTCGTGCAAGGAATCGGAAGCTGCCTCGGCCCTGTCGGTTTCCTCGGTGACGAGTTCGAGCAGCGGATTGCGCTCCACCTCCTGTTCGATGAAGCGGGTCAGCTCGACGTGACTGAATTGCAGCAGCCGGATCGACTGCATCAACTGAGGCGTCATCACCAGAGACTGGTTTTGACGCATTTGAAGACCGGCGGACAAGGCCATGGCTACGCACAACTCCCCGCTACGGTGCGCGCCGCGTCCAATGTGACGCGCCATGGCTGCCGTAACAACTTGAAACACGGCATGACTTTCACCCTGGCGCGATTGCGGCCGAGGAAATCATGTATCATGCCACCTCAAAATTCGGTTGACGACAAAGCCGCTTCACGTCTCTTGAGTAACCAGGGCGCGCACAAAGACATTCATCCGGCCCAACTGGCCCGAAAATTGCTTTTTTCTTCCTTCGGGTCAAGTGCGAGCTGATGACAGGGTAAAAATGCCCGCTCGGCGAACTGGTCTGCTGTTCGGGCTCGGCTACCGATTCAGAGCGAGAATTGCTCGCCAAGATAGAGCCGCCGCACTTCAGGGTGGGCCACAATCTCGGAGGGTCGTCCATGGGTCAGCAACACCCCGGCATTCATGATGTAGGCGCGATCGATCAGGCCGAGGGTTTCGCGCACATTGTGATCGGTGATCAGCACGCCGATGCCGCGGCGGGTAAGATGCCGGACAAGGTCCTGAATATCGGAGACTGCAATCGGGTCAACACCGGCGAAAGGCTCATCGAGCAGCATGAAGGTCGGATCAGAGGCCAGCGCCCGGGCGATTTCCAACCTGCGTCGCTCGCCGCCGGACAAGGAAATCGACGGCGCCTTGCGCAAATGCGAAATGTGGAATTCCTCAAGCAGACTGTCGAGTTTTTCTTCACGCTTGGTCCGGTTTTTTTCAACCACTTCCAGAACAGCGCGAATATTGGCCTCGACGCTGAGGCCGCGAAAAATCGAGGCTTCCTGCGGCAGGTAGCCAACGCCGAGCCGGGCACGGCGATACATCGGAAGATCCGAAACATCGTGACCATCGATTTCAATCGAGCCGGCATCCACCGGCACCAGTCCGGTAATCATGTAAAAACAGGTGGTTTTGCCAGCACCGTTGGGGCCCAGAAGCCCGACAGCCTCGCCACGGCGAACACCCAGCGAGACGCCATCGACCACCCGGCGCGACTTGTAGGACTTGGTCAGATTGCGGGCGATCAGAGTTCCGTCATAGCGCGATTCTACGGCCTGAGGCGGCATGTTGGCATCGTCCCCGGTCTTGCCACCGAGAAATGTAAAGGGAGAGCGGGTCACTGCTTGGGTCGCGACTTTGGATCCAGCTGGATCATCACGCGGCCGCCACAACTGTCGAGCTTGGCCTGGCCATTTTTCATCTGTACCGTCAGCTTGCAGCCGATGAAGACGTTCTCCCCATCGGTGAGAACAACCTTGTCGCCGGTCAGCACCAGTATCTCGTCAGCCATGTTGAAATTGCCAGTGTCGGCCGTGGCTGTCTGCGTGCCCGATACGATCAGCACCTTGCGATACAATTCAATCTCGCGGATTTCAGCGGCGCCTGAGGACACCGAGCCGCCGTTCTTGGCGTAGTTGACGATCATTTCGCCAGCCTGAAGGGTCATCTCACCCTGCACCACCTTGACGTTACCGGTGAAGGTGGCCTTGCTGGTTTCCTCGTCGATCATCAGCGCGTCACTTTCGATCTGGATTGGCTCGTCATTGGACAGGGCCAGTCCGGACATCTTGCTTTCGGTGGTTTGAGCCGAAGCGCCGGACAACGGAACAAGCAGCCCGGCGGCGAGAACAAGCCAGGCAATGGTCATGAAACAAATCGGGCTTTTCGCCATGTCAGTTCGCTGCTCCATCCCTCGACTTCAACGCCGAGGGTTTTATTGTCATGCGGACCTTGTCCTGAAAAATGATGACGCGGCCCTTATCCTGCATCTCCATGGATTGCGCAACCACAGAGGCCTCTGGCGAACTGATAGAAACCCGCTCCTTGGTGACCAAGCCACCACTGGCCAAATCAATGTCCGCCGACTGCATTTCCGCCGACATGCCTTCTTCGCTGGTGATCGTGAAAGCCTTGTCGAATTTGAGCGTCTGCGCCGTCCGGTTGTAGATGCCGCTGGCGGCATTGAGTACAGCCGTGTCGCCGTTGGTGATGGGCAGATCGGCAACGATTTCCTCAAGCACGATGACATCGGTGGTGGTCAGATCCTGGACCGCCCGCAAGGCGCGCATCGTATAGGGCCGGGCGTCCGAACTCTGGCCGCTCATCACCGGATTTTGCATGATCAGCTTGCCATCCTTGAAGGCGACGGATTCGATCCCTACGCCCTCAATGGAAAACGAGTCGATCCAGGAGACCGCGACAAACGCCACCACCACAAGCGCTGCGGAAAGCGGCAGCAGGATCTTGAGCAGCCTGACGTTCCGCGAATGCACCAAGGCGCGCCGATACTCGGCATGCGACCGGCCGGTGTAACTGCGGTCAACTGGCAATTCTGACATCGTCGAAGTTGTCATTCGCTCCTGCTATTCCAAAGGGCTTGAGCCCCGCGTCGGCTGTGGCCTGGTTGGCAAGCCGCGTGACTGTTGCGGTCGGCTTCGCATGCCAATATGGTGATTTTGCGAAGCAGGCGCTATGTTTGCCATGCCTCAGCCTCAAAGGCAAAACAAGACTTGATCCGGATCACCCGCGGGTTCACTGCCAAAGACATGCGACATATCGAATTGGAGACTGCTTCGTGACTGACCCGGAAACCCTTGCCGACCGCCGCCGGATCCGGCGCAAACTTCGTTTCTGGCGAATCACTGCCGTTATCGTCGCAATCGCGCTGGTGGCTGGCCTGGCATTGCGCTTTGACGGCGTCAGCCGGCGCGCCGATCATATCGCACGCATCGACATCAGTGGCGTCATTACCGATGATCAAAAGATGCTCGACCTGATTGACGAGGCTGCGGACAATGACTCGGCAAAAGCGCTGGTAATCCGCATCTCCTCACCCGGCGGCACGACCTATGGCGGCGAGCGCATCCACAAGGCGCTTTTGCGGGCCGGCAAGTCAAAACCGGTGGTCGCCGACATTCACACACTGGCGGCTTCGGCCGGCTACATGATCGCCGTCTCCACCGACCATATTGTCGCGGGCGAAAGTTCGATCGTCGGTTCCATCGGCGTGATCTTCCAATATCCCCAGCTGCGTGAATTGCTCGACAAGATCGGCGTCCGGATGGAGGAAATCAAATCCTCTCCGATGAAGGCCGAGCCCTCGCCGTTCCACGATACCAGCGAGGAAGCCAAGGCAATGATCCGCTCCATGGTGCTCGACAGCTATGACTGGTTTGTCGATTTGGTCGCCACCCAGCGCCAGATGGACCGGGCGCAAGTGCTCGCCCTTGCCGACGGCTCGATCTTCACCGGACGTCAGGGCCTGAAGAACGGGCTTGTCGACGCGCTGGGCGGTGACGCGGAAATCCGCGCTTACCTGAAGACCCGTGACATTGATGAAAAACTGGAAATTGTTGACTGGGAACCGGAAACAAACTCGCCCGGCCTGCTGTTGGGCAGCGGTGCCACGAGCTTGCTGCAACAGTTTCTGGGCATACCGACAACGATCTCAACCGAGATCGACCGGCTTTCTGGCGGCAAGTTGTTCCTTGACGGTCTTGTGTCGGTTTGGCAGGTTGGAGGGCAACCCAGGCGTGACTGAGAGAGGCGCGCCCAGGTGGAACTTATTGGGCAGAACAGGCATTTAGCATCCAAGAAATATCAGCGGCCTTTGCGTGTTCAGTTGAGCTCGCGGCGCGACTGGAGGGGAACTCGAATGATAAAATCAGAACTGGTTCAGGCGATTGCCGCACGCAACCCGCATCTCTATCACCGGGATGTCGAAAATATCGTCAACGCCGTGCTTGACGAGATCACCGAAGCGCTGTCTGAAGGCAACCGGGTCGAATTGCGCGGATTTGGGGCATTTTCGGTGAAGAACCGTCCACCGCGCTCGGGCCGCAATCCGCGCACCGGCGAGCCGGTGTTCGTTGAAGAGAAATGGGTGCCGTTCTTCAAGACCGGCAAGGAATTGCGCGAGCGCCTCAATCCGGATAACCCCGGCGGCGATGACTGACATCGCCGTGGTTGCGGAGCAGAATCGGGGCTGAACCGGCCTGAACGGGTTTGAGACCGCATCGCCACATCAGAAAGAATGGAAACATGATCAAGCGCATCATCGCACTGGCAATCCTTGTCCCCCTGGGCATCATCCTCATCATGCTGTCGGTGGCTAACCGCACAGCGGTGACGCTGGCGCTCAATCCGTTTGATCCGGCGGATACGGTGCTGTCGCTGACGCTGCCATTTTTTGTGTTTTTGTTTGCCGCCCTGATCATCGGCATGATCATCGGATCTCTGGCGACCTGGTTCAAGCAAGGCAAGTACCGCCAGACGGCGCGCATCAATGCCAATGAAGCAGTCAAATGGCATTCGGAAGCAGACAAACAGAAAGCCAAGGCCCAGGAAATCGCGGCAGCCCTGCCCGCACCGAACAAACGCAACGCTGCCTGAGCGCGGGCCAAATGGCGCAGCAGAGACTTTCTGCGCCCCGGCTCCGGACATGTCCTGCTGCCCCACCCCATCATTGCTGGCGCCCATGACTGCTGACAGGTCCTGACCTGGCACCATGCTGTGGGGACGGTCTGGACAATGAGGCCGGCATGAGAACGTCACTGCAGCAGAAAGCCATTGCGGTCTGCGATGAAAAGATCGCTCGAAAAGGCGACAGCGTCGGCCTGTCCTTCTATGCGTTCTTCTCCAACAAAAACGACACTCCGGACCTGCTGATGGAAGCAGCGACATGGTGGATCGCGACCCACAAGTTCGACCATTTCGAAAAAGCTGCCAAGGTCAGGAAAATCATTGAGGCCGAACTCAACAGCGGAACGCCTTGAAGGCATGGGTGCACAGTGCCGTTCAGAGAAATCCATTTGACCGCGACATGCGTCCGTTTTTTTGACCTGCCAGCACATCACTCCCCGTCACCACAATGTCCGATCCGGCATGAGCTTGGCTCCTTTCCAAGTCAGCGAGCATGGTCATGACCGTGGCTTCCCAGAGCTCCCAGATCATCGCCGGAGCGATATTCCTTCCAGGCCTGAACGAGAATGAGTTGGGCCGAGCGCAGGAACAGGCCGGCCATGAGAATTGCGACGATCAAGTCAGGCCATGCCGATGCGGTGAGCCAGACTGCAGCGCTTGCGATCATGACGGCGACGTTGCCGATGGCGTCATTGCGCGAGCAGAGCCACACGGAGCGCACATTCGCATCGCCGTCCTTGTAGCGCATCAGCAGAAACACGCTGGCCAGATTTGCCATTAGCGCGAGCAGGCCGATAGATCCCATGATCTCGGCGCTGGGGACGCCGAGAATGAGGATCTGATAGACGGTAGACCCGAAAACCCAGAGCCCCATTGCCAGCAGACTGAAGCCTTTCAGCAAGGCCGCCGTGGAGCGAATTTTGAGGCTCATGCCGATCACCGCGAGGCTCAGACCGTAGGTCAACGCATCGCCGAGAAAGTCGAGCGCATCGGCTTGCAAGGCTTGCGAGCCCGCCAAGCGGCCTGCCGACATTTCGACAAAGAACATTGCGGCGTTGATGAAGATCACCGTCCACAAGACGCGTTTGTAGGAGGCGTCCATACCGTCAAACCTCGGATTGCCGGAGCAGCCGCAGGCTTGCGTTTCAGCGCCACATGCGGGGATCTCCAATGAAGGTCTGTCTGTCATGTCATAGTCCTTGCCTAATCAGTGGCACGACATATAACCCCTCTAGTCGCTATAGGTTCAAGAGGTAAATTCAATGTTTTCCATCGGAGAACTTTCCAAGCGCACCGGCGTGAAAATTCCCACCATTCGCTATTATGAGCAGATGGGGTTGATCGAAGCCCCGGAACGCTCTGAGGGCAATCAGCGGCGATATTCGAAAGACGGGCTGAAACGCCTGTCCTTCATCCGCCACTCGCGCGAACTGGGCTTTTCCATCGAGAACATCAAAGGCTTGCTGGAGCTCAGCCAGCATCCGGAGAAGCCATGCCACGATGCGCACAACATGGCTGCCCGGCGGCTCGAGGATGTTCGGGCAAGAATAGCAAAACTGCGGCGGCTGGAACGGGAATTGAAACGCATTTCAGCCTGTGACGCGAATACCATCGCGCATTGCGCGGTGATCGAAACGCTCGCGGATCACAGCTTATGCGAGGCGGACCACTGAGCGGGAAGTCGCACAACGGGCTTTGTGATGAAGCCGGATCCCTACGATGGTTTTCAGCCTTAGCCAATCTCCGCCGGGCCTAAACTCCCGCGGCCTTGGCGCTAACCACCTCGTTGAATTTGGTAAAGAACTGGCCTGCGAGTTTTTTGGATGTTGAATCAATCAACCGCGACCCGAGCTGAGCGACCTTGCCCCCGACCTGGGCATTGACGGCATAGGAGAGCACGGTTTCAACGCCATCCTCGACAAGCTTCACATCGGCGCCACCCTTGGCGAAGCCGGCGATACCGCCCTTGCCTTCACCGGCGATGGTGTAGCTTTCCGGCGCGTTGATATTTTCCAGCGTCACTTCTCCGGCAAATTTGGCCGATACCGGGCCGATCTTGACCTTGACGGTGGCTGACATCTCGGTATCGGAGCTTTTTTCCAGCGACTGACACCCCGGAATGCATTCACGCAATACATCGGGATCATTGAGCGCCTCCCAGACCAGCTGACGCGGCGCGGCAATGCGTTCTTCGCCGTTCATTTCCATGGATATGTCTCCTCGTTTGTGCTTCACCTATGTATGCAAAGCGAAAACGGCTTTGCCAAGTGGATATCGGGTTGCTATGTCCAGATCACAGTGAAACCGCAGGCTCCAGTGCCCGTTTAGGCCCGGCCTCATCCAGATCGATCAGGATTCTTCCACTTTGGCGGACAAGCGCTCCCAACAGTCCCGACGCGGCAGTTCCCCCAGATCCGGGGATGGCAAACCCAAGGACAGCAGGCAGAGAGACGGTAGACCCGAGCAGGCAGGCAATGCGACGCGCCCGCAGGCCGCGCCGGCAGGCAAACCGTCTGCCAAATCACGGCCGAAATCGAGCCGCGCAAAAGCGCCGCATGAGGCGGCTGCAGCACCGCACAAACCGGTATCGAGCAAACAGTCCCCGTCCAAGCCGATCTACAATGCACCGGTGTTTGACAAACGCGAACCGGCCCAGCCACAGGCGCCGATCCGGCCGCTCAACACACGCACCGGAGCATTGCCCAAGCAATCCACGCCGGTGATCCTCGAGACCGGCGATGAAGACGGCTACAAACTTCTCGACACCGGCGTCAACGCCACGGGACAGGGCGAAAAGCTCGAGCAATATGGCGATCTGCGCATTGTCCGCCCCGAAGCCCAGGCGCTGTGGGCGCGCGGCTTGCCGGACGGGGTCTGGGACAGGGCCGACGCGCTGTTTACCGGCGACACCGACGAGGACGGCATCGGCCGCTGGGCGTTTCCCAATGTGCCGCTGGGGGAGACCTGGCCGATGCAATTGCTCGGCGTCGATTTCTACGGCCGGCTGACCTCGTTCCGCCATGTTGGGGTGTTTCCCGAACAGATCGCCCACTGGCGCTGGATGGCGGAGCAGATCGAGGCGGCCCAACGGCCGCTGAAAGTGCTCAACCTGTTTGGCTATACCGGCGTTGCCTCGCTGGTGGCAGCCAAGGCGGGAGCCGAAGTCACCCATGTCGATGCCTCGAAGAAGGCGATCGGCTGGGCCCGGGAAAACCAGGCACTGGCCGGGCTGGACAAGAAGCCGATCCGCTGGATTTGCGAGGATGCGATGAAATTCATTGCCCGCGAGGAGCGCCGCGGCAACCGCTACGACATCATCTTGACCGACCCGCCCAAATTCGGACGCGGTCCGAATGGCGAAGTCTGGCAATTGTTCGAGCACCTGCCGCTGATGCTAGATATCTGTCGCGAGCTTTTGAGCCCTAAACCGGTCGGACTGGTGCTGACCGCCTATTCGATCCGGGCCTCGTTCTACGCCATCCACGAATTGATGCGCGAGACCATGCGCGGCGCCGGCGGCCGGGTCGAATCCGGTGAACTGATCATCCGCGAGAGCGGCAAGGCCGATCCGGACGACTGCCGGGCGCTGTCGACCTCCCTGTTTGCAAGGTGGCTGCCGCAATGAGTGATCACGAAAACACCACGCGGGTTGGCCAGGTCAAGGACATCACCAGCCTGTCCAATCCGATCATCAAGGACATCCGCGCACTTTCGATGAAGAAGCATCGCGACGAGACCGGGACGTTTTTGGCCGAAGGGCTGAAGCTGGTCATCGACGCGATTGATCTGGGCTGGAGCATCCGTACGCTGATCTATGCCAAGGCGCAGCGCGGCAAGGACCAGGTCGAAAAGATCGCCGCGCTGACGATTGCGCGCGGCGGGCTGGTGCTGGAAGTCAGCGAGAAAGTGCTGACTGCAATCACAAGGCGCGACAATCCGCAGGCCGTCATTGCCGTGTTCGAGCAACAGGTTATGGCGCTCTGTGCAGTCAAGATCAAACCCGACGACACCTGGGTGGCGCTCGACAGAGTTCGCGATCCGGGCAATCTTGGCACCATCATCCGCACAGCAGATGCAGCCGGCGCGTCTGGCGTCATGTTGATCGGCGACACTGTCGATCCGTTTTCGACCGAAACCGTGCGCGCCACAATGGGATCGATTTTCGCCGTGCCGCTGGTCCGAATCTCGGAGAAGGATTTTCTGGCCTGGTCGGGCAAGACGAAGCCGCTGGTGGTAGGCAGCCATCTCAAGGGCAGCGTCGATTACCGCACCATCGGTTATCAAAACCAGCCGGTGGTGCTGTTGATGGGCAATGAGCAACAAGGTTTGCCGGATACATTGGCTGAGGCCTGCGGCAAGCTCGCCCGTATCCCACAGAGCGGTCGGGCGGATTCGCTCAATCTGGCGATTGCCACCGGGGTCATGCTGTTTGAGGCGCGCCGGCATCTTCTCGATCTGGGAGACGCGACGCCGTGACGATTTCACCACTGAGCCGGGTTGGCCCGATGTTGACACTGGTCGCAGTCACAGTTGGTCTCGACCAGGTGATCAAATGGCTGGTGGAAACCCGGCTTCCGTTGCACGAGTCGGTGCCGGTGATTCCGATGTTCGCACTCTACCGCACTTGGAACGAGGGCATCGCCTTCTCGTTTCTGCGCGGAATGCCCGATACCGCACTGATTGCGCTGACCGCGCTGGTGATTGTCTTCGTCACATATCTCTGGCGCAAAACCCCGCCCGAGCGCACCATTTCCCATCTCGGCTATGCCCTGATCATCGGCGGCGCGGTGGGCAATCTTATCGATCGGGCGGTTTACGGCCATGTTGTCGACTATATCCAGTTTCACACCGCAACCTGGTCCTTTGCCATCTTCAATCTCGCCGACAGCTTCATCAGCGTCGGCGCGGGCCTGATCGTACTTGATGAGCTGATCGCCACGGTAAGAGACCGCAAATCCCAGAAATGAAACCGCACCGGTCCTGCATCACCCTTGATCTTCCGGGGCAGCAGGGCCAGTCTGAGCCAACATAGAATGAGGAATTTCCATGCAAGACCGTTTCAAGGGCATTTTGCTCACGCGCGATGAAAACAAGGTCATGTCGGTCAATGTGACAGAACTAGGCCTCGATGATCTGATGGACGGCGACGTTGTCGTCGAGGTCGAGTGGACCACCGTCAATTACAAGGACGGACTGGCCATCACCGGCAAGGGTCCGGTGGTGCGGCGCTGGCCGATGATACCGGGCATCGACTGCGCCGGAACGGTTGTGAGTTCAGAGAACGAACGCTTCAACCCCGGCGACAAGGTGATCCTCAACGGCTTTGGCGTCGGCGAAGTCCACACCGGAGCCTATGCCACTTATGCGCGGCTGAAAGGCGATTGGCTGATCCCGATGCCCGAAGGCATGGATGGCCGCTCGGCGATGGCGATCGGCACAGCCGGATACACGGCAATGCTGTCGGTGATGGCGCTCGAACGTCACGGCATTACCCCTGGACGTGGTCCTGTGGTGGTCACCGGCGCCAATGGCGGCGTCGGCACCGTGGCGATCGCGGTGCTCGGCAAGCTCGGCTACGAGGTCATCGCCTCGACCGGACGCACCGATGAGGCCGACTTCCTCAAGAGCCTTGGCGCGTCCGAAGTCATTCACCGTGATGAACTCTCTGGTCCGGCCAAGCCGCTGGCCAAGGAACGCTGGATCGGTGCGGTTGACGCTGTCGGCAGTCACACGCTGGCCAACGTGCTGTCGATGACCTCCTATGGCGGCGCGGTCACGGCCTGCGGCCTGGCGCAGGGCATGGACCTGCCCGGATCGGTGGCGCCGTTCATTCTGCGCGGCGTGTCGCTGCTCGGCATCGATTCGGTGATGGCGCCGCTGGCGCTGCGGCAGGAAGCCTGGTCGCGGCTGGTCAAGGATCTCGACATTGCCAAGCTCGAAGCACTGTCGACCGAAATCGGCTTTGACGGCATTGTCGATGCGGCGCATTCGATCATCGACGGCAAGGTTCGCGGTCGCGTCGTGGTCAATATGAAACAGTGAGACGTCTGATCGTTAAAATTTGAAGCTTTGGATGAAGCCTTTGCTCACTGGGTCCGTGGTAATGACGGACCTATGAGCACTGAACCGAGACGACTCCAATCCGCACTGCACCAGGCCCTCAACCGGCCATCAGCGGGGCATTCTGACTCTCCGCAGGTCATTCCGGCGGTGAGATACCCCGTGCCGCGGCCTTCGGTAACCAGCGTTGAAGGCCACGCAATGGCTCGAAATTCGGCTTCGCGCGCGCTGTTTACCGCGTCGGCTGCAATGGCAGCCGCAGCAATATCTGTTGCTTTCAACGCGCCTGCGATGTTGCTCGCCTCGGTCGCTGGCATCGCGGTGTTTGCCGCTGTGCCCTTGCTGCGACGGTCACTTGCAAAGCCCGTCTCGCCCCATCCGGCGCGCGCCATGGCCGAGAAGGCCGCTCTTGCCGAGCGCGATATCGATCGCAATTGGGAACTGGGTGAGTTTTCCGGTCACCTGGCCACCGTCTTCGATGCGCTGGGCGACATGGTGACTGCCTGCAATCTGGACGGCCGCATCGTCTATGCCAATCAGACATTCCGCAAAGCGACAGGCTGCGACAATCCGGTCGGACTGACGCTGGACATGGCCGGTATCAAGCTCACAGCAACCAATGAGACCGGCGGTCGCGAGCTGGTGCTGGGTGGCGGAGATGAGCAAACCATCTGGACCTGGCACGAAACCGCGTCCCGCGACCCGTCCTCCGGTGATCTGTTCATCAATTGCATCGGCCGCAATGTGACGGCCGCGCGCCGGGCCGAAACCGAGCTTGTTGAAGCGCGGAAAAAGGCCGAGGCCGCCAACCACGCCAAATCCCGTTTTCTGGCCACCGTCAGCCATGAAATCCGTACGCCGCTCAATGGCATACTCGGCATGACCCATTTGCTGGAACAGACCGAGACGACACCGGAACAGGCGAGCTACCTGAAGACTGCGCGCGAATCCGGCCATTCACTGCTGTCGCTGATCGAGGACCTTCTCGATGTGACCTCGATCGAGGCCGGCCGGCTGCATCTGCGCCATGAAGAGGGTGACCTTGAAGACCTGGTGAACGGCGTCAGCGAGTTGATGGCGTCGCGCGCTCATGAAAAGGACATCGAGATCGCCGTCCACATTGCTGCCGAAGCGCCAGTCCGGATCACATCCGATATCGGCCGGCTTCGCCAGGTGCTGTTCAATCTTGTCGGAAACGCGATCAAGTTTACCGAGACAGGCGGAGTGCTTGTCGAGGTGGTGCGTGAAGATACCCATCTTGCCTTCATCGTCTCCGACACCGGTCCCGGCCTGAAGGATGCCGACAAGTCCCGCATCTTCAGCGAATTCGAGCGCGCCGACAACGGCCCGACCCGCAAGCAGGGCGGAGCCGGTCTGGGACTGTCGATTTCCGCGCGCATTGTCGAAGCGCTGGGCGGCGAGATCGGCGTCACGTCCGCACCCGGCCAGGGCAGCACGTTCAAGTTTACCGTGCCGATCAGGGAACTTGCCACTCCGGAAGCCAGCAAGCCGGTTTGCGGGACGCTTGAAGATCGCGCCGTGCTGGTGATCGCGCCCAGAGGCCCGGTCTCGACAGCACTTTTGTGGACCATTCGGGATCTTGGCGGCATTGCCGAGACAGCCGACGATGCCGAGACCATGATGACGGCGTTGACGCGGCTCTACCGCTCCGGCGCGACGCTGAGCGACATTGTCGTCGACCGCCGGATTGCCGACCGTGCGGACAGTCTGCTGGCCGCAGCGCCGGTCGACCTGCCCGACACCATCGAACGCACGCTGGTGATTGCGCCGGAAGACAGCCGTGATCTCGACAGTCACTCCGGACACGCCGCTGATGCATGGCTCGTGCGGCCGGTGCGCCGAGCTTCGCTGATCAATGTCCTGACCCGCCGCGATGACCGCGACGACCGGGACCGGTTGAGCTGCAAGATGCGGCCGGTGGTGCTCGAACGCGCTTCGGACAATCCGACGCTGGATATTCTTCTGGCCGAAGACGACCCGGTCAACGCACTGGTGGTGCGCTCGATCCTGGCCCGGCAGGGCCACCGCGTCACTGTTGTCGACAATGGCCGAAAGCTAGTTGACGAAGCGATGGAACGCCCCGGTGGCGCAGCCGGCTATGATCTCGTCATCACCGACCTGTCGATGCCGGAACTTGATGGCCGCAGCGCCATATTGCAGATCCGCGCCGAGGAAGCCGCGAGCCAGCTCTCCCGGTTGCCAATCATCGTGCTGTCAGCCGACGGCCATGCCTCAACCAGCGATGACCTGCTGGCCGCGGGCGCAGACGGGCACGCTGAAAAGCCGGTCGACCCGCAATGGCTGTTGCAGCTTGCAGCCGTCACCGCGCGCAAGAGACAGACCGCTACCGGATAGAACCGATTCGGGTTATGGTGCTCAAATGATCGACCGGGCAGCATGATAGTTGCGGATTTTCGAGGAGGTGCAGGTAGCCTTGGGGCCCTGGGCGGTTGCGCTGCGAATGACGGCGACACATAATTACCTTGGAATGAGCACAAGCTGGATGGCAAATGTCACCGGGATGTCGCAGAATCATGGTTGAACCCGGTCATCATCCAGCGGGAGAGTATCCATGCACACGCAAGTACAACGATCGATGACCAGCCCCTTCCTTGCACCGATTGCCAAATTCCAGCCTGAAGACCGGATCCTCGGTCGCATCGGCTCGCTCGAAGTCAGGCTTGCCGCCACACGCAGCGAAATCGAAGCGGCGCAAGCGCTGCGCTACCGTGTCTTCGTCGAAGAGATGGGCGCGCAGCTTCCGGCTGAGGCCATGCTGCAGAAACGCGATTTCGACAGCGTCGACCGGTACTGCGATCATCTGCTGGTGCTCGATACGGCGCTGACCGGTTCGACAGAAGAACAGATCGTCGGTACCTACCGTCTGCTCAGACAGGAGGTGGCGGCGCGCCATGACGGGTTTTACTCGCAGAACGAGTTTGACGTGATGGATCTCGTCAGCCGCACGCCAGACAAGCGGTTTCTGGAACTCGGCCGCTCCTGCGTGCTGAGCACCTACCGTATCCGCCGCACGCTTGAAGCGCTGTGGCAAGGCACCTGGGCCTATGCGCTTGGCCACGGCATCGATGCAATGTTCGGCTGTGCCTCCTTTCCTGGCGCCCGGCCCTATGCGCATGCACTGGCGTTGTCCTTCCTCAACCAGACGGCGGCAGCCAATGACGAGTGGAACGTGCGCGCCATCGCCGGACGCGGCTTGTCGATGGACATGATGCCCGCCGAAGCGATCAACCCGCGCGCCGCCATTGCCGCCATGCCGCCACTGGTCAAGGGCTATCTCCGGGTCGGCGCGGTGGTCTCCGGAGAAGCAGTGGTCGACACCGCATTTCAAACCACCGATGTGCTGGTGATGCTGCCGGTCAAACAGATCAACGGCCGCTATCTCAACCACTATGGCGCCGACGCCTCGCGGTTCGCCGCCTGACAGCTGAAAGACCGGGGGTCAGCAAAGCTGAGCCCCGGGACATTTGCGCAGCGTTCGGCTGCCGCCGTCAGCTCGCCGCGTTGTAGGCAGCAATGGCCGCCATGTTGACGATGTCGGAATCCTTGGCGCCCATCGAGACGATCTGGATCGACTTGTCGAGGCCGACCAGCAGCGGGCCGATGACGGTGGAGCCGCCGAGTTCCTGCAGCATCTTGGTCGAGATCGAGGCCGAGTGAAATGCCGGCATCACAAGCACATTGGCGGTGCCTGACAGACGACAGAACGGGTATTGCTCCAACACCTTGGAGTTGAGCGCCACGTCGGCGGCCATCTCGCCATCATACTCGAAATCGACCCGGCGCTTGTCGAGAATCTTGACCGCGTCCCGCACCCGCTCGGAGCGTTCGCCGGTCGGGTGGCCAAATGTGGAATAGGCCAGCATCGCCACCCGCGGCTCATAGCCCAGACGCCGCGCCATGCCGGCGGCCTCTTCGGCGATGTCGGCCAGTTCCTCGGAATTGGGCATGTCGATAACGGCGGTGTCGGCGACAAACACGGTGCGGCCACGGCACAGCGCCAGGGAAACGCCGATCATCCGGTGGCCGGGTTTGACGTCGACGCAGCGGCGAATGTCTTCAAGTGCTGTGGAATAATTGCGGGTGGTGCCGGTGACCATAGCATCCGCATCACCCAACGCCACCATGCAGGCGCCAAAATGGTTGCGGTCGGTGTTGATCAAGCGCTGGCAATCGCGATGCAGGTAGCCTTTGCGCTGCAGCCGCGCATAGAGATAATCGGTGTAGGCCTCGACCCGGCGTGAGACGCGGGCATTGACCAGTTCGATGCCGGAGCGGTCGAGATCGATACCTGCCAGCCTGGCGGTTTCGCGCATTTGCTCCTCCCTGCCCAGAAGGCAGGCGGTGCCGAGCCGCTGGTTCACATAGGACACAGCGGCGCGCATCACCTGTTCTTCCTCACCCTCGGCAAAGACCACCCGCTTGGGATGGCGGCGGACCCGCTCATAGAGCCGTTGCAGGGTGGAGGCGATCGGATCGCGCCGGGCTGAGAGTTCCTGCGCATAGAGCTCGAGATTGAGGATCGGCTTCTGCGCCACGCCCGAATCCATCGCCGCCTTGGCGACGGCGACCGGAATGGCCGTGATCAGACGCGGGTCAAATGGTACCGGAATGATGTATTGCGGGCCAAAGCGCGGCCGGACACCTTGGTAGGCAGCTGCCACATCGTCGGGAACGTCTTCACGAGCAAGCTCAGCCAGCGCGTTGGCGGCGGCGATCTTCATGTCCTCATTGATGGTCGATGCCCGGACATCCAGCGCGCCGCGAAATATATAGGGAAAGCACAAAACATTGTTGACCTGGTTGGGATGGTCCGACCGGCCCGTCGCCATGATCGCATCATTGCGGATCGCTGCGACTTCCTCGGGCGTGATTTCCGGATCCGGATTGGCCATGGCAAAAATGATCGGATTTTTCGCCATCGATGCGACCATCTCCGGCGTCAACGCGCCTTTGGCGGAGAGACCCAGGACAATATCTGCGCCATCCATGGCGTCAGCCAGCGTGCGCGCCTTGGTCTCTATCGCATGGCCTGATTTCCACTGGTTCATACCTTCGGTGCGGCCCTTGTAAATCACGCCCTTGGTGTCGCACAGGGTGATATTCTGGGGTGTGAACCCCATCGCCTTGACCAGTTCAACACAGGCGATTGCCGCAGCACCGGCACCATTGCAGACCAGCCTGGTGGTCTTGAGATCGCGGCCGGTCAGGTGCAGCGCATTGATCAGACCGGCAACAGCGATGATGGCGGTGCCGTGCTGGTCGTCATGAAACACCGGGATGTCCATGATTTCGCGCAGCCGTTGCTCGATGATGAAGCAATCCGGCGCCTTGATATCCTCGAGATTGATGCCGCCGAAGCTGGGGCCGAGAAACCGCACGCAGTTGATGAATTCGTCGACATTTTCGGTGTCGACTTCCAGATCAATGGAATCAACATCGGCGAAGCGCTTGAACAGCACCGCCTTGCCTTCCATCACCGGCTTGGAGGCAAGTGCGCCGAGATTGCCCATTCCCAAAATGGCGGTGCCATTGGTGATCACCGCCACCATGTTGCCCTTGGCCGTGTAATCATAGGCGCGGGAGGGATCCTCGGCGATTGCCTTGACCGGCACCGCTACGCCGGGCGAATAGGCCAGCGACAGGTCGCGCTGCGTCGCCATCGGTTTCGTCGGGTTGATTTCAAGCTTGCCTGGCCGTCCGCGGGCGTGGAAATCCAGCGCCTCCTGATCGGTCACAGCTGAAATCGAGCGATCTGTCTTGTCCGTCCCTGGCATATTATCCATCCCGTTGTGGGCGACCTTGTGTATGGCGCCTCGTACCTGTTGTCTTTGTCCTCATCCCACCGTTAGGGTGGTTGGCACGGCCTTTAAAGCCGGGCATCCGGTGGAGCTTACATCGCAAACGATTGAAAACAAGGCAGGCATTTCCTCTTGAACGCCGAATCTCCGTTAAACCCCGCCATACTGACGACCGCCCAACTCGCGACAGCCGAAAGCCGCGCTACGGCGACGCCGATGATGGAGCAATTCATCGAGATCAAGGCCAACAATCCGGATTCGCTGCTGTTTTACCGGATGGGCGATTTCTACGAGCTGTTCTTCGAGGATGCCGCTGACGCGTCGCGCGCGCTCGGCATCACGCTGACCAAGCGTGGCCAGCATCTGGGGCAGGATATTCCGATGTGCGGCGTGCCTGTCCACGCGGCCGACGACTATCTGCAGAAACTGATTTCGCTGGGATTCCGGGTGGCCGTCTGCGAGCAGACCGAGGACCCGGCGGAAGCCAAGAAACGCGGCGCCAAATCGGTTGTGCGGCGCGACGTCACCCGGCTGGTGACGCCGGGAACGCTGACCGAGGACAAGCTGCTCGATCCGTCGCAATCAAATTTCCTGATGGCTCTGGCGCGGATCAAGGGATCAGCGGAAGCCCAATATGGCTTGGCCTGGATCGACATCTCCACCGGCGCCTTTCATGTCGCTGAAAGCCGTGCGGCGCGGCTGCTGGCCGACATAGCCCAGGTTGAACCGAGTGAACTGATCCTTGCGGAGAACGTCTTCCATGACCCGGAACTCCGGCCATTGATCGACCAGATCGGCCGGGTGGCGGTGCCGCAACCGGCCGTGCTGTTTGACAGCGCCACAGCCGAAGGCCGGATCAGCCGGTTTTTCGAAGTTGGCTCGCTCGATGGTTTTGGCAGCTACAGCCGGGCAGAGCTTGCGGCAGCGGCGGCAGTGATCGCCTATGTGGAAAAAACCCAGATTTCCGAGCGGCCACCGCTGGGCCGGCCCGAGCGCGAGCGCGACGGCGCGCGGATGTTCATCGATCCGGCAACACGGGCCAATCTCGAACTGGTGCGCACGCTGTCGGGCGACCGGCAGGGCAGCCTGATCAAATCCATCGACCGAACTGTTACCGGCGGCGGCGGCCGCAAGCTCGGCGAATGGCTGATGGCGCCGCTGACCGATCCGGACGCCATCAACGCCCGTCTCGACGGCGTTTCCCATCTGATCGCCAACCAGACACTGACCGACACGCTGCGCCGCGCGCTCAAGGGTGTCTCCGACATGCCGCGCGCGCTGTCGCGGCTGGCGCTCAACCGCGGCGGCCCGCGGGATCTGGGCGCAATCCTGACCGGTGTGAAGGCAGCAAGGGATATCGCCGCGCTGTTTGCCTCCGGCGATGCGCCCGAGCAGCTTTCCACAGCACTCGAAACCCTGCGCGCGCTTCCCGGCGAGATCGGTGAACGGCTGACACAAACGCTGCATGATGAACTGCCGCTGCTCAAGCGCGATGGCGGTTTTGTCCGGGCGGGATTTTCCGCCGAGCTTGATGAGCTGAGGGCCTTGCGCGACCAGTCGCGCCGAGTGATTGCCGGCTTGCAACTGTCCTACGCCGAAGAGACCGGCGTGCGCTCGCTGAAAATCAAGCACAACAACATGCTTGGCTATTTCATCGAGGTGACGGCACTGAATGCTGGTCCGCTGACCGACAGCCCCGAAGCCAAATCGCGGTTCATTCATCGCCAGACCATGGCCAATGCCATGCGCTTCACCACAACCGAACTGGCTGATCTTGAAACAAGGATCGCCAATGCCGCCGGCGAAGCGCTGACCATTGAACTTGCAGCATTCGAGGATCTGGTGGCGCTCGTCGTCACCCATGCCGATGCGATCAAGGCCGCGGCGGATGCGCTGTCGGTGATCGATGTGACCGCAGCGCTGGCCGAACTCGCCAGCGAGCAGGGCTATGCGCGGCCGCGGGTCGATGACAGTCTTGCCTTCGAGATCGTAGCCGGGCGGCATCCGGTGGTCGAGCAGGCACTGCGGCGCCAGGCTGCACAGCCGTTTGTCGCCAATGATTGCGACCTGTCGCCCCCCGGCGACAGCGACGACGGCGGATCGATCTGGCTGCTGACCGGTCCCAACATGGGTGGTAAATCGACATTCCTGCGGCAGAATGCGTTGATCGCGATTCTTGCGCAGATGGGGTCCTTTGTGCCGGCGGGCAGCGCCCATATCGGTGCGGTTGACCGGTTGTTTTCCCGGGTCGGCGCGTCTGACGATCTGGCGCGCGGGCGCTCGACCTTCATGGTCGAGATGGTCGAGACGGCAGCGATCCTCAACCAGGCCAGCCCGCGTTCGCTGGTCATTCTCGATGAGATCGGCCGTGGCACAGCGACATTCGACGGCTTGTCGATCGCCTGGGCAGCGGTCGAGCATCTGCATGCGGAGAACCGCAGTCGCGGTCTGTTCGCCACCCATTTTCACGAGCTGACTGCGCTGTCGGAAAAACTGCCGCGGCTTTCCAACGCCACCATGAAGGTCAAGGAATGGCAGGGCGAAGTGGTGTTCCTGCATGAGGTCGGCCCCGGTGCTGCCGACCGCTCCTACGGCATCCAGGTGGCGCGGCTCGCCGGCCTGCCCGATGCGGTGGTGGCGCGCGCCCGCGAAGTGCTGCAGCTGCTGGAAACCAGCGAACGCGAAAACCCGGCAGCGCGGCTGGTCGACGATCTGCCGCTGTTTGCGGTGCCTGCGCGCAAGGAACCGGCCAAACCGGCCAAGGGACCATCGGAATCCGATGCCCTTCTGAGCACGCTCAACCCCGACGAGATGACGCCGCGCGATGCGCTGGAAGCGCTTTACGAACTAAAACGGCGGGTGTCGGAACAGCGGAAAAACTGAAAGGCCGGGATCGCCTTCAACCGATGATGTGAGGCAGGCCTCCGGCCACCGCGCAATATTTTGAGACCGGGAACTCTCATGCCGAAATTCGTCATCACCGGCGCATCCGGCGGCGGCAAGTCGACGCTGATCTCAGCCCTTGGCGCTAAGAGCTACGCCACCGTGCCGGAGGTGGGACGCCGATCGTAGCCGAGCAACTGGCCGCGCAAGGCACGGCGCTTCCCTGGCTGGATCAGGCTGCCTTCATGGATCTGCTGTTTGTCCGGTCGGTCGCGACATTCGACCAGGCTGGGGATGCCACGGATGCAATCGTGTTTTTTGACCGGAGCTTTCTCGAAGCCATTGCCTATGGCGCAGTGATCGGGCGACCCGTGCCAAAGGCAATGGCCGCGGCTGCAGCAGCGCGGAGATTTGAAACGCCGGTGTTCGTCTGCCCGCCATGGCAAGAAATTTTTACGACCGACGCCGACCGACGGCATGGTTTCGAGTTCGCGCTTCGTGACCATGCGGCCAATGTGGCTGCCTATGAGGCCGCTGGCTACACGCTCGTCGAGGTTCCGCGCGCTCCGGTGACGGACAGGGTGGCCTTTATCCAGCGAACACTGGCCGATTTGTCCCGGTCTCAGCCTTTCAATCCGGGCGAAAACCTTTAGAAAGGCCGTGAACCCTTCTATCGCAACTGACAAGAGTCCTCATGAGCAAGTTTGACGTCCTTTGCATCGGCAATGCCATTGTCGATATCATCGCCCGCTGCGACGACGCGTTTCTCGTCGACAACGACATCATCAAGGGCGCAATGAACCTGATCGACGCCGATCGTGCCGAACTGCTGTATTCGCAGATGGGACCGGCAATCGAGAGCTCGGGCGGCAGCGCCGGCAACACAGCCGCCGGAATTGCCGGCTTTGGCAGTCGCTCGGCCTATTTCGGTAAAGTTGCGGAAGACCAGCTCGGCAAGATCTTCAGCCATGATATCCGCGCCCAGGGCGTGCATTTCGAAACCAGGCCGCTGGAAAGCACCCCGCCGACCGCACGTTCGATGATCTTCGTGACGCCCGATGGCGAACGCTCGATGAACACCTATCTGGGTGCCTGCGTCGAACTTGGTCCCGAGGATATTGAATCCGATGTGGTGGCTGACGCGAAGGTCACCTATTTCGAAGGCTATCTGTGGGACCCGCCCCGCGCCAAGGATGCCATCCGGCTCTGCGCCGAGATCGGTCACAAGCATGGCCGCGAAATGTCGATGACGCTGTCGGATCCATTCTGCGTCGGACGCTACCGCGAAGAGTTTCTCGAGCTGATGCGCTCGGGCACCATCGACATCGTGTTCGCCAATTCCGATGAAGTGAAATCGCTCTACGAGACCGACAATTTCGAGCACGCCGTGTCGCAGCTGCGCAAGGACTGCAAGCTTGCTGCCATCACCCGTTCCGAGCATGGTTCGGTGATTGTCCGTGGCGACGAGCGCCATGACATTGATGCGATCGACATCGACGAAGTGGTCGACACCACCGGTGCCGGCGATCTCTATGCCGCGGGCTTCCTGCATGGCTATGCCAATGGCAAATCGCTGGAAACATGCGGCAAGCTCGGCAGTCTCGCAGCCGGGCTGGTGATCCAGCAGATCGGCCCGAGGCTGCAGCTTTCACTGGCTGACGCGGCACGCGACGCCGGGATCATCTGATCCCGGCCCAGCGGCTGGTGCTACATCACATCTTCAGGTGGACGGCCGGCGCGTGAGCGGTAGGGCGAGAATGCCCAGTTGTAGCGGATGGCGCCGCCACGCACGGCAAAAGCCAAGATGACGCCCGCAGCGGACGCGGCAAGTAGCGGCGCTCCGAGCAGGCTGGCGGCAACAAAGCCGCCGGCGCCGACAAGGGCTGCGGAGACATAGATTTCCGGACGCATCAGCACCGAAGGTTCGCCCGCGAGAAGATCGCGCAGGATGCCGCCCATGGTCGCAGTCATCATGCCGGTGACAAGTGCCACGACCGGCGATCCGGAAACAGCCAGCCCCTTGGCAGCGCCCATCACCGAATAGGCCGACATGCCGACGGCATCAAACCACAGCAACAGCCGGTAGCGCGACTCGACCAGATGGGCGGTGAAGTAGACAATCACCGCCACTCCGGCACAGACCAGCAGATAGGCAGGCTTTTCAACCCAGAACACCGGGGTCGCTCCGAGCACCAGATCGCGAAAAGTGCCGCCGCCAATGCCGGTCACGGCCGCCAGAAACACAAAGCCGATCATGTCGAGCTGCTTGCGCGAGGCGGCCAGCGCGCCGGTGGCGGCAAAAACCGCAACACCGGCGTAATCAAGACCTTCAAGCGGGGTCATCGGCGTTTTCTCCGGTCCGCCACTGAGCCCAACAGCCCGGCAGGATTGATCTCAGGCGTCTTTTTCAGCTTGGGCCGGGGCGCCAGGCTCAGGTGCGAGCTCTTTCGGGCCACCCTTGGCGACGCCGACCATGGCCGGACGCAGCATACGCTCGCCGATCACATAGCCCGGCTGCACCACCTCGACGACGGTGTTGTTGGCAACGCTCGGGTCCGGAACTTCATACATCGCCTGATGATAATTCGGGTCGAACTTCTGACCCTTCGGCTCCAGCTTGCTAACGCCATGGCGCTCAAGCGCTGCCAGCATGGCGCGTTCGGTCAATTCAACGCCTTCGACCAGGCTGTTCAAGCCATTGTCGGCAGCACCCTCGACCTGTTCGGGCACCGCTTCCAGCGCGCGCTGAAGATTGTCGGAAACCTGAAGCATATCGCGGGCAAAACCGGAAATGGCGTAGCTTTTCGCATCCCGGACGTCGCGGGCCGTCCGGCGGCGCAGGTTTTCCATCTCGGCCGCCATGCGCAGCCGCTGGTCCCTGAGTTCCAGGATTTCGGCCTTGAGCACCTCTACCGGGTCAAGCTCCTGTGCCTGCGCTGGATTGACGGCCTCTTCACCCTTCGGGGCGGCGTCTGCCTGTGGCTTGTTGTATTCGTGGCCCTGGCTTTCATCGCTCATGGTGTGCGTGTCCTGACTGTTCTTTATCATATTGAGAAGGTGCACCGCATATGAAAGTTCGGGCAGCAAAAATCAAGGCCTGCGCCGCCGCGAGGGTGATCTAACCCGCAATAGCGCGGTTATTTTGCTGCATTTTTGCACGGAGCTATTTGCGCGTCAGCCGCGACACCAGTTGCGCGGTATAATCGACCATCGGGACGATACGCGCATAGTTGAGCCGGGTTGGCCCGATGATGCCGACCGCGCCGACCACCTTGTCGTCGCCATCACGCCAGGGCGCGACGATCAGTGACGAGCCCGACAACGAGAACAGCTTGTTCTCGGAACCGATGAATATGCGGACGCCGGACCCCTCTTCGGCAAGCGTCATCAGCTCTATCAGGCTCTCCTTGCGCTCCAGTTCGTCAAACAGCAGCCGGAGCCGGTCGAGTTCTTCGCCCGCTGACAGACCTTCAAGCAGATTGCCGCGTCCACGTACGATCAGCCGCGCAGCACCGGCGCCCTCACGGGTTCCGGCCCAGACAGCCAGGCCGCGCTCGACCAGATCACGCGACAAGACATCAAGCGCGGAGCGCACCTCGTCGGTGATCCGCTCCAGTTCGCTGCGCACTTCGCCGATGGTGCGGCCAACGAGATGGGCGTTGAGAAAATTCGACGCTTCGGTCAATTGCCCGGCGGTGACCCCGTCCGGCAGCTCCATGACCCGGTTTTCGACCTGGTCATTGCCGCCGACCAGCACCACAAGCGCCCGCTTCGGATCAAGCCGGATGAACTCGATGTGGCGGATGGTGGCATCCTGCTTGGCAGCAATCACCAGGCCAGCGCCGCGGGTCATGCCCGACAGCATCTGGCTCGCCTCGGTGAGAAGTGTTTCCACCGGTCTGCTCGTGTCTTCAGAGCGCACCTGACGCTCGATCGTCTCGCGCATGTCAGGCTGCAGGTCGCCAACCTGCATGAAGGCATCGACAAAAAAACGCAGGCCCTTATGCGTTGGCAACCGTCCGGCGCTGATATGCGGCGCATAAATCAGCCCGAGATCCTCAAGATCACTCATGACATTGCGGATTGATGCCGGGGACAGGGCCATCGGCAGCATCCGCGACAGGCTGCGTGAGCCGAGCGGATCACCCGATTCCATATAGCTTTCCACAAGCGCGCGAAAAATCTCCCGCGAGCGCTCATCAAGCGCTCCGGAAAGGTCCGTCGATATGGATGGCGTGTTCATGGTCATAACCGTGTCCTCAAGGCTGCCTCTGGCGCTGCCTTTACGTAGAACATAGGGGGTTGAGCGCCCGCACGAAAGGGGTAATGCAAAGCGAGAGCCTGAGCCGGGGGCGCACGCAGCCTCTGTTGCAGGCGGTTTTTCTTTGCATGATGGCGTCCGCGCCGATAGAAGGCGGCAATATTGGAATCAGGAGAGACATGATGCGTCCATCAGGCCGGAAGTTAGACAAGATGCGGGCAGTCAGCTTTGACCGCAACGTATCCAAGCATGCCGAGGGCTCCTGCCTGGTCAAATTCGGCGACACCCATGTGCTGTGCACCGCCAGTCTCGAAGAGCGGGTTCCACCGTGGTTGCGCAATGGCGGCAAGGGCTGGGTCACAGCCGAATACGGCATGTTGCCGCGCTCGACCGGCGACCGCATGCGCCGCGAAGCCACCTCGGGCAAGCAGGGTGGCCGGACGCTCGAAATCCAGCGCCTGATCGGACGCTCGCTGCGTGCTGTCGTCAATCTCGAAGCGCTCGGCGAACGCCAGATCACAGTCGATTGCGATGTCATCCAGGCCGATGGCGGCACCAGAACGGCAGCCATCACCGGCGCATGGATTGCGCTGCATGATTGCCTGAAGTGGATGGAAGAACGCTCGATGATCAAGGTCGAACGGGTGCTCAAGGATCATGTCGCCGCCGTGTCTTGCGGCATCTTCGCCTCGCAGCCGGTGATTGATCTTGACTATCTCGAGGATTCGGCAGCCGAGACCGACGCCAATTTCGTCATGACCGGCTCTGGCGGCATTGTCGAAATCCAGGGCACGGCCGAGGCCGAACCGTTTACGCAGGACCAGCTTCTGGAACTGCTGGAACTGGCCAAGAACGGCATTGCCGATCTGGTCGCCATGCAGAAGGCGACGGTCTCCGGACCGCTGTAATTCACCATGTCCAACCTGACGCTCACCAAGATCCTGGTCGCCAGCCACAACGCCGGCAAGATCTCCGAATTCCGCGATCTGTGCGGCCCGTTTGGCGTCGAGGTCACCTCGGCGGCTGAACTGGGCCTGGCCGAGCCTGAGGAAACCGGCGACACGTTTGAGGCCAATGCCGCGACCAAGGCGCTTGCTTCGGCAAAAGCCTCGGGCCTGATCGCGCTGTCGGATGATTCCGGGCTGATGGTGGATGCACTGGACGGCGCCCCTGGCGTCTACACCGCCGACTGGGCGACGCTTGATGATGGCAGCCGCGATTTCATGGTCGCCATGCAAAAGGTCGAAGATGCACTCAAGGCCCGCGGTGCCGACACTGAGGCAAAACGCACCGGGCGGTTTGTCAGTGTGCTGTGCCTGGCCACGCCCGAAGGCGAAGTCAGCTTCTATCGTGGCGAAGCACCGGGCGTTCTGGTCTGGCCGCCACGCGGCAGCCTCGGTTTCGGCTACGATCCTGTGTTCCGTCCTGATGGCCACACACGGACATTCGGCGAGATGCCGGCCGAGGAAAAGCACGGCTGGAAGCCCGGTCAGGCGACCGCGCTTTCACACCGCGCGAAGGCGTTTAAACTGTTTGCGGAGCAATGCCTCGGCGTACCGGCCACGTGAGCGCGGCTTCCCTGCTCACCGACGCAATCGCTCCCGACACCGGCAAGCCCGGTTTCGGGGTTTATCTGCATTGGCCGTTCTGCGCCGCAAAATGCCCCTATTGCGATTTCAACAGCCATGTCCGCCATGCCGGCGTCGACCAGCAGGCCTATATCCGGGCATTCAGCCAGGAGATCGCGGCGATGCGCGAGATTTCCGGGCCGCGCGTAGTCACAAGCATGTTTTTCGGCGGCGGCACACCATCGCTGATGGCGCCTGACACAGTGGCAGCCATTCTGGACGCGGTGCGCGCAGCTTGGATGGTGCCCGACGGGATCGAGATCACGCTGGAAGCCAATCCGTCGAGCGTCGAGGCGGGCCGCTTCCGTGGCTACCGCGAAGCCGGCGTCAACCGCGTGTCGATGGGCGTGCAGGCGCTCAATGATCCCGATCTCAAGCGACTGGGTCGGCTGCATGACCGCGCCGACGCGCTGAAAGCCATTGGTCTGGCGCGCGACATCTTTCCGCGCATGTCGTTTGACCTGATCTACGCCCGACCCGACCAAACGGCGCAGACCTGGGCGCTGGAGCTCAAGGAAGCCATATCGCTCGCCGCCGATCATTTGTCGCTGTATCAGCTGACGATCGAGGAAGGCACGCCGTTTTACGGGTTGCACAAGGCCGGCAAGCTGATCGTGCCGGATGGCGAATTGTCTGCGGAACTCTATGAGCTGACCCGCAGCGTCTGCGAAGACCACGGCATGCCTGCCTATGAAGTCTCAAACCATGCCCAGCCCGGCGCCGAAAGCCGGCATAACCTGACCTATTGGCGCTATGGCGATTATGTCGGGATTGGTCCCGGTGCGCATGGACGGCTGACAACGAGCGCCGGTAAGATCGCCACGGCCACCGAACGCATGCCGGAAAAATGGCTGGAGCTGGTGGCGCAAAATGGGCACGGCATGGTCGAGACCAGCGAACTCAGCCTGTCCGAACAGGCCGATGAATTGCTGCTGATGGGGCTGAGATTGCGCGAAGGCATTGATCTCAAGCGCTGGCAGGCATTGTCAGGCCGCGGGCTTGATCCGGACCGCACTGAATTCCTCATTCACCACGGCATGATCGAAAAGATGACGCCCGACCGTATCCGCTGCACGCCGCAGGGCATGCTGGTGCTTGACGCGGTGGTCGCCGACCTGGCGTTCTGAGGAGGGTTACGGAGTCCTTTGCGCATCCAATTGGATGCGCGGCGCTGTAAGTAGCCTATCCGGCTTTTTGCACCCGGCTGGGATCGGGAAGAAATTTCTCGGCTTCGATTTGAGATACCGGGGGCGAAAAATAGTACCCCTGTACCAACCGTCCGCCGAGCTGTTTCACCGCAGCCAGTTCCTGCTTGGTTTCAACCCCTTCAATGACGCAGCCCAGCCCCATGTCGGAGCTGAGCGCAAGCAGGGATTTGACGATCTTGTAGCTTGCTGGATTCTGATCCAGATCGGTCACAAAGCTGCGGTCAATCTTGATTTTGGTCAAAGGCAAAGCGTGAAGCTGGCTCAGGTTGGAATAACCGGTTCCGAAATCATCAAGCGCTATGCCGCAACCGAGCCGTTTGAATATTTCAATTCCCGCCTTGGCCTGGTTGAAATCATACATCACCGCGGTCTCGGTGATCTCCAGATCAAGGCGCCTGGGGTCGACGCCGCTCGACATGATGATCCCGACAATGATTGCAATGCTGTCGGATGAACTGATGTCATGAGTCGACAGATTGAAGGAAAGCCCGATGTTCTCCGGCCAACTGGCGGCGGCAGTGAGCGCCTTTCTGAGCAACACACATGTGAGTGTGTTCACCAGGCCGATCCGCTCTGCAACCGGAATGAAGAGCCCCGGTGACACATTGCCGACCTCCGGGCTGGTCCAGCGCGCCAGTGCCTCGAAAGCGCGCGTCTGCTGAGTTTGCACGTCAATGATTGGCTGGAAAACCACCGTCATCTCGGCCTCGAGATCAGCCTGGCTCAACGCCTGTTCGATCTGGACGTTTTTCTCGATTTCGACAATATGGAAATCGGAAAACAGCAATGCATGGCCACGGCTGGAGCGCTTGCTTTGATAGAGTGCATAGTCTGCGCGCTCGTAGAGCTGCTTGGCACTGCATGCCAGCTCGGGGAAGACTGCAAAGCCTATCGATCCGGAAATCTGCACTGTCGCATCGGCAAGATTGAACGGGATGCGCAAGGCGGCACAAACCCGTTCACCCAACGCCAGCAACTCGTCGTCGCCGGGGCAATCCATTACGGTCAGGGCAAATTCATCCCCGCCAAGCCGGGAGACATGGATTGTCTCATCGGCAAGTGCCGCCAGTCGCAATCCAACTTCGACAAGAAGCTCGTCGCCAACCATGTGTCCATAAAGGTCATTGATTGGCTTGAAGCCATCGAGGTCGAGGACGCCGACAGCGAGGCGCCTGCTTTCCGCTTTTGAAAATGTCTCTTCAAGGTGAGCAAAGAACTGGCGGCGATTGGCAAGCCCGGTCAGACTGTCGATTTTGGCCAGACGGGCATTTTCCATGTTCACCGCTTCCAGTCTGGATCGAGCGCTGACAGCGCCGGAAAAATAGCGGAACTGCACTCGCACCACCATCAACATGGCGATTGATACGAGCAGGGAATTGACCGCCATGCCGACAAAAGACGTGATGCCCGAGAGGCAGAAACAGGCGATGAAGGCGGCATTGATGGCAAAGGCGGCGATAAAGGCAGCCGACGGCATCTGCTGCAAACAGACAATGACGCCAACTCCCGTTATGGCGATGAAAAAGGCGATGTTGCCTTGCATATAGGCATCGCCGTAGGGATACAGCGACGTAGCCCAGGATGTCAGGATGACGCAGAGCAAAAATGCGAATCCGTTGGTGCGCATCAGCGCCTTGCGGGCAGATTCGGCTGTTGGAACAATGTGTCTTGATCGCCACCAGCTGGCAATGCGCGCACCACAGACCACTGAAAACCCGACCGGGACATAGATCGAAAGCCATAGCGGTGCGGTGGCGTAAAATGTGATTGCCAGCACCCAGGAATTTATCAGTACAATGCAATACATCAACGGGACCTGATTTGAGAACACCTCAAACTGGGCCTTGAGCAGGTCATCGTTGCCACCGGGAACGGACACGAGATGCTTGATGCGGGAATACAATGGTATCAACACTTTGATCAGCCGTTGTCTTGATTTTCGCAGGAATCTATCGCGTTCTTTGGGCGACTTTACGAAGTGAGTGTTAAATTACTGTTCCAGTGCATGTATTCAGAGTTTCAATCAGGCCGATCAAGTCCAGCGGATAACGGCGATTTCGGAACGGGCCAAATCATCGTGCGATCAACAGGACAATGTTACGGTCAGAGGCCGTCTGGCCAAACAGGAGACAACGAAACTTGCTCTCTGCATTGACGTAATGACGAACCATCCAGGACGCAGAGCTATTCCTGCTTTCCCTCTCACATCTTTCCAGACTTTGAAAACTGCGCGCGGACAGGTTCAAGAGCCTGGATCGGGCAGACGGATAGAGGTCAGGGCGCCTGTCTATGCCATTTCCCGGCCCCGCCCCGTCGCTTGTCTTTCGGTGTGAACTGAAAATGAACCGGGCGTTCAGGCTGGGTTGAAATGCGGTTGCCTAGGTTGGGTCATCGAACAACAGACAGACCCGACCAACGCACCCAAGGAAACAAGATCATGTTCAACAAAGCACTCATCGCCGCCGCCGCCGTCAGCATTCTGGCCTCCGGCTTTGCCAGCTCAGCCGAAGCCGCTTCCAGCACGCAACGGGACCACCGCAGCAAGGTGATTGCGCGTGATCACCGGGCTCCGGATGTTCGCGACCACAGAACCAAGGATGAGCTTCGCGATCACCGCAGCCAGCGCCGCAACGAGGTGGTCAAGGTCAACCGTGCCAAGCAGTCTTGCAACGTGGGAAAGCAGAAACTGCGGTGGAGTGGCTACAAATCGGTCAAGGCCTTTGATTGCAAGGGCACCTCCTACAGCTACCGCGCCAAAAAGGGCCACGGCATCTTCCAGGCAACGATGAATGCCTATAGCGGCAAGATGCACGTCAAATTCGTCGGCATCGCGCACTAAACCGCAGGTCAGGCTTGCAGAGACAAAGGTGGTGGCCAGCAGGCTGCCACCTTCTTCGTTTCCCAAGATCGGCGCAGACCTGCATGGTGACGGCTCCCGCCGATTTTCAGCCGTTCCTGTCAGGATCGCACCACTGGTGTGGCCAACAGGCAAGTTTCTGCCTAAACACATTCTGGCCAACGGGTGGTACTTCCGGATGCCCCGATCCGAGCGGAGCGAAAATGACGCGCAAGACATCAAAAGCTTCAAGCAATGCCGAAAGCCAGCAAGTTGCTGCCGCCGAGCCCGTGCGGACATTTCGCATCGGTGTGCACGACATCGCGGCGCGGCCGGTGGCGCCGGGGCTTTATCTGGTCTCCACACCCATCGGCAATCTGGGCGACATGACCATCCGCGGTCTGGAAACGCTGGCCGGCGCTGACCTCATCGCCTGTGAGGATACGCGTGTCAGCCGGGTGCTACTCACTCGCTACGGCATCGCCACCCGTCCTTACGCCTATCACGAACACAATGCGGAGCGTGTCGGACCGAAGCTGATGGAAGCGCTGGAAGCCGGGAAAAGCGTTGCGCTGATTTCCGATGCGGGCACACCGCTGATCTCCGACCCGGGCTACAGGCTCTCACAGACCGCGATCGAGGCAGGCGTGCCGGTGATCCCGATCCCTGGCGCCTCGGCGCCGATGGCCGCACTTGTAGCCTCGGGCCTGCCCAGTGATGCGTTCCTGTTTGCCGGATTCCTGCCATCCAAGGACAAGGCGCGGCGCGACCGGCTGGCAAGTTTCGCCACGACCGAAGCGACGATGATGTTCTTCGAAAGCCCGAACCGGCTGGCGGCCTGCCTGAAATCCGCAGCCGACGTTCTCGGCACGGACCGGCCCGCTGCCGTGTGCCGGGAACTGACCAAGGCCTATGAAGAGATCCGGCGCGGTACGCTGGGCGAGCTTGCCGCACAGTATGAAGACGAGAATGTGCGCGGCGAGATCGTGCTGGCGATCGGCCCCGGCTCGACGCCCTTGCCGTCTGAAGACGATGTCGATGTGCTGCTGGCCAAGCTTGCAGCCGATCTGCCTGCCGGCAAGGCGGCGACCGAAGCCGCCCGTTTGACCGGGGTGCCGCGCAAGGATCTGTATCAGCGGCTGCTCGACATGAAGGATCTCGCTGCAAAAAATCCGGATTGAAAGGATGAGGCGTGAGTTCGGATGACAGACTCAACAGCAAGCGCCGCTCCGAGCGCAAGGGCCGCCGCGCCGAGTGGTTTGCGGCGCTTGCCCTGATGCTCAAGGGCTACCGGATAGCCGCCATGCGCTACCGCACTCCGGTGGGCGAAATCGATCTGGTGGCGCGCAAGGGCGATCTGATTGCCTTCGTCGAAGTCAAGGCGCGCCGCGAGCTGGCCTTGGGCGTTGATGCCGTGAGCTATCCGGCACAAAGGCGCATCGCGGCGGCCGGAGAATTGTTCATCAGCCGGCAAAAGGACTCCGCCCGGCTCTCATGGCGGCATGATATTGTGGTGGTGAGCCCGTGGAGGTGGCCGGTGCATCTTGAGGATGCGTTTTAGGTCTGCCTGTTGGCGAGGGATCTGCGCTTGGACGTCAGGCTGTTGCTGCCAGGGGGACATGCGATAAAACGTCCTTCCTGCCGCACCGATACCGGATGCCACCCAGTCCACAATCAGGTAAATCAGCCGGGCGCCTGCTCCGCCATGCAGCTCCATGAAGGCGTCCTCTTCTCGCAGCGCTTGGGCCGGTCTGGCCTGCGGAAACGGACACTCGCCGGTTCTTCTGGTGTTCCTGAGTATCAGCATGATCCGCCTCCCCTGAAAGGATGTGGCCACGCGACGGGCTTGACCTGCTGCCAACTTAGTGGCTGGTTGGACCGCACGGAATGAAACAGTTTGAACGGATCTTTTCATGAATGAAACGAACGCAGACTGGGGCGACCTTCGTCTGTTTCTCGCGGTGGCGCGCGAAGGCGGGCTGTCGCCGGCAGCGCGAGCGACCGGGCGCAGCGCCGCGACACTAGGGCGGCGCATGTTGGCGCTAGAACGGTCTCTCGGTCGGGAATTGTTCATCCGGCACGAGCGCGGCTACGAGATGACGGCCGAAGCGCGCCAACTGGTTGAGGAACTGAGCCAGATAGAGACCCGCATCACCAGGCTGACGGCCACACCGGGCGAGGCCGAGCGGCCGTTGATCAAGGTTTCAGCCGGCACATGGACCACGCTGGTCCTGCTCGACAATCTGGACGAGATCACCGGCGCCCCGGCAGATATCCGGCTCCGTTTCATCTCGGCCGAATCCGCCTTGAACATAGCCCGCCGCGAGGTTGCCATCGGAATCCGCAACGCGCGCCCGACCGATACCAGCCTTGCCGGGCGCGCGCTGTCGCGTGTCGAATTTGCGCCTTATGCGAAGGCCGGCGCCCCGGACCGCTGGATCAAGGTGATGGCCGACACACCCTCGGCGCGATGGCTCGACAAGATGATCGGCACCGACGCCGTCTGTGAGGTCAACGCCCCGCGCAACAGCCTCGATCTAGCGCTTGCCGGCAAGGGCATCGCCCTGCTGCCGACATTCATCGGCGACCGCCAGAAAACGCTCAGGCAGACGGGCGGCACCATCCCCGAACTGTCGCACGACCGCTGGATCGTCACGCATCAGGATGATCGCCACCTGCCCGAAGTCAGAAGCACCATCGACCGGCTTTGCAAGGTGCTTGGGCGGCGTTAGCGCCAGAAGGCGGCAAGTGCAGGCTGGTCATGTGTCTGCGATCCAACGGTAGAGACCTGGCCCAACTGTGCGGGGTTCATTCTCGAGACAGAAATCCACGGTTCGCTGCCATTTGGCAGCATCCAGGGCGCCAACCTCTAGCATGTGTTTTAGCGGCGGTGTCGTGGCGGCCTACTTCAAGGCCCACCGCCCGGCCTGCCCGTCCCCCCAAATAAACTCGGCAAAAATGCATATTGAAACTTTTTATCGATTATTTCTTCCGCATAGGTAAAATTAGCCTGTCCGGCACTTCATCCGGTCGAACGAATGGGAGGAATATGATGTTGTTACCTAGGCATATCTTGGGCGTAGTCGGCGTGTGGGTTGAACTGATGGCAGGCGGGATCGGGGCAAATGCGGCTCCATGTCTCGAGGTCACTCTGACCGGCACGCAGGGCGGCCCTCCGGTGTTCAATGGACAGGCAGGCGCAGGCACGCTTGTCCGCTATGGCGATGATGCCAACAAATGTTCGGACGTGATGCTGCAGTTTGATGCCGGGCGCGGCACCCTTCAGCAATTGTCGAAGCTCAACGTGCCCGTCGGCAAGATCAACGCCGTATTCCTGACCCATATCCATTCCGATCACACCGACGGACTTGCCGATCTGGTGCAGGTCCGATGGCATTTCGGATCGGCGGGACCGAAAGTCGATCTCGTCTGCAGTGCGGATGTCGAGGCCAAGCCGGGCCACGTGGCCAGTTGCGCCAATCTCGCAACGCATCTGGGAGATTCCTACATAGCCTCGGGCGAGATAGCCCAGCGTCTGGCCGAAAATCCGAAGCGACTGCCGGGCGGACCTGCCGAATTGCTGAACGTCAGCACCTTTGATGGAACGGCAGAAGGCCAGGAGGTCTGGCGTTCGGGCGACGTGGTCGTCTCAGCGGTCACCTCACGCCATATCGCCGGGCATGCGTCCTACCGGGTCGACACGCCTGCAGGCAGCGTCGTCATCGGCGGAGACGCCGGCAATGATCTGCCCGCCCCACCGCGGGACTCGTCCACATCGGCCTCAGTCGAAACTCTGGCCAAGGACGCTGATGTGGTGGTGCACTCGACCATCCATCCGGTGATGGGACCGGACAAGGACAGCGGCTTTCCGCCGCCGGTATTTTACCGTCAGGCCACGGCCTCCGATCTCGGCGCGATGTCGCAGCGCGCAGGCGTCAAGCATTTGATGCTGACCCATCTGATCCCGCCTCTGGGCGCCAAGAACCAGGGGCCCTACAAAGTTCCGGGCGGCGGACTGACACAGGCCGACTATGCCGATGCTGCAAAGGGTGCCGGCTTTGAAGGGAATATCGTCGTCGGAACCGATCTGGCAACGCTCCGGCTTCCAGCTGAATAATGTGTTGAGAATGACAATTGCAGGCGGGGCATCAGATACCCCGCCTGCTTTGCAGAAAGACCGTTGAGGCGCGTCTTTCGTGGTGCTGCGAGATCCCTGTCAGTCCCTTACGCAGCCGGTGCATTGCGGCGGCGGGATACCCCTTCGTCAGCCGGAAAATCAGGTCCAGCACGACAGTCCTGATGTTCGCCGGGGCACTTCCCGGATGCGTTTGAGATGGAACCCGCTTCGAACCACGCCGTACGAAATGGCGTAATCACCTTCAGCCCAAGCAGGCAGGGTACGAGCGGCAAAATGGCCGAGTTCTGCTCCTCCCAATCGAAGATTTTTCCGACGCTGCAGACATCTCGGAGGTGGATGAAGCCGATGCACCGGACTCAGCTCAAATCCCATTTTGGTTTCATTTATTTTCGTTTGACATTCGGTTAAGGTTCCTTTTATCTTCATCGAATTCGGGAATGCGGGTGCATACTCACCTGCGGCGAGCATTGTGGACGGCCAGACAATTGTGGTGGCTCTGCAATCTGGAGGCGAGGCTTGGGAGGGCTTCTTCTACATGCTGGAACTGGACAACGTCTCCAAGGTTTACAACGGGGAAGCGCATATCAGTGACGTTTCGCTGCGGCTGGAAAGTGGTACGCTGAACGTGCTGCTGGGCCCAACCTTGTCGGGCAAGACCAGCCTTATGCGGATCATGGCCGGCCTCGACCGCCCGACACGCGGACGCGTGCTGAGTGATGGACAGGATGTGACCGGTCAGGCGGTGCAAAAGCGCAACGTCGCCATGGTCTACCAGCAATTCATCAATTACCCGGCGATGACGGTCTATGAAAACATCGCCTCGCCGCTTCGCATCTCCGGCGCCGACAAGGCGACGATCGAGCGCGAAGTGGCCCGCGCCTCGGACCTGTTGCGGCTGGGCCCCTATCTGCAACGCATGCCACTCAATCTGTCGGGCGGGCAACAGCAGCGCACGGCGCTGGCGCGGGCCATCGTCAAGAAGGCTGGCCTGGTGCTGCTCGATGAGCCGTTGGCCAATCTCGATTACAAGTTGCGCGAGGAATTGCGCGCCGAACTGCCGAAGATTTTCTCGGAATCGGGCGCGATCTTCGTTTACGCCACCACCGAACCGTCCGAGGCATTGCTGCTGGGCGGCGACACGGCGACGTTGAGCGAAGGCCGTATCACCCAGTTCGGGCCGACGGTCGATGTGTTCCGCGATCCGGTGGATCTGGTGACGGCGCAGACATTCTCCGATCCGCCGATGAACCTGCTTCCAATGGAGAAGAAACAGGGCAATTTCATCAAGCAGGGCGTGCGCGACATCCCGGTTCCGGCCGCACTTTCGCATCTTGCCGACGGCCCCTGCACGCTGGGTTTCCGTCCGCACAATCTCTCGCCTGTTGCCGGTGCAGGCACGACACCGCTGTCAGCTGAAGTGATGGTGACCGAAATCACCGGATCGGAAAGCTATGTTCATCTTATTCATGAAGACCAGCGATGGGTGATGCTGACCAAGGGCATCCACGACATCGACGCGGGCGAGATGATGGACGTGCATCTCGATACGGCTCACCTGCTGGTGTTTGATCGCGACGGGCGCACGGTTCGCGCCCAACCAGCGGGAGCATGAGGAAACACCATGGCCCGCATTGATCTCGACCATATCCGCCACGCCTACATGGCAAACCCGACGCGCGACGAAGACTATGCGCTGCGCGAAGTGCATCACTCCTGGGATGACGGCGGTGCCTATGCGCTGCTCGGGCCCTCGGGCTGCGGCAAGACCACGCTGCTCAATATCATTTCAGGCCTGCTGACACCGTCCGAAGGCAAGATCCTGTTCGATGGCAAGGACGTCACCGGGCTGCAGCCGGAAGAACGCAACATCGCCCAGGTGTTTCAGTTCCCGGTCGTCTACGACACCATGACCGTGGCCGACAATCTGGCCTTCCCCTTACGCAATCGCGGCATGGCCGAAGCCGACGTCCAGCGCCGGGTCGCCGAAGTGCTGGAGATGATCGATCTCGGCGACATCGCCAATCGCAAGGCGCGCGGCCTGACAGCCGATCTCAAGCAGAAGATCTCGCTCGGTCGCGGCCTGGTACGCGCCGATGTCAACGCCATCCTGTTTGATGAGCCGCTGACGGTGATCGATCCGCACATGAAATGGCAGCTGCGCTCGCAGCTCAAGCTTCTGCATCGCCGCTTCGGCCACACCATGGTCTATGTCACCCACGACCAGACCGAGGCACTGACCTTCGCCGACAAGGTGGTGGTGATGTATGGCGGCGAGATCGTCCAGATCGGCACGCCGCAGGAATTGTTCGAATACCCGAGCCACACCTTCGTCGGCTACTTCATCGGCTCGCCGGGCATGAATGTGCTGCCGGTCGCACTCGACGGTGCGCGTGCACAGCTGGGGCAGCAATCGATCACTCTGCCCGGCGCAGCTAGCCTGACCGACGGCAAGCGCACCGAGTTAGGCATCCGTCCTGAGTTTGTGCAGCTCGGCACCACAGGCATGCCAATCAGCGTGCGGATGGTCGAGGACATCGGGCGGCACAAGATCGTGCGCGCCATGATCGAGGGCCACGAGCTTGCGATCGTACTGGATGAGGATTCGTCGGTGCCCGCCGATCCGCATGTCACTTTCGACCCCGCCGGAATCAACATTTACGCCGACGACTGGCGCGTAAAGCTGGGAGGCTGAGATGGACAAGACCTGGAACAACAAGGCCTGGTTCATGGTACTGCCGATGCTGCTGCTGGTGGCATTTTCGGCGGTGATCCCGCTGATGACCGTGGTCAATTATTCGGTGCAGGACACGTTTGGCAACAACCAGTTCTTCTGGGCCGGCACCGAGTGGTTTTCCGATGTGCTGTCGTCGTCCCGCTTTCATGACGCGCTTTTACGCAACCTTTTATTCTCCGGCATCATCCTGTTGATCGAAGTCCCGCTCGGCATCTTCATCGCGCTCAACATGCCGCGCAAGGGGCTGGGCGTGCCGTTCTGCCTGGTGTTCATGTCGCTGCCGCTGCTGATTCCGTGGAACGTCGTCGGTACCATCTGGCAGGTGTTCGGCCGGGTCGACATCGGCCTGCTCGGCTACACGCTCAACGCGCTCGGTTTTGACTACAATTACGTCAGCGATCCGTTCGATGCCTGGGTTACGGTGATCACCATGGATGTCTGGCACTGGACCAGCCTGGTGGTGCTGCTGTGCTATGCCGGACTGGTGTCGATCCCGGACGCCTATTACCAGGCAGCCAAGATCGACGGTGCCTCGCGCTGGTCGGTGTTCCGCTATATCCAGCTGCCGAAAATGAACCGGGTGCTGCTGATCGCCGTGCTGCTCCGCTTCATGGACAGCTTCATGATCTACACCGAGCCCTTCGTCGTCACCGGCGGTGGTCCGGGCAACGCCACCACCTTCCTGTCGATCGATCTGGTCAAGACCGCCATCGGCCAGTTCGATGTCGGGCCGGCAGCGGCGATGTCGCTGATCTACTTCCTCATCATCCTGCTGCTGTCATGGGTTTTCTACACCGTGATGATCACCAACGACGCCAAGGGCTGAGGGAGAGCGAACCATGACAATTTCCAGCAACGCCACCTCGCAGACCAGTCTCGACGCCACAGCCGCCATGGCGCGGCGGACGCAACGCTCCAACGCGATTGCGCGCTTCTCTTTCCTGGTTCCGGTGATCTACATCTTCCTGTTGATGTTGCCGATCTACTGGCTCATGAACATGAGCTTCAAGACCAACACCGAGATCCTCGGCGCCTTTTCGCTGTGGCCGCGGGATCCGACGATTGCCAATTACAAGGTCATCTTCACCGATCCGGCCTGGTACAATGGCTACATCAATTCGATCATCTATGTGGTGATGAACATGGTGATCTCGGTCGCGGTGGCGCTGCCTGCAGCCTATGCGTTCTCGCGCTACCGGTTCCTGGGCGACAAGCACCTGTTCTTCTGGCTGCTGACCAACCGCATGGCGCCGCCGGCTGTGTTCGCACTGCCGTTCTTCCAGCTCTATTCCGCTTTCGGACTGATCGACACTCATATCGCGGTGGCCATTGCCCACTGCCTGTTCAATGTACCACTGGCGATCTGGATTCTTGAAGGCTTCATGTCGGGCGTGCCCAAGGAAATCGACGAGACCGCCTATATCGACGGCTATTCGTTCCCGCGCTTCTTCATCAAGATATTCACCCCGCTGATTGCGAGCGGCATCGGCGTGGCGGCGTTCTTCTGCTTCATGTTCTCCTGGGTCGAACTGCTGATCGCCCGCACGCTGACTGTCACCGACGCCAAGCCGATCGCCGCCACCATGACCCGCACGGTCTCTGCCTCAGGCATGGACTGGGGTGTGCTGGCCGCAGCCGGTGTACTGACCATCATTCCGGGCGCGCTGGTGATCTGGTTTGTCCGCAACTACATCGCCAAGGGCTTTGCCCTGGGCCGGGTCTGAGGAGGTTACGTCATGGATCTTTCCTGGATGGCCTGGACCGGGCCTACGGCAACCTTCTTCATCGTCATCTTCCTGCTGCTCGCCGGCATGGGCGTGTGGGAATACTTTGTGCCCGGCGGTTCGCCGCGGGTTGGAATTTTGCGCTTTGAGACCACCCGCGGCGACCGTCTGTTCGTTTCGCTGCTTGGTTCGGCGTTCATCAATCTCGCCTGGCTCGGACTTGTCGGTCCGAACCTGTGGTGGGCTCTTGCCCTGTCCGTGGTCTACGCCGTCGGCGTGTTCCGCTGGGTCTAGGGTTTGAATACCGGAAGCGGCAATTCCGCCGTTTCCGTTTTCGCAAGTCGGGAGGAAACTGCAATGCGGAAACATCTTTTACTTTCATCCGTGGCCATGGCGCTGGTGCTCAGCGCTGGTGCGGCACAAGCAGGCATGGAGGAGGCCAAGAGCTTCCTTGATGCTGAAATCGGCGACGTCTCGACGCTTGATCGTGCTGCCCAGGAAGCCGAAATGCAGTGGTTCATCGATGCTGCACAGCCGTTTGCCGGCATGGAGATCAAGGTCGCATCCGAGACGCTCACCACCCATGAATATGAATCCAAGACGCTGGCTGCAGCGTTCGAGGCAATTACCGGCATCAAGGTCACGCACGACCTGATCGGCGAAGGCGATGTGGTTGAAAAGCTGCAGACCCAGATGCAGACCGGCGAGAACATCTACGACGCCTATGTCAACGATTCCGATCTCATCGGCACGCACTGGCGCTACCAGCAGGTTCGCAACCTGACCGACTGGATGGCCGGTGAAGGCAAGGATGTCACCAATCCGGATCTCGACATCGAGGACTTCATCGGAACTTCGTTCACCACGGCTCCGGACGGCAAGCTCTACCAGCTTCCCGACCAGCAGTTCGCCAATCTTTACTGGTTCCGGTATGACTGGTTCAACGACGAAAAGAACATGGCCGATTTCAAGGAAAAATACGGCTACGATCTTGGCGTTCCGGTGAACTGGTCTGCCTATGAGGACATCGCCGAATTCTTCACCGGTCGCGAAATCGACGGCAAGAAGGTCTATGGCCACATGGACTACGGCAAGAAGGACCCGTCACTCGGCTGGCGCTTCACCGATGCCTGGCTGTCGATGGCCGGCAATGGCGACAAGGGCATCCCGAACGGCGTTCCTGTTGATGAATGGGGCATCAAGGTGGACGAGAATTCGCGTCCGGTCGGCTCCTGCGTTGCGCGCGGTGGCGACACCAACGGCCCTGCTTCTGTCTATTCGATCCAGAAGTACCTCGACTGGCTCGCAGCCTATGCACCGCCGGAAGCCCAGGGCATGACCTTCGGCGAAGCCGGTCCGGTTCCTGCCCAGGGCAATATCGCCCAGCAGATCTTCTGGTACACCGCCTTTACCGCGGATTCGGTCAAGCCCGGCCTGCCGGTGGTCAACGAGGATGGCACGCCGAAATGGCGTATGGCACCCTCCCCGCATGGCGTTTACTGGAAAGACGGCATGAAGCTCGGCTATCAGGACGTGGGCTCATGGACGCTGATGAAGTCCACCCCCGAAGACCGCGCCAAGGCCGCATGGCTCTATGCGCAGTTCGTCACCTCCAAGACCGTCGATGTGAAGAAGAGCCAGGTTGGCCTGACCTTCGCGCGTGAATCGACGATCCAGGACCAGAGCTTCACCGATCGCGCCAAGGATCTTGGCGGTCTGGTCGAGTTCTACCGGTCTCCGGCCCGGGTCCAGTGGTCGCCGACCGGCACCAACGTGCCTGACTATCCGAAGCTGGCTCAGCTCTGGTGGCAGGCAATCGGTGACGCTTCGTCAGGCGCCAAGACTGCCCAGGCAGCTATGGATTCGCTGTGCGAAGAGCAGGAAAAGGTCATGTCCCGCATCGAACGCTCCGGCGTTCAGGGCGACATCGGTCCCAAGCTCGCCGAAGAGCACGATCTGGAATACTGGAACGCGGATGCCGTCTCGAAGGGCAACCTCGCTCCACAGCTGAAGATCGAAAACGAAAAAGAACAGCCGATGACTGTCAACTACGACGAACTGGTCAAGAGCTGGCAGTAAGATCGGCCAACGCCGAAACGACTGAAATACAATCGGGGCCTTCGGGCCCCGATCTGTTGGTGGAGACTGCGATGCTCTAACGGCCGCTTCCCGCCCGCTGCGACCAAGTCCCATCTCCAAATCTGCCACTCCCCCGTTGCAATCCCCCCCACCCACGCCCTATGTGAGAGCCATCAGATTGGCGGAGACACCCTATCCATGAGCAAGATCAAGAATGTCGCGGTTCAGATGGACCATGTGCGCTCGATCAAGATTGCCGGCGATTCCACCTTCGCCATGTCGCTGGAGGCACAAAACCGCGGCTATAAGCTGTTTCACTACACGCCGGACCAGCTGTCGATGCGCGACGGCAAGATCGAGGCGGTAGCAGAGCCGATGATCCTGCGTGATGTCGAGGGCGACCATTTCGACCTCGGGCCGCAGGAAAAGATCAATCTGGCCGACATGGATGTGGTGCTCTTGCGGCAGGATCCGCCATTCGACATGGCCTACATCACGTCGACGCATCTGCTGGAGCGGGTTCACCCCAGGACACTGGTGGTCAATGATCCGGCCTGGGTGCGCAATTCGCCAGAGAAGATCTTCGTCACCGAATTTCCCGACCTGATGCCAAAGACCCTGATTTCCCGCGACCCGGCGACGATCAACGCCTTCCGCGCCGAGGTCGGCGACATGATCCTCAAGCCGCTTTACGGCAATGGCGGCGCCGGCGTGTTCCACATCAAGCCCGACGACCGCAATCTCGCCTCGCTTCTGGAAATGTTTGCCCAGATGTACCGCGAGCCGTTCATCGCGCAGGAATACCTGCCGTCGGTGCGGGCAGGAGACAAGCGCATCATCCTGATTGACGGCGAGCCCGTCGGCGCGATCAACCGAGTGCCGGCGGAGACGGATGCGCGCTCCAACATGCACGCGGGCGGCCGCGCCGAGCATAGCGAACTAACACCGCGCGAGCAGGAAATCTGCGCCCGCATCGGCCCTTCGCTGAAGGAACGCGGCTTCATCCTGGTCGGCATCGACATCATCGGCGACCTGATGACCGAGATCAACGTCACCTCGCCGACCGGCCTTCGCGAAATCAAGAACTTTGGCGGACCGGATGTGGCGGCATTGTTCTGGGATGCCGTGGAATCCAAACGCTCATAGCAGGACGCAGCCCGGAACGCCGGATCACTTCAGTGCGGCCGCCACATTGCCGGGGCGGAATTCGGTGATCTTGTAATCCGCCACTCCGGCTGAGTGGAAGGGATCGTCCTTGATCAACACTTCGATGTCGTCAATCGACCGGCCGCGAGCAATGATGACTCCACCGGTGCGCGGAACTTTTGCGCCTGACGTCAGCAACCGGCCTGATGCGTAAACGCGCTCGATGAAAGCAAAATGCGGCGCGACCAGCGGATCGAAGTTTTCAAGCGGCGTCATGTAGGTGAGATCGATGACGAAGAGATGCTCTCCGTCTTCCAAAAAGGCCATTCTGGTGGTCCTGCCAAACAACGGCATGGCAATCCTCGTCTGTCGCGGTGAAAAAATGACAGGAGCGGGGGTGCCCGGCAATGTTCCTGTCGCACAACTCGATACAACTATGCTCGCCTTAATGGTGTAATTGTTTCCTTATTGTTCTTGTTTTATTCTGCATATCATGTTTCACTTCAGCCGTGATTGCGCATGACGGGCATGCACTGAAGCCCGCCACGCAGATTGGAAGGGGCAGGAGCATGGTTGCGCGGGTCAGCACGGTTTCATTCCAGGGTATCGAAGCGGTGCCGGTCGACGTTCAGGTGATGATCGCGCCGGGCAAGGTCAACATGCATATCGTCGGGCTGCCCGACAAGGCAGTTGCCGAAAGCCGCGAGCGGGTACAGGCCGCACTTCATGCCTCCGGTCTGGCGCTGCCCGCCAAGAAAGTCACCGTCAATCTGGCGCCTGCAGATCTGCCCAAGGAAGGGTCGCATTTCGATTTGCCGATCGCGCTCGGACTCATGGCAGCGCTGGGTGCTATCCCCGGCGATGCGCTTGACGGCTATGTGGTGCTGGGTGAACTCTCGCTTGATGGCACCATCGCCAGCGTCGCAGGCGCCCTGCCCGCGGCAATCGGCGCCAATGCGCTTGGCAAGGGCCTGATCTGTCCGGCAGATAGCGGACCGGAAGCGGCCTGGGCCGGCGAAGAGATCGACATTCTGGCACCCCGCTCGCTGATTGCCATCGCCAATCATTTCCGCGGCACGCAAGTGCTCTCACGCCCGGTGCCGGCAATGCGGGCAGCACCCGCCAACATGCCGGACCTGTCAGATATCAAGGGACAGGAAACCGCCAAGCGGGCGATCGAGGTGGCTGCGGCCGGCGGGCACAATCTGATCATGGTTGGACCTCCGGGGTCCGGCAAATCGATGCTGGCAGCGCGATTGCCGTCGATCCTGCCACCACTGTCCCCGCCCGAACTTCTCGAAGTCTCGATGATCCATTCTATCGCCGGGCAACTGGCGGGCGGCAAATTGTCCGACCGGCGGCCGTTCCGCGCGCCGCATCATTCGGCCTCGATGGCGGCGATGGTCGGCGGCGGCTTGCGCGCCCGGCCCGGCGAGGTGTCGCTGGCGCACAACGGCATCCTGTTTCTCGACGAGTTCCCCGAGTTCACGCCGCAGGTGCTCGATTCGCTGAGGCAGCCGCTGGAAAACGGCGAGAGCGTCATTGCCCGGGCCAATCACCGGGTCAGCTACCCCGCCAATATTCAGCTGATCGCGGCGATGAACCCGTGCCGCTGCGGCATGGCCGGCGAACCGGGACATTCCTGCGCCCGCGGGCCACGCTGCCAGGCGGATTATCAGGGCCGCATTTCCGGTCCGCTGATGGACCGGATCGATATCCGCATCGATGTGCCTGCGGTGACTGCCCAAGACCTGATCCGGCCGCAGCCGGCAGAGCAAAGCGCCGACGTGGCGGCCCGTGTCGCGGCGGCGCAGACTATGCAGCAGACCCGCTACCGCGAGCTTGGCCGGCCCGATATCCGCACCAATTCGCAATGCTCGACATCGCTGGTCGAACAGGTGGCCCAGCCCGATGCCGGCGGACAGGCGCTGCTCAGCGACGCGGCGGAAAAGATGCGGTTTTCGGCCCGCGCCTATCGCCGCATTCTCAAGGTGGCCCGGACTCTGGCCGACCTCGACGCTGCCGAAACGGTCGGACGGATCCACCTCGCAGAGGCGATCTCCTACCGGATTTCAGCAGAACGGGTGTCGCAGGCAGCGTAAACTGACAATGGTGAGCAACCCGCCATGCAGCCGCCCGCTCACAACACGAAAGCGCGATTAATCCCAGTGCCGTCAGAATTGCGCCTCAGCCCAGACCGTCAAACAATGCCGTCGAGAGATAGCGTTCAGCAAAGGACGGGATGATGACGACGATCTGTTTGCCTGAATTCTCGCTGCGCTGACCAATCTTGACGGCGGCAGCAAGTGCTGCGCCTGAGGATATGCCGACAGGAAGGCCTTCCAGTTTCGCCACCCGGCGGGCCATCTCGAAAGCATCGTCATTGGTCACCTTGACGACCTCGTCATAGATCTTGGTATCAAGAACAGCCGGGGCAAACCCCGCGCCGATGCCCTGGATCTTGTGCGGTCCGGGATTGCCGCCCGACAGCACCGGGGAATCGGCCGGTTCGACGGCGACGATCTGCACCCCGGGTTTCCTGACTTTGAGCACCTGGCCGACGCCGGTGATGGTGCCGCCTGTGCCGATGCCGGAGACCAGAATATCGATGCCGCCCTTGGTGTCGTTCCAGATTTCCTCTGCGGTGGTCTTGCGGTGGATCTCCGGATTGGCAGCGTTTTCGAATTGCTGCGGCATCACCGAGTCAGCGATTTCGCCGAGCAGTTCTTCGGCCTTGGCGATGGCGCCCTTCATGCCCTTGGGGCCTTCGGTCAACACCAACTCAGCGCCGAGAAGGGCGAGCATTTTGCGGCGTTCGACCGACATGGTTTCCGGCATGGTCAGGATCAAGCGGTAGCCCTTGGCGGCGGCGGCGAAGGCCAGCGCGATGCCGGTGTTGCCCGATGTCGGCTCGATCAATGTGGTCTTGCCCGGCGCAATCCGGCCTTCGGCTTCCAGCGTCTCGATCATGGCGACGCCGATCCGGTCCTTGACCGAGGCGAGCGGATTGAAAAATTCGAGCTTGGCCAGAAGCTCGGCTTTGACGCCATCGGCCGCCGCCAGCTTGGAGAGCCGGACAATCGGCGTGTTGCCGACGGTGTCGATGATCGAATCGTAGATCCGGCCGCGACCGGGCGTTTCAGCTGAATGTTCGGACATCACAGAACTCCTTGTTGGTTGCCGTGACTGTAGACGCGGCACGGCAACCAGGCCAGTCATTGCGCTCAGCGGCGCTGACCGCAGACGCAAAATAATACCTCGGCCGGATCAGGGTGTGGAAATTCTTTTCGGTAAAAACCATTGACAGGTTCAGCGCACCAGAAATCCGGCAGCCAGCGGGTCGTCATCCTCGACAGTGAACTCGGCCTTGCCGGAATAAAACGCCCGGCCCGAGACGCGCGCGGTGATGGCGGCGTGCGCGCCACAGCTCGTCACCGAGGCCACCGCGCCTGAAAACCGGCTGCCGATGGTGCTTTGAAATGTCCGCTCCTGGCCGATGCCGATCTGGCCGCGGGCATGCATGGCGGCAAGCCGGGCGGTAACGCCGGAGCCGGTGGGCGAGCGATCGACCTGGCGATCGGCAAAGACGCAAACATTGCGGGTCGGCTGGTCCGTCCAGGCATCGCGGCCATCGGTGAGGATGGTTCCGTAGAGAAAAGCCAGATCATCGGCGTCGGGATGGCTGAGCCGAATTGTTTTCTGGATCTCCCGGGTCAGCGCATCAGCGGCGTCGACAAAGCCTGCCACCGGGTCCCGGCCGAATTTCAGCCCGAACTGGCGGGCGTCGGCCAGCGCGTAAAACGCACCGCCATAGGCGATATCGAAACTGACCTTGCCCCAATTGCCAAGAGTGAGCGCCTTGTCGCGGGCAAACAGGAACGACGGCACGCTTTCGAAGCTGACCTCGGTGGCTTTGCCGTCGCGCATGGCAACTTCAGCACGGACCAGACCGCAGGGGCATTCGATGTTGACGACGGTCACATGTTTGCCGGGCGGCACCAGGCCCTGATCCACCGCGTAGCGGCCAAGCGCCACGATGGCGTGGCCGCACATGGTGGAATAGCCCTCATTGTGCATGAACAGCACCGCCAGATCGGCGCCGGGCAGATCCGGCTCGACCAGCAGCGCGCCATACATGTCCGCGTGGCCGCGCGGCTCGAACATCAGGATCTTGCGCAAATGATCGAGATTGTCTCGGACAAAAGCACGCTTTTCGAGGATCGTGCCCTTGGGCAAATCCGGGTAACCACCAGTGACAATACGCAACGGCTCGCCGCCGGTGTGCATGTCAATGACGGTGAGAACGTTGCTCATTTGGCGCCGGTCGAGCCAAAACCACCGGCGCCGCGGGCGGTCTGGCTGAGAGTGTCTTCGAGAACCAGCCGGGCCTGCACCACCGGGGCGATGACCAGCTGGGCGATGCGCATGCCGCGGCTGACGGTGAAGGGCTCGGCGCCGAGATTGGCGAGGATCACCTTGACCTCGCCGCGGTAATCGCTGTCGATGGTGCCTGGCGTGTTGAGGCAGGTGATGCCGGATTTGAGCGCCAGCCCGGAGCGCGGCCGGACCTGGCCTTCAAAGCCAAAAGGGATTTCCATGATCAGGCCGGTGGGCACGGCAAAACGGCCGCCGGGTGCAAGCGTCAGCGGCGCGTTGTCCTCGACGGCGGCGCGCAGATCCATGCCGGCGGAACCCGGGGTCTCATAGGCCGGCAAATCGAGGCCTTGGCCATGCGGCAGGCGCACAATCTTGAGCTCCGGGGCGGACTCTGGGGCGGGCGCTAGAGGGGAAACGGGCTTTATCATAGCGCGAGCTTTTACCCTTGGCAGGCCAAGGTCAATTGCATGGCGGGCGGCAAGCGGTTAGAAGGCAGCGCCATCAACAGGAATTCGCCACCGATGCCCGATACACTTGCCGAGGAGGTCGGCCGCCGTCGCACCTTCGCCATCATCTCGCACCCGGACGCCGGCAAGACGACGCTGACCGAGAAGCTTTTGCTGTTCGGCGGCGCCATCCAGCTCGCGGGCGAGGTGAAAGCCAAGAAGGACCGGATCCAGACCCGCTCCGACTGGATGAAGATCGAGCGCGAGCGGGGCATCTCGGTGGTCACCTCGGTGATGACGTTCGAGTATGGCGGGCATGTGTTCAATCTGCTCGATACGCCGGGGCATGAGGACTTTGCCGATGACACCTACCGGACGCTGACGGCGGTGGATGCGGCGGTGATGGTGATCGATGCGGCCAAGGGCATCGAGCCACGGACGCTGAAGCTGTTCGAGGTCTGCCGGCTCCGCGACATTCCGATCATCACCTTCATCAACAAGATGGACCGCGAGGCGCTCAATCCGTTCGAGCTGCTTGATGAGGTCGAGCAGAAGCTGGCGCTGGATTGCGCGCCGATGACCTGGCCGATCGGTCAGGGCAGATCGTTTTCGGGAACCTATCATCTGGCGAAATCGGCGATCCGCGGATCGGACAAGGAAACCGAGCTGACGCCGGTGAACGGGCCGGAATCGGACCAGGTGGCAGGGCTGTTGCCGGAGAACGAGCGGGCGACATTCATCGAGGAGGCGAGCCTGGCGGTGGAAGCCTGCAAGCCGTTTGATCTCGAAAGTTTTCGCGAGGGACATCTGACGCCGGTCTATTTCGGCTCGGCGCTGAAAAATTTCGGCGTGCGCGACCTGATCAATGCGCTGGGCGAACTGGCGCCGCCGCCGCGGGCGCAGGTTGCCGACACGCGGACGGTGGAAGCCACCGATCCGAAGATGACGGCCTTCGTGTTCAAGATCCAGGCAAACATGGACCCCAATCACCGAGACCGGATCGCCTTCGTGCGGGTCTGTTCGGGCACGCTGGAGCGCGGCATGAAGGCGCGTCTGGCGCGCACCGGCAAGCCGCTGAGCCTGTCGGCCCCGCAGTTCTTCTTTGCCTCGCAGCGGCAGATTGCCGACACGGCCTATGCCGGCGACGTGGTCGGCATTCCCAATCACGGCACGCTTCGAATCGGCGACACGCTGACCGAGGGCGAGGCCTTGGTGTTTCAGGGGGTGCCTAACTTTGCGCCGGAAATCCTGCGCCGGGTCAGGCTCGAGGATGCGATGAAGGCGAAAAAGCTGAAGGAAGCGCTGCAGCAGATGGCCGAGGAAGGCGTGGTGCAGTTGTTCTCGCCCGAAGACGGCTCGCCGGCGATTGTCGGCGTGGTCGGCGCGCTGCAGCTTGACGTGCTGAAGGAACGGTTGTCGGCGGAATACGGCCTGCCGGTGAGTTTTGAAATGGCGCGGTTTTCGGTCTGCCGCTGGATTTCGGCTGCGGACAAGAACGAACTCGAACGCTTTGTCACCAGCCATCGCGGCGACATTGCCCGCGATCTTGACGGCGACCCGGTGTTTCTGGCCGCCGACCAGTTTTCACTGGGCTATGAATCGGACCGCTGGAAGCAGATCGACATGGTGGCGATCAAGGAATATCACGTCAACAAGGCGGCCTGACCGGCTGAGCCGGACCGAGGCGGCCTAGGCGCTTCCCGCCGCTGACGAACAGACACGCAAAAACCTCCGCGCGCGGAGCTTGGCCGCCGAGGGTTTGGGGTGTCGGTCATCCGGGTCGAAAAAACCGGATTGCGGGGCACGGGCGACAGGCCCGTGAGGAAGAGGTGGTGGATTGGCGCAGTCGCCCGCGCCCCGCCAGTGATGGAGCCCCTGCCTTCCGGGCAAGGGCCGGCATCCGAATGACGGAGGTCTTACGACAGTCCCTGGCGGTTTCGTCTCGTTCGGCCGTACCGCCGGCCGAACCCGCCTGTGCCCGAACTGCTCCCGGTCTCAATTCCGTCCAGCGCATAAGGGCCTTGTCAGGACCGGCGTCAAAGCTGACGCCGCCGGTGCTGGCGCGGACCAGCAGGCTCCGGTTCCGGCGGTTGTCTGTGCGGCTCCACGTGCAGATCCCTGTGATCTGCCCCGCGAAAACGCCCGCCGGGGTGTTTCCTCCGCAAGCTTTTGACAACGCGATTCGGCTCCGCGCCGCAAAACTCACCGCCCTCCGCCAACCAGGGTTCCGTAGTCCCCGGCCATCCGTGTGAACGGAAGGTGGAGCCAGTATCGCATGGGGGCAAAGGGTGGGGAAAATTTTGGGGGACTTTTTGTGGGGGGGTGTGGAGAGTACGAACAAACTCCAAACCTTGCCGATTAAATGGAACTTTGTGGTGAATGTCCATAATGGGCGAAAGCGCCTTTTGCTCCGCATTCCCGGCCGGCTCGTTTGGGGCCGCATGCTGACTGGCGTCTCTCAATTTGTGGGTGCTGGAAAGCTGCCATACGATTGGCTGTGGGTGAAACGAGAACTCGGGGCCAATAGCCGAGCGTTCACTGCGGGGACATCAGGCACATAAAGGGGACATCAGAGATCAGGCCACCGACGGTCAAGCTCAGGCCCCTACACCCTACTTCAAGGCGGGGTTGGTAAGGTAGCGGATATTTTCCAAAGCTGAAGTATCGCGGGGAGACTAGCCTTATTCTATCCTTACCTTCAGCAATTACATCGGTTTAATGACCCTTGAGCCAACTTCTGGCCCCTACGAACTTGACCAGTTCAGCCGCCGGCATCGGACAAGCGAAATGAAAGCCTTGCAGGGAGTCGCAGCCGATATCGCGAAGGATTTCAGCATGACGGGCGCTTTCCACGCCCTCGGCGCACACTTCGATGCCCTGCGACTTTCCGATATCAACGATGGAGCGGATCAGCCGCTGCTGCTGTTCGCTGTGTACAATCGGCGCTACCAGCTGGCGGTCGATCTTCAGGCGCTGGGGGCTGAGTCTAAGGAGACTGACAATGGAGGCATGGCCCGAGCCAAAATCGTCGATATCAATGTCGATGCCCATTTTTCTGATGCCATCGATGTTGCGTGAAATAATGTCGTCGCTTTCGTCGAGGAAGATCGACTCCAGCAGTTCAAACGAGACCCGGCCGGGCTGTATCGGCAGCGATTTCAAGGTTTCGATCAGCTTCTCGTCGCTCAGCCTGCGGGCTGACACATTGACTGAAAGCTTCGCTATGCCGAGCATAATCCTGTCCCAACCAGCAAGATCGACCAGCGCCCGTTCAAGTATTGCCCGGTCAATACTGCCAACGGCGTTCAAATCCTCGGCGACGGGCAAGAACTTATCCGGGGTCAAAAGCCCGCGTTGCGGATGGTTCCAGCGCGCCAGCGCCTCAACGCCGATGAGATCAAGGCTGCTTGCGTCGAATTGCGGTTGGTAGAAAGGTACGAATTCGCCCCGTTCAAGCCCATTGAGAATGTCGTCGGCGCACTGCTTGCTAAAGATGACTTCGGCTTGCAACTCGTCAGTGAAATAGGCCGCACAGTTGCGCCCGTTGCGTTTGGCGCGGTAGAGCGCAATATCGGCGTTGATCAGCAACTGTCCTGGATCGATCCCGGCGCTGGCCTTGGCGATGCCGATACTTGCGCCGGTCCGGCATTCCTTGCCGTTCCAGTGCATTGGCCTGCCAGCGCCGCTGATGATCCGCTTGATCAAGCGCTGGAGTTGGTCGTTGCTCAGGGCAGATGGCAAGACAACGACGAACTCGTCACCGCCTATCCGTGCCACCATATCGGTATTGCGCACCGTGGCGGTCAGCAGATCGGCGATATGGCAGAGCATCGCGTCGCCGGCGGCGTGCCCCATCGTATCGTTGATCTGCTTGAAGCGGTCGAGGTCGATGTGCAGTATTATGAGGCTGTCGGCTGCGGCGGCGTTGCCTGAATATTGCGACAGCTTTTCGTCAAGGCAGCGCCGGTTTGGCAAACCGGTGAGCGAATCGTGCAATGAGGCGAACTCCATATTCGCCCTGGCGATTTCCAGATCGCAGTTGCGTTCCTCGGCAAGCTGGTTGGCGAATCTGAGCGCATCGGCGCGTTGCACGTCAACTGTGATATCCCAATTGACCCCCATGATGGTCTCGCGTCCATCGGCATTGGTGACGAAGCGTCCGTAGCTGCGGATATGGCGGCATTCGCCCGCCTGGGTCACAATCCGGTACTCGCATGTATAATCGGAGCGGCTGGTAAATGCCGCCTCGCATGTTTCCAGTACCGCCTCGCGGTCATCAGGATGCACCAGATCCACCCAAGCAGTGGCGGACTGCCTTGTCATCGGGCTGCTGGTAACGCCAAAAATCTCACAGGTGCGCGCGTCCCATGTCGGCTGCATGGTTTCAATGTCTGTTTCCCAGACGCCGACTCTAGAGGTGGTCAGTGCCAATTCCAGCCGCCGCGACACGGCGGCGAATTCCATCTCGCGTTGTTTGATGTCGGTTATGTCGGTGTCAGTGCCGATTATGCGCTTCGGCGTGCCATCAGCCTGCCACTCGATGCAGCGGCCGCGCGCCAGAATCCAGATCCATTCGCCGGTCCGGTTTTTTTCCCGATAGACATAGGTTACATCTTCCAGTTCGCCGGAGTTCTGCTTGCGGACGGTCTCGCTCACATGCTCCACGTCCTCAGGATGGATCACCTTCAGCCATTGGTCATAGTCTCCGGTGACATGCTCGGTCTCCGGAATGCCGCGCATCCGTTTCCAGGTCGATGAAAAGAACCAGATGGAATTCTCATAGTCGAAATCCCACACGCCTTGACCGGCACTCTCGAGGGCAAAATTCCACCGCTCCAACGCTTCGGTCGCTGCTGCTTCCGCATGTTTCTGCTTGTCAATAGCGGTTATCTGGACAGCGAAGGCAGGTTTGCCTGGGCCTCGCAGGCCTGGGAGCATCGACACCGAGCCTATGATCCAGACCGTGTCGCCGTCGCGGTGCAAGTAGCGACGTTCTGCGGTGTAGGAGCGTTCGCCCGCAGTAATCAGCGACAACAGTGTCCTTTTCGCGACGGGTCTGTCATCGAAGTGGATAAGGCAGTCAACGCTGCGGCCGATGAGTTCGAAGCGGTCATAGCCAAGCAAATCACACAATCCGCGACCGACATCGACGATCTTCAGCTCCAGATCGAGCAGTAGAATGCCCACAGCGGCATTGCTCATGACCGCTTCCATAAGGTTCTCGGTAGTCGGGCCTGCCGGAACAGGTACTAATTTGGGCAGTGCTGCGGACTTTCTCATGGCCCCACGTATAGCCCCAAAAAGGTAAATATTGCTTCCACCTCGGCGTGGGGCGGTGCGGTTTGTCCTGATAAGTGGTCGGACGCGGTGGGAGATCGCGGAAGGTCTGGGTATCGGGCTTTCGACTCCGACGCTATGGCTGAGTCGAGAGCAGGATGCAGCCGGGTCCCAAACAGAAGCGCGCCAGACAACTCGCGTGTGGGACTTCAATGCCCTTTGCAGCGAACGGCTGCATAGAGGAGCTTAATCCAAGACCGCCAACGGCCGGCTTGGGGGCGCATTGTTGTCATAGATCAGAGAACGCCACATACTGCTCTGACCGCAAATTACGCAACTAACACGCTATTCCCCCCTCACCCCCACAAAAATCCCGCGCCACCACCTCCGCCAGTTCGGCAACATTCACCAACCCCTGCGCAAACGGGTGGCGGTCGAGCAGTTGGGGCATGGCGAGGCAATAGATATTTGTGGGATTTTGCGTTTTGAGGTCGAGCTTGAAGGGGGCGCGGAAGGTTTTTTTTGGGGGGGGGCAGGTCTTGAAGGGCAGGTCGTCGAGGCTGGCCGCGGCGTCGATCATGATGTCGCATGTGTGGGTGGCATCGGGGGTGTCGTCCTGTTCGGCCATGCCGACTGCTGAACCGCCCTTGCCCACATCGCTTCCCGCCTCCAGACCGTCCGCGTATCAAGAGAGCAGCGTCAATCTGCCTGAGCAAAAGCTGATCCGATTTCGATCTTGCGCTTGACAGATTTATATTTTTGAACAATCGTTAGAAAATATGCGTGCCTTGTGGCACATCACGAGTTGGAGGAGTTAGAATTGGTTATGAGGAAAGCACTTACAAGGAATCACAAGGGGCTTTTGAGCGCCCTCATGGTGTTTGGATGCGTGTTGGCAACCGGTGCGCAGGCAGAAACAAGTTTGCGGTACGACAACGGGGTTGCCAAAAGTCACGCCGTCAATACAGGCGTCATCAAATTTCTCGAGGCGCTTTCGAACGAAGAATCACTCGACATGTCCGGCACGCACTATTACGGCGCACTTCAGTCGGCCGTCGAAGCAAGTTCCGGCTTGCGGGACTCAATCCTGGATATGGGCGCCATTTTTCCGCAATATCTGCCTGCTGATTTCCCCGTCAACAGCTACATTACGGAACTTCCCGGCATAGTGAAGACGTCTGTTGCGATGTCGGGCGCCAACACGGAATTCGTCTTGTTGCATTGCCAGCCCTGCCTTGACGAATTCACGAATCAGAACCAGTTTCCGCTGATAATGTACGCCAACCCGACCTACAATCTGATCTCCGGAGTCAATTCGCGCATTGCCTCGCCGGATGACATCGTCGGCAAGAAAATGCGCGCCGGCGGCAACTATTTCCGTGCCTGGATCGAGCATTTCGGCGGTGTCGCGGTCAGCCTCAATGGCGCCGAGATCTACGAAGGCATGAACTCTGGCATCGTGGACGGCACGGTTGGCGTTCTCAACGACATCAGTGGCTTTGGCATCGAGGAACTTGTCGGATCGGTGACATTGCTGGATGTCGGCGCTTTCCACAATGCGTCGATGTTCGGCGTGCGCAGCGATTTCTGGAAGCAGCTTCCGGTCGAAACGCGGAAGCGGATGATCGAGCTGGCGATTGATGGACAGGCGGAAACCTCGGTCGCCATCGACAAGGAAGTCATAAACGTTCTCGATGTGGTCATTCCCGAAAACGACATTGAAGTCATCACTCCCTCGCAGGACTTCGTTGATGCCCAGGCGGAATTTGTGACGCAGCAGCTTGCTGATGCAAGCAGCCGGGCCACGGAGAAAAACCAGATTTCGGGTGCCGAGGAAATGGCGCAGAAGTTCATGGAGGTCACGGCGAAATGGAACGATCTCGTCAGCGGCATAGACGCAACAGACCCAGCTGAGGTTTCCAAACTCTATCGCGAGCAGATATACTCGAAACTCAACATGGATGAACTCGGAATGTGAGCCTGACTGTCCGCTGCCCTGTGTTGGATCAACACAGGGCAGCGGCCTGCAGGGCGGCGCGGCGAGCCCGCGATTGAGTCACGCTGACTGTTCGTGACTTCGAAAAAGAGGAAAATTTCGCGTTGTCAATCCAAGGCTTTCTGGCCCGTATAACAACACTTGTATCCATGGTTGCCGTCGCTGCATGTGCCTTGATGGTGGTGCATATCTGCGCAGAGGTGGTCAGCCGCAAGCTGTTGAACATGCCTCTGCCCGGAACCGTCACCGTTGTCTCGTACTACTACATGATTGCAATCACCTTCATGCCGCTTGCCCTGGTGGAACAACGCGACGCCAACGTGTCGGTCGAGGTGGTGACGCAATTCTTTTCAATCGGCTTGCAACGGATCGTTGAAGCCTTTGGATGGCTGCTGTCCTCCGGCGTCTACGCGCTTCTTGCCTGGGTTTCATGGACTGACGCCGTGCGGCAGCAGAAGGTGGGTACCTATGTGATGGAAAGCGGCTATCAGCTGGTGCTCTGGCCGACGCGCTACATGTTGCCAATCGGCTTCGGTCTCGTGGCACTGGTGCTGCTGTTCAAGATCGTCGCTCGCCTGACGGGCACAGAAACGCTGCGCCCCGGACAAGCCCCTGATCAACCGCCGGCCAAGGCTGCACATACTCCTTCCGGGAGCAACGACCACTCGATAGGGTCTCCTGAATGACGTCGATTGAAATTGGACTTGCCGGACTCGCCATCCTCTTCCTCCTGATTGCTGCGCGCGTTCCCATCGGAATATCGCTGATCGCCGTATCGTTCGGAGGTCTCTGGGCGCTGGCGGGACCTGACGTGGCCCTCGCGCTGCTTGGCTCCACGCCCTATAATTTCTCTGCCTCGTGGTCGCTGAGTTCAGTGCCGATGTTCCTGCTTATGGGCTTTTTCTGCTTCCATGCCGGGCTGACCATGAGCCTGTTCAATGCCGCCCGGATCTGGTTTTCGCGGGTTCCAGGGGCACTGGCAGTGGCAAGCGTTGTCGGCGCTTCGGGCTTCGCTGCGGTCAGCGGATCTTCGGTCGCGACTGCTGCGGCGATGGGCAAGATTGCCGTCCCGGAAATGCTTCGCTGGCGATATGATCCCTCGCTGGCGACCGGAACCGTGGCGGCCGCGGGTACGATCGGTGCCCTTATTCCGCCATCGATCATCATGATCCTTTTCGGCGTCTTTGCCGAAGTTCCTGTCTCCCGTCTGTTCATGGGAGGCATCGTTGTCGGCCTGATGACCGGACTCTCCTATGTCGCGGTAATCGTCATTCGCGTTCTGCTCAATCCCGCGCTTGCGCCTTCCTTGCCGGAACGGCCCAGCATGGGCGAAAAGATGGCGGCGCTGCGTTCGACCTGGCCGATCCTGCTGATCATGTTCTGCGTGTTTGGCGGCATGTTTGGAGGCTTGTTTTCCGCGACGGAAGCCGGCGCAGTCGGCGCGTTCCTGTCTGCAATCGTGGCAGCGATGTATGGCAAACTCACCTGGAAGAATTTGAAGTCATCTCTCTATGAAACGATTGTGACAACTTCGGCGCTTTTCATCATCGCCATTGGCGCAAGTCTTCTCACGCGCTTCCTGGCAATCAGCGGAGCCGGCGCCTTCCTGTCTGACATGCTCGTCTATGCGGGCTCCGACCCCATCGTCCTGATGCTGATCATCACGGTTATCTATCTATTGCTCGGAATGTTTCTCGAGCCATTGGGGGCAATGCTGCTGACACTGCCGGTTATCCTGCCTGCGGTGGAAGCTGGCCACCTGGACCTGATCTGGTTCGGAGTGCTTTTGGTCAAGTATCTCGAAGTGGGCATGATCACGCCACCCATTGGCATGAACGTGTTCATCATCAAGGGAGTCGTCGGTGACACGGTCAAGACCTGGGATATTTTCCGAGGCGTCGCCTGGTTCCTGGTCGCTGATGTTGTCGTGATCTCACTCCTGATCCTCTTTCCCGATATCGTTCTGTTCCTGCCCAATCTCATGAAATAGGCTGTCATAAAGCGGAGTTCACAGTTTTTTTTTGCGGGGCTCGTGATGCCGCGGGCTGTGTTGCCACGGCTGCCTTCGAGGTCAGAGGTGTCTGTGAAATCAGGCTGCTATGGTGATCTGACGCATCTCGTTTTCCGGCATGGACAGGACCCCGGACGGCAGAGTATGTGTTTGTCGCAAGGGTGTCGGTAAAGTTGCAAGACACGCTTTTTTCGCAAAGCTTTTCCGTTATGGAGGAAACACAATGGATCGTCGTTCTTTTATTCGCAACGCAGGGATTGTGGGCGCGGGTGCCGTTGCCACGGGGCTGGCTGCTCCTGCAATTGCCCAGGGCAATATCACCTGGCGCATGGTCACAACCTGGCCGAAGAATTTCCCCGGCCTCGGCGTTGGCGCACAGCGGCTGGCAGACCGCATCACGGCTGCATCAGGCGGCCGCCTGACCATTCAGGTCTACTCCGCAGGCGAACTGGTTCCGCCGCTTCAGTCGCTGGATGCGGTGATCGACGGCACCGCCGAAATGAGCCATGGCGCAGCCTATTACTGGCAGAACAAGTCGCCTGCGCTGTCTTTTTTCACCGGCGTTCCCTATGGCATGACCACGCCTGAATTGACGGCCTGGGTCCGCTATATGGGCGGTCAGGAAATCTGGGACGAGATCTATGACCAGTTCGGCGTGCAAGGCTTCCTGTCCGGCAACACCGGCACGCAGACCGGCGGCTGGTTCCGCGACGAGTTGAAAAGCCTCGAGGACGTCAAGGGCATTCGTTTCCGCACACCGGGTCTGGGCGGTCAGGTCTGGGAGAAACTGGGCGCAACGGTCACCAACATGGCCGCTGGCGAGATTTTCCAGGCGCTGCAGTCCGGCACGCTTGATGCTGCTGAATTTGTCGGCCCCTACAACGATCTCGCACTCGGCTTCTACCAGGTCGCCAAGAACTACTACATGCCGTCCTTCGTGGAATCGGGTCTGGCGACCGAACTGGTTGTGGACAAGAAGAAGTATCAGGAGCTGCCGGCCGATCTGCAGGCGATCATCCGTGACATATCCCAAGCGGAATATGACCAGGTCTCTGCCGACTTCATCGCCAACGATCCGCGCGCACTCAAGACGCTGGTCGAGGATCACGGCGTGATCGTTCGCAACTTCCCGGACGATATCATGGAAGCCGGCGCCAAGGCGTCGATCGAAGTGGTTGAGGAACTGCGCAACAGCTCTGACCCGCTGGTCAAGAAGACCACCGAGAGCTTCATCGAGGCGCTGAACCTTGTGCGCACCCGCACCGAGAAGATCGATTCGCCTTATGTGGCGGCACGCGAAAAGTACCTCAAGTACTAAAACCGCATTCAATCGAGATGAAAGGCCCGGTGGAAACGCCGGGCCTTTTTCGTTGCTGAGAGCCGTTCACCTTGAAATGGAATCGTTTGAGCGCCGGGATTTCTTGATCTGGCAAGGAGCATGCGGCGAGGCGGCGTGAGTGCTGTTTAGCCGTGCGCGACACAGTCCAGAGTGCGAAAGAGCAAGCTCACACGATTACCTCTTGGCCTGTCGCTGCGATCACCGGAATATCTCACTGCCTCGCCTGGATGTCTTTTCCGCGCCAGCGTCGTCACAATCCTCGCACGATGCGCTGCATCGTGGCTGCGGTGTTTTCCTAGCTGACGCGAAAAACCCCTTCCGTCAAACGGCTTCCATTTAAAAGCTGAACGGCTCTACCCCGCCACCAGACGGGGCAACCAGGTGACGATTTCGGGGAAGATGAACAGGATGGCAATCGCCACGATCTGCAACACCACGAAAGGCACGACACCGCGGTAGATTGCACTGGTGGGCAGACCGGCAGGCGCCACCCCGCGCAGGTAAAACAGGGCAAAGCCGAACGGAGGTGTCAGGAACGATGTCTGCAGGTTCACACCGACCATAACGCCCAGCCAGACCGGATCGACATCCAGCGCCAGTAGCACCGGAGCGGTGATCGGAATGACGATGAAGATGATCTCGAAGGTGTCCAGGATGAAGCCCAGAAAGAACATGATCAGCATCACCATGGCAACCGCAGCCATGGGCCCGCCGGGCAGATTGGTCAGGAATTCATGAACCAGATTGTCGCCGCCCATCATCCGGAACACCACCGAGAAGACCGACGCTCCGAGCAGGATGACAAAGACCATGCTGGTGATGGTCGCAGTGGTAACAACCGTTTCCTTGAGGATGGAAAAGGACAGACGCCAGCGTAAGGCTGCCAGAACCATCGCCCCGACAGCCCCGACAGAGGCAGCCTCGGTCGGGGTGGCAATTCCCCCCAGGATTGACCCCAGAACGGCAAGGATCAGCAGCAGCGGCGGAACCAGTGCCACGAGAACCTCTTTGAACAGGTCAGCGCGTTCTTCCGGCGGCACCGGTGTGGCCGGGCAGGAGGCAGGATCGGTGACCGCCTTGAAAATGACCCAGAGCAGGTAAAGCGAAACAAGCAGCATCCCGGGCAGCAGCGCCCCGGCGAACAGATCGCCGACCGAAACCGGAACCGGGGCGAAATTGCCCTTGGCCATCTGCACCTGGCTGTTGATGCCCGAGAGCATGTCGCCCATGAAGATCAGCACGGTTGACGGCGGGATGATCTGGCCCAACGTGCCGCTGGCGCAGATCACGCCGGTGGCCAACTTCGGATCGTAGCCGGCGCGCAGCATTGCCGGCAGCGAGATCAAACCCATGGTCACCACTGTCGCGCCGACCACGCCGGTGGAGGCGGCGAGCATCGCACCGACAATGATCACCGAAAATCCGAGCCCGCCGCGAAGGTTGCCGAAAAGTTTGCTCATGGTCAGCAAAAGCTGTTCTGCAATCTGGCTACGTTCCAGCATCACCCCCATGAAGATGAACAGCGGCACGGCCACCAGAACCTCATTTGTCATGAAGCCGATATAGCGGTTGGGGAGGGATCCGAAATTGGAAGGATCAAAGACACCAAGGGCCATGCCGACGCCGCCGAACAACAGCGAGACACCGGCCAGCGTGAAGGCAACAGGAAAGCCGATCAGCAGGAATCCGATCACGCCAAAAAACATCAGTGCAGCGAGGATTTCGCCCATCATCACCGGATCCATCAGGCGTCTCCCTTGGCCAGATCAGTCAGCCGCTGGTCAGACTTGTATTGGATTGAAGTGGGCACCATTTGCTCATTGCCCGAAAGAACGAGGATCGAGCGGATGGCCATGGCCAATCCCTGAAGCGCGATCAGTGCCGCAAAGGCGATGATGAAGGTCTTGAGAATGAAAAGGCCGGGCATTCCGCCAACATTCGCCGATGCCTCACGATAGCTCCAGGCACGAACCACAAACGGCATCGAGTACTGGTAAACCACCCAGGTAAACGGCAGCAGAAAGAGAAACACGCCAATCAGATCGGCCAGCGCCCGGGTTCGCGCACGTGCCGGACGGTAGAAGATATCAACCCGGACATGATCGTCGCGAAGCAGGGCAAACCCTGCCACTGCGGTAAACATCGCGCCGTTCAGCCAAATATAAAGATCCTGCATCCAGAGATAGCTGACCGAGAACAAATAACGTTGAACGACAACGGTGAAGCAGACGACGACGATAGCCAGCGACAGCCAGGCGAAAGTTCGCCCGATGAACAAATTGACCGCGCATATCAATGAGGCAATTCCGGCAAGAAAATGCATTTTCCCCGTCCCGATTTTTGTCGTTCTGTTTTTTGTCTGGCCTTCAATCAAAGTGCAGGGCGCAAAAGTCAAGAACCAGATCATGGAGACAAACCAAACGGCGGCTCGCTTTTGCCGGGATGTGGTTGGAATGACGAGAGGGGTAACCTGCAATTGCAACCCAGTAAAGTGCACCCATGCCCATAAAGGCTACCGTTTCTCCGGCTGCCGTTCGCCCAAGGGCAGCGAAGACGCGTCAAAATACCGGAATATTGACCTTTCACCGGCAACCGATTTGCCTGCATTCCGGAAAAGGCAAATCTGGCCTCCGGGCTGACTTGGGCGCTATCCTCCGATGATCAAAGCGCCAAACCCTGTTCCGGGCCGCAATACGTAATCAACAAGCTAGCCTCTTCCCTCTCCGCAAAAATCCTGCGCCACCACCTCGGCCAATTCCGCGACATTGACCAGACCTTGCGCAAACGGATGACGCTCCAGAAGCTGCGGCATGGCGAGGCAGTAGATCTTTGCGGCATTTTGCGGTTGGAGCTTCAGCTTGAAGGGGGCGCGCAGGTCTTGGGTGGTCAGCGTTTGGGACAGGGATTTGAAGGGCAGATCCGCAAGGCTGGCCGGCGGCTGTCCGCGGGCATCGATCATGATGTCGAACTGCAGGGTGGCGTCGGCGGTGGTGACGGTGACCGGGCCGGGCGTTTTGGCGCCGGAGCTGTTTTCGAAGCTGGCGTCGTCGCCGGTGGCGACGAGTTTGAGGATTCCGGCCTGGTGCAGGGCGATGATGCGACTGAGCGACAGATGCGGCACGGCGGCGTAGCAATCGGCAAAGACCGGCATCAGCTCGTCGTGAAACAGTTCCCAGTCGGCGTCATCAAGGCGGCGCAGGATGGCGTCGAAATTCTCGTGACCACGCAGCAGCGCATAGCGGTGGGCAATGGTCTGCCGCTTTCGCATCGACTGGCGTGTTTCGGCAAAATCGCGCTCCACCGCCTCGAGCCCGCCGAGTTCTTGCCGGTGGCGGAAATAGCCCTGACTGAAGCCGGGAATGGTTCTGGCGTCGGGGCCGAGATGCTCGAGATAGGACGGGTCGGCGTGATCGAGCTCCTGGCAGAGCAGATCGAAGACGCGTGCGAGCAGGCCGTCGGTACGTTGTTCGATTTCGCGGGCAACGGCGGCTTTGGTGATGCAGGTGAGCGGCTGATAGGGGAAGGGATAGTAGAAATCGCCCTCGGGCATGATGCCCATGCGCGAGACCATGGTGATGCGCAGGCCGCTCGCCGCATCATTGGGGGTCCAGCGGACATGATCGCCGGATTCATCGAAGGTGCCGTGGGCGTGGCCAAGGGCTGCGACGACATCGATGGCCGAGAGCGAAGAGCCCAGAATGCCGATATGCTGCGGAGCGAGGCTTTCGAGCCGCGTGGCAGGCCAGGGCGAGAGCAGATCAGCCTCATCAATGTGCGGGTTTTCCGGCCAGGAATGGCCGGTGGCGATGATGACCGCATCAAACTCGGCATCGGCTGCGGCATCGCGGGTGAGCAGCAGCGCCTGGCCCGGCTTGCTTGTGACATCGATGTCGGTGACCGGGGTGGAGGTATGCAGGCTGATCTTGTGGCCCGAGGCGCGGGCCTGGTCGATCAGTGCGTGGAATTCGTCATGCAAAAATTCGCCGATCAGCACGCGGGGATAAAAGGCGCGGGCGCTGATGTCGTGCTCGGAGAGTTCCCATTGGCTGAGCTCGTATTTGGGGCGGGTCTCGAGCCAGTCGATCAACTGGCGGGTGAGTTCGGGGATTTCGCGGCTGAAGGCGTTGCAGAGCATGTAATCGGCGTTGATCTCCTCGCGATAGGGCATGCCCTTGCCGGCCTCGGGGCCCGCTTCATAGATGGTGATGTCGAGTTTCTGGCCGCGGCCAATCAAATGCTTGAGCAGATAGACGGTGGTGGGGCCGGCGCCGATGATGGCGAGTGTTGCTGGGGTCACGGGGTCAGGCCTTGGCTCGGGTGGGACGCAATCGGGGTCGTGGATAACGCGCAGGCGAGACAACGGTTCCGGGGCGTGCATGCGAGGCCGGGCTGACTGGCCGGGCTGACTGGCGGGGAGGCTCTGGATGGCGCGGTGCTGTCGTGTCAGTCGGAGCGGGCGGCTTCGGATGCCGCGAGAGAGATGTGCAAAGCCGTGAGCAAAGCGTGCGGCTGCGCCGGCTTGGCGATCCATGTGCCCCGCAGAAACACCGAATCAGCCTCGGCCTTGAGGTTGCCGGAGTGGATGATGAAGGGAATGGAGCGCGCCGCGAGGATGTGAGCCACTTCGGTGCATTCGCCGTCGCGCAGATTGATGTCGAGGATTGCCGCGTCAGGCCGGTTGGACTTGAGCCAGGATTCGGCCTCGGCGCAGGACGACAGCAGCGTCAGGTTGTCGAAACCGGCACCTGACAGCAGCTCTTCAAGGTCGAGCGCAATCAGCGGCTGATCTTCCAAGACCAGGATGGAGCCGGTTTGGTGGTGCATGAACGCGTCTCTGGTTTAAAACACGGATATTGTACGCTTATTCCGGGCAGCCGGGATTTCGGTCCGCTGCCGTACCAAGCACCGCCCGTGGGTTGTACCGTTTTTTTTAAGACCATAAATGGAACATCTTTTGAGAGTAGGTCGACACCATCGTTCGGTATTTTGCGAACGCTTGGGAGTCACCTTTGCTCTTTCCTCACTAGGACGAGCATTGCCCCAGATTCAGCAAAGCCACATTCGCAATCGACTTCTGGCGCATTTCTCGCCGGAGGATTTTGCGCGCATTGCGCCGCATCTGGAATTTGTCGAGCTGCCCTGGCGCCATGCCTTCACCCAGCCCAACGAAGTCAGCGAGTACAGCTATTTTCTCGAATCGGGCATCGGCTCGATTGTGGCGCCGTCGGCGGAAGGCCACAGCGCCGAAATCGGCATATTCGGCCGGGATGGCATGACGCCGATCGCGATGGCGCTGAAGGCTGCGTCCGACCCCTATTCGACCTTCATGCAGGTGGCCGGCAGCGGCTACCGGATCCGCAGTTCCGAGCTCGTGGCGGTGATCGACGAGTGCGAGGCGGTGAAGACGCTGATGGGGCGCTATGCGCAGACCCAGGCAGTGCAATCGGCCTATACGGCGCTGTCGAATGCGGTGCACCAGATCGACGAGCGGCTGGCCCGCTGGATCCTGATGTGCCACGACCGCACCGACGGCAACGACATTTCGCTGACCCATGAGTTCCTGTCGATCATGCTGGCGGTGCGGCGGCCATCGGTCACCACCGCGCTGCATGTGCTGGAAGGCAATCTGCTGATCCGGGCCGAGCGCGGGGTGATCATCGTGCGCGACCGGCCGGCACTGGAATCCTTTGCCCGCGATGCCTATGGCACGCCGGAACGGGAATATGAGCGGCTTATCGGCCGTATGAATTAGCCCGGCATCGAACTGACGGGTCACCGGCGCAGAACAACATTGACGAAACCCGGCAGACGACCGATCCGCCCCCCGCCCATGCGAATATGAGCGGGCGGGAACGGCTAATCGACTGGCTGACCAGCTACCGCGCCCTTTGAATTGATGCATGTCGCGTTCAAATGAACCCATTTGAGCGCGACAAGCATCAGTGCCAGGCGATCGCCGGAAACACGATCAGCATGGCGAGGGCGAGCATCTGCATGGCGATGAACGGCACCAGTGACCGGAAGATGGTGGCGAGCGTGATATCCGGCGGAGCGACGCTTTTGAGATAGAACGCGGCCGGGCCGAAGGGTGGCGACAGGAACGACACCTGCATGTTCATGCAGAACAGCACGCCAAACCAGACCGGATCATAGCCGAGGCTGACGATGATCGGCACGAAGATCGGCATGGTGAGAAGCGCGATGCCGACCCAATCGAGAAACATGCCGAGGACGAACAGAATCAACATCATGAACAACAGGATGATGGTCGGGTTGTCGGAAATGCCGGTGATCAGATCGGAGACGAACTTGATGCCGCCCATCAGGTTGAAGACACCGACCAGCGCGCTGGCGCCGATGCCGATCCAGACGATCATGCCGACGGTGCGCAACGTCTGAAGGGCGGCGCCCTTGAGCAGAGCAAATGTGAACTCGCCGCGGACGATGGTTGAGAGCATGACACCGGCGACGCCGACGGCGGAAGCTTCGGTGACGCTGGCGATGCCGCCATAGATCGAGCCCAGGACACCGGTGACCACCAGCAAGGGCAGGATAAGGCCCTTGAGCAGCCTGATCTTCTCGGCCGTGGGGACCGGCGGCCCTTCCTGCACCGGGGCCATGGCCGGATTGAGATGGGCGCGGATCAGAACGTAGATGACATAGAAAGAGGCGAGCATCAGGCCCGGGAGGAAGGCTGCGGTGAAAAGGTCGCCGACCGAGACATTGGCGGTCAGGCCATAGATGATCAGCACGATCGACGGTGGCACCATGGTTCCAAGCGCGCCGCCTGCGCAGACCACGCCGATTGCGAGATGCTTGTCATAGCCCAGGCGCAGCATCTGCGGCAGGGCGACCAGACCCAAGAGCACGATCTCGCCACCGATGATGCCGCTCATTGCGGCCAGGATGACGGCGACCGCGATGGTCTGGATCGCCACGCCGCCGCGCAGGCGTCCGGCCAGCAGCTTCATGGCATCAAACAGATCACGTGCAATGCCTGAGCGGTCGAGGATTGCCGCCATCAGCACGAACATCGGCACGGAGACGAAAACGAAGGAGGAGACGAAGGAATAGACCCGGCTGGTGATCAGCGGCACCACCATCGGCCCGAACCAGCCAAGCGCGAAGACAAGTGCTACCAGCAGAGTGACATAGGCCAGGGGAATGCCCGAGACCAGGAGCGCCAGCAACATGACGAGCATGACGAAGGTGCCGCCCTCAATGCCGAGCGACTGCAGCGAACCGAAGATTTCCATCAGCGCTTACCCCGGGCATAATTGACGGCGAGAATGACAAACTGGACGGCCATCACCGCCAGCACGACGAGCATGAAGACCTTGAGCAGTCCGGGATAGACCGGATCCCAGGCGCTGCCGGAGCGTTCGAGCCGGAAGGAACCGTCAGGGCGGAAGGCGGCGCGCTGGACCATGATCCAGGCCGCCCATGCAAAAATGGCGCTGGCTGCGGCGCAGATCAGCGAGATGACGATATCGAAGACGCGACGAATGCGCGGCGGCACCACGTCATAGATCAGCACCACCCGGATGTGCTGGTCGTGAGCCGAGCAATAGAGTCCGCCATAGATGAAAGCGATGCCGCAGAGAAAAATGGTCGTCTCGTGGGCCCAGATGGTGGGAGCGTTGAAGACGTAGCGCAGGACGACTTCGTTGATTAGGATGACCATCGAGACGACGATACCTGCGGCAAACACCAGCCCTATACGGTCGATGAGACGGCCCAGCGCGCCTGCTTCAGTGATAGGGCCCCCGGCTCTTTCGACGGCGGGTGCTGTTGTGTCGTCGGTCATGTCGTCCTCCTCAATAGATGCCGGCTCAATAGATGCCCGGGAGGCGAACCGCCGCGCAGGCTCCTTAAGAAAATGCCGGGCGGCGAACCGCCCGGCAGGGATTGAGCAGATAGGTTACCGGAAAACCGGCTTACTTCATCAGGCCGTTTTCCTTGAGGTAGGTGGTCAGCACTTCGTAGACCTTCTTGGCATTGTCGGAGCGCTCGGCGACCTTGGCCCATTCGCCGGTAGCGATGGTACGGAACTTGGCGCGTTCCTCGGCCGACCAGTCATGGACGGTGATCTTGCCGCCGGCCTTGTCTTCGGCGACCGCTGCCAGATCGAGCGCAGCAAGGGCTGCCACCTGGCTCTGGGCGAACTCGACGACGCTTTCTTCAAGTGCTGTCTTGACGTCGTCGTCAAGCGCATCCCACTTGGCCTTGTTCATCGAGATCTCGACGAGCGGCATGGAGTGGAAGCCGGGATAGACCGGGTGCATGGCCACATCATGCATGCCCTGCGACTTGTTGGACGAATAGACCGTGTAGTCGGCGGCATCGATGACGCCCTTGTCGAGCGAGGTGAAGACTTCCGAGCCGGGCAGATTGACCGGAGCGGCACCTGCGGCTGCAAACACCTGCTGGACAAGGCCTTCCGGCGCGCGCAGCTTGAGACCCTTGAGATCAGCGACGCCATCCAGCGGCACTTTCGAGACGAAGGCTTCGAGGCCCGGCGTGGTGGCGCCGATGAAGTGCAGACCGTAGGGTTCGACGAGCTCGTTCATCAGCTCCTTGCCGCCGCCATTGGCCATGAAATCAAACATTTCCTGCGGAGACGACCAGGCACCAACCGGATTGGCGATCAAGCCGAACGCCGGATCCTTGCCGGAAAAATAGGAGGTGTCGGTGATGTGGCCGTCGAGAATGCCGCCGGCGATGGCGTCCTGGGTCTCGTTGTGAGCAACGATGGATTCCACCGGCAACAGTTCGATGGCGAGCTTGCCGCCGGTCTTTTCCATGATGCTTTTGGCCCAGCCCTGCTGCAGCACGAAATTGGGGTTGCCGGCCGGATCAGACGACTGGAATTTCATCGTCATTTCCTGTGCCAGCGCGGATGCGCCAAGGGCAGCGCCGATGACCGAAGCCAGGGCGAGTGTGGTCAGGGATTTCAACATAGCAAATACCTCCCGGGTATGCGTTTCAGTTTTGCCGAGTCTCGATCGTGTCGGGACCCGGACCGGTTTCGAGAGATGCGGCAGCCGCATCCCCCATCTTGCGAAGCACCGCTTCGGAAAGCAATTCGATTGATGCCGTGACATCGACGGTCATGCCATTTTCATCCGTGCCTAGCGGCTCGAGCGTGGCGAGCTGGCTGTCAAGCAGCGGCAGACCGACAAAGTGATCTCGGCGGGCGGCGAGCCGGCTGGCGATCAGGTCGCGCTCGCCGCTGAGATGGATGAAGCAGGCTGAAGGCAAATGGCTGCGCAGCCGGTCGCGGTAGATGCGGCGCAGCGCCGAACAGGCGATGACTACGCCGCCGCGGGCTTGCGCGGCAGCTTCAGCCGCAGCGGCAACCCGGTCAAGCCAGGGCAGCCGCTCGGCATCGCTCAAAGCGTCACCGCGCGACATGGCGGCACGGGCTGTTTCGGAATGGTGATCATCGGCATCGACCAGGGCCAGATCCAGACGTGCAGACAGGGTACGGGCCAGCGCGGATTTTCCCGCACCGCAGACTCCCATCGCAATCAAGACCTTGCCGGTGCTCTGACCTGCCATCACCATCCTCCTCTTGCCTTTGCTCTATTGGTAGCGCTAACATTTGTCAAGCAAGAGAACTATGCTATAAATCGGCACCCGTAACATTGATCAAGCAGCCCTTTGAAAAACAAACGAAATAGTGGAATTACAATTGCCGATGTCGCACGCGAAGCCAATGTTAGCGCTATGACTGTATCGCGCGCCTTGCGCGAACCGGAGCGGGTCTCGGCGAAATCGCTGGAACGCATCCGCGCGGTGATCGCGCGGCTGGGATACCTGCCCGACCCGGCGGCTCAGGCGCTGGCCGCCGGACGCACCAACGTGATCGGGGTGATCGTCCCGTCGGTGACGAACAATGTTTTTGCCGATGTCATGCGCGGCGTCTACACGGCGGCGGAAGGCAGCAAATGGCAGGTGCAATTGGGCAATTCGCGCTACTCGGCACTGGAGGAAGAGCGGCTGGTCAAGACATTCCTCAGCCAGCGGCCGGCAGGGCTGATCATCTCGGGCATTGACCAATCGGAGGTGACGCGGGCGCTGTTGCAAGCCGCCCCCTGCCGCATCGTGCAGATCATGGAGATCTCGGACCAGCCGCTCGACATGATGATCGGTTTCTCGCATCTGGAAGGCGCGCGCGCCGCGGCCCGGCACTTGCTGGAGATGGGCTACAAGAGGCCAGGCTTTCTCGGCGCCCGGCTCGATCCGCGCACGCAACGGCGGTTGCAAGGGTTTCGTGATGTGATGGGTGCAGCCGGCCTGATTGACGCGCGCCGCATCGTCACCACGCCGCAGGCCTCGACAGTGACGCTCGGCGGCATGCTGATGGCGGATCTTTTGTCACGGGCGCCCGACACCGACGCGATCCTGTGCAACAATGACGATCTGGCGCTGGGCGCGCTGTTTGAGTGCCAGCGCCGCGGCCTTGCGGTGCCCGGCGAGATCGGCATTTGCGGCTTCAACGATCTGGAGATGATGGCCGCCGCCTATCCGGCGATCACAAGCGTGCGCACCCACCGCTACGAGATGGGCGAACGCGCCATGCGGATGCTTGCCGACGCGCTGGACGGACACGAACCGGAAGAGCCGGTAATCGATCTCGGCTTCGAAATGGTTGCCCGGCAAAGCACGCTGCGCGGCTAGCAGCTGTTCGCTGGAGGGCTGGGGCGGCGGCACACCAAAACCCCGCGCGCGAAATTTTTTTCGCCGGCGGTTTGGGGCAGTTCGGGGTCCGGGTTTGAGACCGGAGTGCGGGGCGCGGGCGGCTGGCCCGTGGTGGTGGCGAAGAAGGGCTTGGCGCAGTCTCCCGCGCCCCGCCGGTGACGGATGCCCATGCCTTCCGGGCACGGGCGGGCAACTCCTCCTGCGAACGCATCACCTCAAGCCCTGGCGCGGTTTCGTCTTGTTCGGCTTGGTCAGGGCCGAACCCGCCCTCTCCCCAGGCAACAGGCGAGGCAACCCGCCACATGCGCCCGGGGACTTGTCAGGCCGGCGCTGCAAGTGGGACGCGCGCCGCGCAGACCGGCCAGCCCGCCGGGCAGTGCGACACACAGCAAACGCCGCCGGGGCCGGCCAGGCCGGGCCACCGGTTGCGGCCTTCGCACGACCACCTTTCTGTCAGCTCCACTTTTTGCTGACGGGCGTCCATGCTGGCCGGGATGATGTTTCGCAAGCGTCTGACCCGCGATGCGGCCCCGCGCGCCAAACCTCACCGCCTTCCGCCGGCCAAAGCTCCGTGGGCTCCAGCCATCCGTTGCGACGGAAGGTTTTGGCAGTATCGCATGGGCGGAAAGGGTGGGGAAAATATTGGGGATAGAACATCCGCGGAACAGGGGAGTTTCACAATCAATGCGGTAGGCATTTTGCGATTCCGGATCACTGGTTTCCCAATCAAAATGCATAAACGGGTGTGTTGGCTGTACAAAACAGGAGGGATGCGCGCGCAGCACTAGCCATGCATGCAATTGCCGTAATTACCCACCCCCTTGCCATGCACCACAATGTCTGAATCCATGATGATATGGATCGGACTGATTTGCAGCAGCTGAGCAAGGACGAATTGATCGAGATGGTGCTTCGGCTCCAACGGCCTGCCAAGGATTCTCGGACGTCTTCCAAGCCGCCCTCTACGGACAAGAAAGAGAAACGCGTCAACTCACGACCGGGTGGAGCCAAGCCCGGGCATGAACCCCACAATAGGGTGCTGGCGGATTTTGCCGACATGTTTCGCGATCATGAACCGACCGCCTGCAAGAGATGCGGCCATGCGTTTTCCGGTGATGATACGATGGTGCTGGCCGGGGCCTATGACGAGATCGATATTCCTGCGATCCGTCCTCATGTCACCCGGCATCGGCGTTTTTCCTGTCATTGCCCGCAATGCGGCACGACGACAAAAGCCACCGCACCTGCCGTGGCAACCGCAACGCCGTTCGGGCCAGGCATTCACGCGCTGGCGATCTACCTCAAGAGTTTCCATGCATTGTCTTACGAACGCCTGAGCGGTGTGTTCATGGATATCTTCGGCCTCCATGCGAGCGAGGGCGCGATCATGAACATGTTTGCCCGCTCCCGTCCGAGCTTCCAGGCCACAGCACAGGCCGCCAAGGCCAGCCTTCGAGCCGCCCGCGTTGTCGCCAGCGACGAAACCGGTGTGCGTATTGAGGGCACAAATGCCCAACACTGGGTTTTTCATTGCAAGGATGCCGTTGTCCACCAGCCCGATTACTCCCGTGCAGCACGGGTCGTTCACGAGACCATGGGCGGCCATGTCCCCGAGGTATGGATATCTGATCGGTATTCAGCCCAGCAATCTCACGGCCATCGACATCAAACCTGCCTTGCACATTTGGCGCGTGATACAGCCTTTGCGCTGGAACATGGCGAGGATGATCTCCCTCTTCGCTTCCAGCTTTGGTTTGGCCGTGTGTTTGATTTCGCCAGAGCCATAAGCACATTCGCTGCGTCTACCGTCGCAAGCAAGAAGCGCAAATTCGATAAACAGCTTGCCGGGCTTCTATGCGCCCCGACTTCATGCGACCTGGCCCAAAAGCTCCAGGCCAAGATCGGGCGGGCCCGCGATCAGCTGCTGACGTTTTGCGACTATCCCGGAGAAGTCGATGTCACCAACAACACATCTGAGCGAAAGCTCCGTCCATGGGTCATTCAGCGAAAGGTGACAAACGGATATCGCGCCATGTGGGCCGCCCAAGCCGAAGCGAACATACGCACGACAGTCGATACCGCACGCCTCAAAGGCGCAAACCCCTTCCAGGTCATCGCATCCGTCCTGGCATAGGCCGGTAGAAGAACCGGAAATCACGAATTCAGGGGTGGGTAATTACCAATTGCCCCGCAGAAAACAGATGTTACTCTTCAATACCTAGCAACAACCGACTCGACAGCCAGCCATTGCGCAATTCGCGCTAAATAACACCAACTTCATGACCGACCACGTAATTACCCACCCCCTTGCCATGCACCACAATGTCTGAATCCATGATGATATGGATCGGACTGATTTGCAGCAGCTGAGCAAGGACGAATTGATCGAGATGGTGCTTCGGCTCCAACGGCCTGCCAAGGATTCTCGGACGTCTTCCAAGCCGCCCTCTACGGACAAGAAAGAGAAACGCGTCAACTCACGACCGGGTGGAGCCAAGCCCGGGCATGAACCCCACAATAGGGTGCTGGCGGATTTTGCCGACATGTTTCGCGATCATGAACCGACCGCCTGCAAGAGATGCGGCCATGCGTTTTCCGGTGATGATACGATGGTGCTGGCCGGGGCCTATGACGAGATCGATATTCCTGCGATCCGTCCTCATGTCACCCGGCATCGGCGTTTTTCCTGTCATTGCCCGCAATGCGGCACGACGACAAAAGCCACCGCACCTGCCGTGGCAACCGCAACGCCGTTCGGGCCAGGCATTCACGCGCTGGCGATCTACCTCAAGAGTTTCCATGCATTGTCTTACGAACGCCTGAGCGGTGTGTTCATGGATATTTTCGGCCTCCATGCGAGCGAGGGCGCGATCATGAACATGTTTGCCCGCTCCCGTCCGAGCTTCCAGGCCACAGCACAGGCCGCCAAGGCCAGCCTTCGAGCCGCCCGCGTTGTCGCCAGCGACGAAACCGGTGTGCGTATTGAGGGCACAAATGCCCAACACTGGGTTTTTCATTGCAAGGATGCCGTTGTCCACCAGCCCGATTACTCCCGTGCAGCACGGGTCGTTCACGAGACCATGGGCGGCCATGTCCCCGAGGTATGGATATCTGATCGGTATTCAGCCCAGCAATCTCACGGCCATCGACATCAAACCTGCCTTGCACATTTGGCGCGTGATACAGCCTTTGCGCTGGAACATGGCGAGGATGATCTCCCTCTTCGCTTCCAGCTTTGGTTTGGCCGTGTGTTTGATTTCGCGTAATTACCCACCCCCTTGCCATGCACCACAATGTCTGAATCCATGATGATATGGATCGGACTGATTTGCAGCAGCTGAGCAAGGACGAATTGATCGAGATGGTGCTTCGGCTCCAACGGCCTGCCAAGGATTCTCGGACGTCTTCCAAGCCGCCCTCTACGGACAAGAAAGAGAAACGCGTCAACTCACGACCGGGTGGAGCCAAGCCCGGGCATGAACCCCACAATAGGGTGCTGGCGGATTTTGCCGACATGTTTCGCGATCATGAACCGACCGCCTGCAAGAGATGCGGCCATGCGTTTTCCGGTGATGATACGATGGTGCTGGCCGGGGCCTATGACGAGATCGATATTCCTGCGATCCGTCCTCATGTCACCCGGCATCGGCGTTTTTCCTGTCATTGCCCGCAATGCGGCACGACGACAAAAGCCACCGCACCTGCCGTGGCAACCGCAACGCCGTTCGGGCCAGGCATTCACGCGCTGGCGATCTACCTCAAGAGTTTCCATGCATTGTCTTACGAACGCCTGAGCGGTGTGTTCATGGATATCTTCGGCCTCCATGCGAGCGAGGGCGCGATCATGAACATGTTTGCCCGCTCCCGTCCGAGCTTCCAGGCCACAGCACAGGCCGCCAAGGCCAGCCTTCGAGCCGCCCGCGTTGTCGCCAGCGACGAAACCGGTGTGCGTATTGAGGGCACAAATGCCCAACACTGGGTTTTTCATTGCAAGGATGCCGTTGTCCACCAGCCCGATTACTCCCGTGCAGCACGGGTCGTTCACGAGACCATGGGCGGCCATGTCCCCGAGGTATGGATATCTGATCGGTATTCAGCCCAGCAATCTCACGGCCATCGACATCAAACCTGCCTTGCACATTTGGCGCGTGATACAGCCTTTGCGCTGGAACATGGCGAGGATGATCTCCCTCTTCGCTTCCAGCTTTGGTTTGGCCGTGTGTTTGATTTCGCCAGAGCCATAAGCACATTCGCTGCGTCTACCGTCGCAAGCAAGAAGCGCAAATTCGATAAACAGCTTGCCGGGCTTCTATGCGCCCCGACTTCATGCGACCTGGCCCAAAAGCTCCAGGCCAAGATCGGGCGGGCCCGCGATCAGCTGCTGACGTTTTGCGACTATCCCGGAGAAGTCGATGTCACCAACAACACATCTGAGCGAAAGCTCCGTCCATGGGTCATTCAGCGAAAGGTGACAAACGGATATCGCGCCATGTGGGCCGCCCAAGCCGAAGCGAACATACGCACGACAGTCGATACCGCACGCCTCAAAGGCGCAAACCCCTTCCAGGTCATCGCATCCGTCCTGGCATAGGCCGGTAGAAGAACCGGAAATCACGAATTCAGGGGTGGGTAATTACTGAACATGTTTGCCCGCTCCCGTCCGAGCTTCCAGGCCACAGCACAGGCCGCCAAGGCCAGCCTTCGAGCCGCCCGCGTTGTCGCCAGCGACGAAACCGGTGTGCGTATTGAGGGCACAAATGCCCAACACTGGGTTTTTCATTGCAAGGATGCCGTTGTCCACCAGCCCGATTACTCCCGTGCAGCACGGGTCGTTCACGAGACCATGGGCGGCCATGTCCCCGAGGTATGGATATCTGATCGGTATTCAGCCCAGCAATCTCACGGCCATCGACATCAAACCTGCCTTGCACATTTGGCGCGTGATACAGCCTTTGCGCTGGAACATGGCGAGGATGATCTCCCTCTTCGCTTCCAGCTTTGGTTTGGCCGTGTGTTTGATTTCGCCAGAGCCATAAGCACATTCGCTGCGTCTACCGTCGCAAGCAAGAAGCGCAAATTCGATAAACAGCTTGCGGGGCTTCTATGCGCCCCGACTTCATGCGACCTGGCCCAAAAGCTCCAGGCCAAGATCGGGCGGGCCCGCGATCAGCTGCTGACGTTTTGCGACTATCCCGGAGAAGTCGATGTCACCAACAACACATCTGAGCGAAAGCTCCGTCCATGGGTCATTCAGAGAAAGGTGACAAACGGATATCGCGCCATGTGGGCCGCCCAAGCCGAGGCGGATGTACGCACAACCGTCGATACCGCCCGCCTTAAAGGCGCAAATCCCTTCCAGGTTATCGCATCCGTCTTGGCGTAGGCCGACATCAAGGCCCGAAATCATAAATTCAGGGGTGGGTAATTACGATTTCGCCAGAGCCATAAGCACATTCGCTGCGTCTACCGTCGCAAGCAAGAAGCGCAAATTCGATAAACAGCTTGCCGGGCTTCTATGCGCCCCGACTTCATGCGACCTGGCCCAAAAGCTCCAGGCCAAGATCGGGCGGGCCCGCGATCAGCTGCTGACGTTTTGCGACTATCCCGGAGAAGTCGATGTCACCAACAACACATCTGAGCGAAAGCTCCGTCCATGGGTCATTCAGCGAAAGGTGACAAACGGATATCGCGCCATGTGGGCCGCCCAAGCCGAAGCGAACATACGCACGACAGTCGATACCGCACGCCTCAAAGGCGCAAACCCCTTCCAGGTCATCGCATCCGTCCTGGCATAGGCCGGTAGAAGAACCGGAAATCACGAATTCAGGGGTGGGTAATTACCCGACCACGCATAATACACGGGTAGTAAACGTAAATCCGGGAACAGAAAGGAGCAGAAAACCTAATGCATAAAACAACAATATAAAATATACTACATAGCGTAAAGTATGCCTGTCTTGCACGCTATAGAAACTGCGCAACACATCAACCCTCAACTGCCCATCAGTATCTTGCCGAAGTCCGTCAGAGGCCGCTTTTAGGCTCTTCTTGCGCTCTAGCCACGGAGCGCGCTGTATGAAACTCGACGCGATTTCAGGTCTGCGCGAATGGATCGTTGCGTACATAGATCGAAGGTTTCGAGCTGAGACGTTATCAACAGAACTAACAACATAATCTGTAATATTTCGTGCGTCTTTAATCGCTTCCGGCGAAAAAAATCTATATGCAATGGTGCCAATACCAAGAAGCAAGAGACCACAATAAACGAAATTCAGACGCATAGAAAAATCAATCCACGGCAGACATTGGCCGGGTTGAGCTTGGATATCAAGCAAACCACCTAATCCACCCAAATAGTTCTCAATTTTCTCATGATATAAAATCATGTAGCCGACAAATGGCGTAGACATTGTGATAGCTGCGGGAATACTCTGGCCGAAACCTCGCAACATATGCCAGTTCAACACCCTAAAGCGCCACGCCTCAGCCTTCCAATTATTAATCTGAACAAGGTTCGCACCCACCTGATCACCGCTAGACATTTGCAAAACGCAATGTACGGTTCTGGTGGGTGTAAAACGCCCCAACGGTCACATCAGGATTATCAAGCTCTGGGGCAATCATAGAAGTTGCTATAATCATTTGATTTTTGGAAATAGCAGTAGATGACTTTTCATACAGAATACGCTGAAAATTCTTGCTTCGCTCCGGCTCCATACCCTTATCCTCGATCGTATCCATTAGCATGAATCGTGGATGAGAAAACGATTTCTCGTTCGCAGCAGCGATCGTCATCGAGGCGATAAAACTGTTCCGAAGGTAAACCATTGAACTCGCTGAGAAGAAGGACTCACCATTCACGTTTATTCTATCTCCATCAAACTCAAAATTCACAGACTCCGCATTCTTGAATGTCGACTGCCGTTCCAGATCTCTTCTCAAAAAATCTAAGATTTCCAGTTCAATAAAATGTCTGGCCTGCGATATCTGGCTCTGATTTCTCTTCTCCGAAGCCTTAATGACCGCTTGTACCGTATCAATTTCTCTTTGAAGATCATCACGACGAAGCTGCGCCTCGCGCAACTCGGCGACTATTGATTTTCTCGTTGCAAGCTCTTCCAGCGCTCGCTGGGCATATCCGGCCTCACGATTCAGCGATCGCAATTTTGTTCGTAATTCAGTCGTTGGACTACGTAGTGATACCGTATAGTGACGACCAGCCTGCTCCCAAAGCTCCGTTGTTTTCGTCAGCTTAGCCTTCAAATCAGAGATTTTGCGTTGCCTGCTAGCTTGAAGGTCAAGCGAGTTTTGACGTTGCCTAGCGTATTCTGTCCATTTCTTCTCTGATTTTTCCAATCTCAATTTGAAGCTTTTGCAGCTTTGTGTAAGTTTCCTCTTGGTCATTCAGAGATAACCTGTCATCAAACTGCACAGAAAAAACCCTCGCTTCAATCTCTTCAATGCTCGTATTTAGTGTAAGTATTGCCTCTTCAAGTCTGCGCTGCTCTCCGATTAACCAATCCTCTGTCAATGGATGCCCGTCGCGGCCATGCGTCCTGATCAGCGATGCAATCCTAGCAATTACGTCCTTAATCTCGGCCTCAAAAGCTTTTAGATTCAGCTTCGCGACATAGTACTGCTCGCTAAAAGCTCCTAGCAGGAGGTGGCCCACTGTTTGACGCGTGATCGCATCGTCAAAAGGCTGACTTCTGAAAAGCTTTTCAACAGAACTAAGCTGATCCGAATAGAGCAATCTTAGAAGCTGATTCATAGTGATTTTGGTGTTCGCTTCGCCATACTGCACCTCAGGGAGGCCAAGAAGGCGAAACATCACCTGCGAGAAGCTCTCTGAATTGCCTCGCCTAAACGAATAACGCTCCCACCCTTCATGACTACTTTGGGCCGCCTCCGAAGAAGGCCCAAAATAGATTTTCATTGGTTGAGAGGACTTTTTTTCAATATCCCTTTGAAGAGTAATTTCTTTCCCGTTGAGCTTTACACCCATCATGACAGAATCGCACATAAGTGCAGACTCCCGCCATTGATGCTCCAACAAATCGCCACCCAAGCCATAGAAAATGAAATCCATGATGGTTGATTTTCCGGAGCTGTTTTCACCTCGAATGATGTTCAATCCAGAATGAAATTTCTCGTCAAATACACATTTTCCGCGACGAAAAACCGTCAGGGATGTAACTTCCAAATTCGGATCAAATAACGTCATAACTAAACTCACCTAGACCACTTCTGGCGTAAATTCCGTCTTTACCGAGGTCACCGATTTTGGGAAAAATGCTCGCAAGAAACTGAACTAAATCAGGTTTGCTAGCTCTGAAAGACTCGACTTTTGATTGCAGATCAGTCGACAAGCTATCAACGATCAGCGATACTTTTTCTGTCTGCAACGCGATCGGGTCGATCATATCAGCTCCGGCCAATGCGCTGACCGCCGTGGCTTGGATCAGCTCCATTCTTTCAAATACGATTCTAGAACTAGGAAAACGATCATAGTCCGATTGCGGGTATTTCTTGACGAGACTATTCCGGCTTTTTGCAAACCCAGGAACGTTCTGTGGCGCTCGCACATCTTTCAGAGCCCACGGAAAACAAAGGAAAAAATCTGCTGACCTTGCCGCTTTATAGGACAACGACAAATCCTCCGCTGATGTAAGAAGCACCAAATACCGAAAAACAGTATGATAGGGGTCATAAGCAGGAGTGTACGAGAGCGAGAACATTAGCTCCACCTCACGTAACATCGATCAGCGAGCCAATAAATCATACCGCGAACATGTGCATGATTTATTGTGAAATGCTCAAATCCAGTGCCCATGTCGCTAATAGTGGGTTGGATTATTCTCTCATATATTATTTCATCGATTTCCCGTCGGTTCAATGTGGAAGCGTGGGGGGAAATGTGATTTTCGAAAACATCGTTGATCCTCGCCAAAAACAGCGCAAAAATTTTCTGTGCCGAGGGATAGTGCTGCATCTTGGCGAGTAGCTTTGCAAAAAGCTCTTTCTTCCCCTGTGCTCCTTCAATTTGATCATCGCGCTCGGCGTCTATCAGCTTTGCCTCGAGCCCAACGAGACTCCCAGAACTACGTCGATCTTGAAACATTTGGAGATCATCAATGAACCCTTCTATGAAGGCATCACCATCAGATATCTCTTTGCCTAGGCGCTCCAATAGTCCGGGAATTTGCGAAATGTTTGTCAAACAAGTCATCCAAAATGGATTTACGGGAAAGGGGCGATTTGGTTTCAAATTTTAGCTTAAAGTTGCAGAATAGCACGTCTACTTCAAGCTATTAACTCAGCTTAACTGCGGTCAATATCTAAAATTGCTCTGCAACAAGTGACTTGGCGGTAGAGAACGAACACCTTTGAAATCCAGTAGAACGAAGCTCTTTTTGGACAATCGTCCGCAAAGGGCCGAAAACTGCCTCTCTTCCAAGGCACGCCCACGACCTTCCCCCCTCCCCATCCCCCATCCCCCGGTGTAAACCTCTCCCCCTGCCTCCCTCTCACACCACCGGACCACGATCATGAAAGCCATTCTCTACGAAGCCTTTTCTCAGCCGCCGAAGCTGGTCAATCTGCCCGATCCCGTGCCTGAACCGCATGGGGTGGTGATCGAGGTGATGGCGACCGGAGTTTGCAGGTCGGACTGGCATGGCTGGGTGGGGCATGATTCGGATATCGCCTTGCCGCATGTGCCCGGGCACGAGCTTGCCGGGGTGATTGCTTCGGTGGGGCGGGATGTGACGCGGTGGCGGGTTGGTGACCGGGTGACTGTGCCGTTTGTCGGCGGCTGCGGGCATTGCCCCGAATGCCATGCCGGGCATCAGCAGGTGTGCGACAACCAGTTTCAGCCCGGGTTCACGCATTGGGGATCATTCGCGGAATTTGTGTCGATCCACCGCGCCGATCTGAACCTCGTGGCTTTGCCCGAAACAATCGATTTTGCCACGGCGGCGAGCCTTGGCTGCCGGTTTGTCACCTCGTTTCGCGCCGTCGTCGACCAGGGCCGTGTGTCTGCGGGGCAATGGGTTGCAGTGCATGGCTGCGGCGGGGTCGGGTTGTCTGCGATCATGATCGCGGTGGTTGCAGGCGCGCAGGTGGTGGCGGTGGATATTTCACCTGCGGCGCTGGAGCTGGCGCGTTCGCTTGGTGCTGCGGCTGTGATCAACGCGCGCGAGGTGGACGATGTGGCGGGCGCAGTGCGCGAGATCACCAAGGGCGGAGCGCATGTGTCGATTGATGCGCTTGGAGCGGTCAGCACCTGCGTGAATTCGATCAATTGCCTGCGCAAGCGCGGGCGGCACATCCAGGTGGGGCTGATGGCGGGGGAACACAGTTTTCCGCCGGTGCCGATGGGGCGGGTGATTTCCCATGAGCTGGAAATTCTCGGCAGCCACGGCATGCAGGCGCACCGCTATGGCGCGATGCTGGAAATGATTTTGACCGGGCTGCTGAAACCCGAACTGCTGGTGGGGCGGAAGATCAGCCTCGAACAATCGATCGAGGCGCTGATGGGCATGGACCGGTTCGAGGGCGTTGGCGTGACTGTGGTCACCGAGTTCTGAGGGTTCGTTCGAACCGGCGGCGGGAGTCCTGAACAGGTTGCGGGTATGGGCGCGAAACGGCGTCGCGATTGAGCCGGGCGCCGATCAGGGTTAGGCTCACCGCGGGGAGGATCACTGATGTTGAAAGTGACGATCTGTGCCGCACTGCTGCTGTGTGGACTGGGTGCCGGCAGCGCACCGGCAGCCGAGATTTCGGCATCTGGAAAATTCAGCTTCAAGCCGTTGTCGATTGAAGGGCTGGTGCTGCGCGACCGGGTGGTTGTCGGCCCGGCATTTGCCGAAAAGCATTCTATCGCGGTGGCGGCGCCGTTCGAATTCAAGGCGCCGCGGATCGAAGGCATCTTGCGGATGGCGAAATTTCCGGCGCAGCTCGGCCAGGCCTATATCAAGATCATCTACGGGACGCCGGACGAAAAATTCATCGAGAGCATCCAGTTCAACCCGTTCACACTCGATCCCGGGCCGCTTGAGCAGCGGCAGCAGAAACTGGCCGGGTTTTTGAAGACCACCGTATGGGCGCAGATCACCGACGGCCAGGGCGAGCGCAAGATCGACGCGTTGCGCGGCAAGCGGATTGGCGATTTCGATGCGGTCGAACTGATCGGCCGTTATGTCGATGTCAAGGAAAGCGGCAATGGCACGGTTCTGGCCCGCGTGGTGGGGCTGATGCAGCCAGACAGCCGCCACGGCCTGATTGCCACCATCAACATCGCCACAGGCATGGTCGAGGTGACCAATGACGCGCAAATGGCCGACACGGTTAGCGCCGACATTCTGGCAAGCGTCGCGTTTCAATAATGCGGCAACGGTGGCCACGAAACACAAACAGGCGCGCCCATGGATGTATGGGCGCGCCTGCCAGAGCGGATCATGCTTACTTGCTTCTGTCCGGCCCGCCGGTATGGCTGCTCCGGGTGATCGACACCGGGTCGCTGGCCGGGAATGTATCTTCCAGGCCCTCTTCCAGTTCGTCATCAAGTTCCTGGTCAAACGTGTTGGGTTTTGTGTCGCCCTTGGCCGCTTCGGTCGCCGCCTCGCGGGTGGCATAGACAGGCGAATGGCGGCCGTCGATCACATAGGCCCAGCCACCGTCGCGCTGCTCGAGTTGATAATCCTGATTTGTCATGACGTACTCCTTCTGCTGCCCAACGCCGCAAGGCGGATATCGTTCCGCCAAACAGCCTGCAGCGCCCCACCGATACAGCCAAACTTCCGTCTTGACATTGATTTGAGGCAATCAGCGCGGCGCAGATGAACATAGCCCGTTTGGTGACACGTTTTCAGGGGGCCCGGAAAACTGCCACCAGACCAGCATGGCCGCCAGCCGCGACTGCGGAACCAAGCTGCAGTGGCTGCGTTTTGTTTGCGTCAAAGGAGAAAAACCATGCTGACCCGGACACGAATTGCACTCCTGATCGCATTGCCTGTCAACGCCGTGCTGTTTGGCGCTGGCGCCATCGCCGTTCTGTCGATTCCGGCACTGGCCGACCACGCCAAATATCTGCTGCCAGCCGTCGTTGTCACAGGCTTGCTGGCGACCGCTCCGGTTGCCTGGTTGCTGGCGCCGCGGCTGCGTGCCCGGCATCAGTATCCCGGCGCCCGGCGCAGCAGCTGATCAGGCGGCGGCTGCAGCCGATACGGTGGCGTTGAGTTTTCCGAGGCCGCATTTCAGGGCCGCTATACAGGCCGGATCGAAGGCCGTGCCGGCGTCATTGTCGAGAATCGCAAATGCCTTGGAAATCGGCATCGCGGCGCGATAGGGACGCTCGGCTGTGAGCGCATCAAACACATCGGCAACCGTGAGAATACGGGCTTCCAGACAGATCTCGTCGCCTTGCAGCCCGTGCGGATAGCCCTTGCCGTCGAGCCGCTCATGGTGGGCAACGGCGATCGGGGCGATGTCGGCAAAAGCGCTGACGCGGAGCAGGATGGCTTCGCTCTGGCCCGGATGGCGTTTGATCGCAGCCCATTCGTCGGCATCGAGCTTGCCGGGCTTGTCGAGAATCTGGTTGGACACAGCGAGCTTGCCCAGATCATGCAGCAGTGCTGCGCGGCGCAGCCAGCGCCGGTGCGCCTGCCCCAGACCGAGTTCCTCGGCGATCATGTCGGTGTAGAGCGTGACCCGGTTGGAATGGTCTGCCGTAAACGGGCTTTTGGCGTCGACCACATCCGCAAAAGCCGCAGTGATGTCGTCGAGAAAGTCCTCATCGACCGGCTCGGACTGCATCGCCGGCTTCATGGAAAAAACCTTTGCCTCGATATCGTGTGATGTCAGCGCCGGCCAGAAATCGGCAGAAGCCTGCGCGGTCATGAAGGCTGCGACCAGGTCAGGATCGAACCAGACACCAGAGCGCGCGGCAACTTCGCTGACCGCCGCTTCGGCACCGTTTTCAACATGGAACACGTCGATGACCTGAGCCATCAGTGCGATGTTGGAGATCTGCGGGATCTGCGCTCGCTTGAGGCCTTGCGGCTGGCCGGAGCCGTCCCAATGTTCATCGAGCGACAGGATGCCCTCCTGCACGGCCTGTGAAAACCGCATCCGCGCGGCAATGTCAGCTCCGCGATGGCAGCGGGTTTCCATCAACTCGCGGGCGATCTTGCCACTTTTCTGGATGACATTGACCAGCGCACGGATGCGTTCGCTGAGACCGGCTTCAAGCCCTGTCCTGGCAAAGACAAAGCGCAAGGCAGCGCTGAGGCTGGGATCAATGGTCTTGAAATCGCGTTTGAAGGCAATGTCGTCGGCCAGATACAATTCACAGATCCGCGCCGCATTGCTGGAGCAGCCCACATCCTTGAGCAGCAATGTGTAGAAAATATCGGTAAGCGCCTCGTCGGGCAGGTCGAGCGCCTCGCCGATGCGTGTCCCGATCCAGCAACAGCGCATGCAATGGCCGGCCGGCTGCCCCTCGGTCAGGTCCAGCGCATAGCTGAGCGCGCCCAACAGTTCCGCAAGTTTGAATTCCTGCGGACGGTGGCGCGATGCATTGGTGAGATAAAGGCTCGTGCTCAATTCGGCGGCTCCATGTGTGGCCTGCTGAATATCAGATGTGGCTTAAGAAGCTTTTGACCACCTCGGCGCCGCCAGTTGATTTGCGTTCATGGTGAATCAATGGTGTTGCCACGCACGGGCCTGATCGCGCGCATGGCTTGCAGTTTTCTTCAATTCGATATAACTAGTTTTATCGAATTGAAGAGGCGCGATATCATGAATGCAATCGAAGCGGCACAGGGTTTTTCGGCGATGGGCTCGGAATCACGGCTGGAGGTGCTGCAGGCGCTGGTCCGGGCCGGGGAAGATGGCCTGCGGGTCGGCGACATTCAGGAGCGCACCGGCATTGCCGCCTCGACACTGGCGCATCACCTGAAATTTCTCAGCGCGGCCAATCTGATCGTTCAGCGCAAACAGGGGCGGATCATCATGAGCACCGCGAATTTCGACTATCTGACCGCGCTGGCGGGCTTCATTCTGGAAAACTGCTGCAGCGAAGCGGGAGCAAAGCCATGAGCCTGGTTACCGAGACAAGCCGCCCGACCGGTCAGGAGATCAAGGCCTGGATCGCCACGCCTTGGGCCTTTATCTTGCTGATGCTGGTTGCCGTGGCCGTGCTGGACGGCGGCCGGTTCACCACCATTTTGAGCTTCGCAGTCGCTGCCCTTGGCAGCACCCTGCCCTATATCGTCTTTGCGGTGTTGCTGATTGCCGGCTTGAAGGCGGCGGGCGCGGAAGCGGTGATTGCCAATGCGTTCAAGGGCCGGGAAACCAGGATGATCCTGATGGCGGCACTGTTTGGCGGACTGGCGCCGTTCTGCTCCTGCGAAGTGATCCCGTTCATTGCCGGCCTGCTGGCACTGGGCGCGCCGCTGTCTGCGGTGATGGCGTTCTGGCTGTCCTCGCCGCTGATCGACCCGCCGACGCTGCTGATCACCGCGGCAGCACTGGGCTGGCCGTTTGCCATCGGCAAGGCGGTGGCCGCGGTGGCGCTTGGCCTGTTCGGCGGCTTTGCCATCAAGGTGGCGATGGGGGCGGGCTGGTTTTCAGAGCCACTAAGAGCGATCAAGCAATCGCGCTGCGGCTGCGGCCCGGATCCGTTTACCGGCAAGCCGGCCTGGCGGTTCTGGCAAGAACCTGAACGGCGCGAGACGTTCAGGAGCGAATTCACTGCCAATGCCATCTTCCTGATCAAATGGCTGGCGCTGGCCTATGTGCTGGAGGCGCTGCTGGTCACTTATGTTCCGGCGACAATGATTGCAGGCCTGGTCGGCGGCGAAGGCATCGTGCCGATCGGTATCGCCGCGCTGGTCGGCATGCCGGCCTATCTCAATTCCTACGTGGCGCCGCCACTGCTTGCGGGACTGATGGAGCAGGGTATGAGCAACGGGGCAGCGATGTCGTTCGTGATCGCCGGCGCGGTCAGCTCGGTGCCAGCGATGGCGGCGGTGTGGTCACTGGTCAAAAAGCCTGTGTTTGCCGCCTATATCGGCCTCGGGGTTTCCGGCGCGATCGCCTCCGGGATCATTTTCCAGATGCTGGTGTGAAGCAGAATGGCCACAATCGAGCCTGTCCGCTGCGACGGCAATCGGCTTGAAACCCGAAACCTGTTTTCAACATCTGCTTTTTCATCTAGGATCAGGATCCTATTTGGAGATTTTATGTCCCGTTGATCCCGGGGAGCCAAACGGCTCCCCTTCGCACACATCCTGACTGTTACCGCGCAACTTCGTTTCGCGGTCCAGGGTTTTGTGCGCCCGCAATTCAAATCAACGTAATACGGACCGACAGGCTGGCCTGATCAATCGCCAGATGCGCGGTCTGTGGATGAAAGCAAAATCACAATGATCAGAGAATTCGAATCCCGGGACACCGACGCGGTTGTGGCCATCTGGCGCAAGGCAAGTGAACTGGCTCACCCGTTTTTGACAGGGGAGTTTCTCGACACGGAGGCGGATGCGTTGCGCAACGTCTATCTGGCGCACGCCAAAACCCAGGTGCTTGAAATGGATGGCCGGGTGGTCGGCTTCATTGCCATGGCCGGCAATGAAGTGGCGGGACTGTTCCTCGATCCGGCCTATCACCGGCGCGGCCTCGGCAAAGCCCTTGTCGACAAGATTGCATCGGAAGAGGGCACACTGACTGTCGACGTATTCAAGCACAACGCGATTGGCAGGCGGTTCTACGACGGATACGGTTTTCAACCGGTCGGAGAATATGTTCACGAAGCTTCTGGCCAGGTCACGCTTCGGATGAAGCTGGAAGGGTAATTCCATCAAGCGAAAGGGCGCTCGTGACGGGCGCCCTTTCTGCATTGCGGGCTGCAGCTTGATCAGTGTTTTAACTTGTGATACCCATTTACGGGACATTCTCTCATAAGCGGGATTATTCGCAATGGCGTTGAACGATAGGCTGGCAGAGCGAATCAAACAGGTGCGGATAGCGCGAAGCTGGTCCCTGCAGGATCTGGCTGACAAAAGCGCGGTCAGCCGCTCGACATTATCACGCATCGAAAACGCGGAAGTCAGCCCCACGGCGGAAACACTTGGCAGCCTGTCGTCGGCCTTCCAGATGAGCATCTCGCAATTACTGGCGCCAGTCGAGACCCCTTTTGCTGCCATTGTGCGGAGCAACGAGCAGGCGATGTGGGAAGATCCGGATAACGGATTTGTCCGCAGACTGGTGTCTCCACCCAGCGGAGGGCTGTCTGCAGAAGTCGTGCGTTGCGATCTGGCGCCGGACCAGAAGATTTCCTATGAAACGCCGTCGGTCAACGGACATGAACACCACCTGGTGATGCTGTCCGGTGTGTTGGCTGTAACGCTGGGCGACGAGACCCATGTGCTCGAGGCCGGCGATTGTCTGCGCTATCAGCTCCATGGTGCGTCGCGCTTTCAAACCGGAGATCAGCCGGCCTCCTATCTGATCGTTCTGGTGTGAGATCCGCCATGACCGGAATTGCCATTCATTCACTTACCCCTGACGAATTGGACGCCGAGGCTGAGGCGCTCGCCCGGATCATGGCCGACACTGTCGAGACCGGGGCGGCCATCGGCTACATGCAGCCGTTCACCGAAGCTGACGGGCTCGCATTTTTCACGGACCAGGTGTTTCCCGAAATTCGTGCCGGGCGGCGCAAATTACTGATCGCCATGCTGGATGGCGAGACGGCGGGATCGGTACAGCTGATCATCGCGCTGCCGCCGAACCAGCCGCACCGCTGCGAGGTTGCCAAGATGATGGTGTCGCCCGCGGCACGGCGCAAGGGCATCGGCGCAGCACTGATGCGGGCGCTCGACGCCCAAGCCCGCGCGGCGGGAAAGACCCTGATCACGCTCGACACCAGGACCGGCGACGCCGCCGAACCGCTGTACCGGGCAGCGGGATTTGTCTCAGCCGGTGTCATTCCCGGATTTGCGCTTGATCCGGACGGTACTGCGCTGCACGCGACGACCTACATGTACAAGGCGTTGTGAGGCACGGTGTCAGCGCCGACGGAGGTTGGCAGACAATTCGAAAGATCGGGCATTGTGTTGGCTTCAGGGCGGGTAGGAATAATGCAGCAATCACTTAGACAAGTAACCTGGTAGTCACTGAAAGGTGAATGAAGAACGGCTGATTGAGGACGACATTGCGGAATCTTTTCCGTATCCAGAGGGTGGAGTAGCGAATTAAGACCGCAACATGGTCCCGTTTGCTGCAATGGCCGAGAAGACAACAAGCACAATCTTGCTCCGTGTTGGTAGTTGAGCTTAACGGGTTGATAACTCGCCATGTCCCCCCGCTGCACTGCAGCGTCTTGCAAGGGAAAGGAACCATCATGCCTCTGAGTTCCAAACAGAGCCGGCTTTGCGCCGAAAACACCATCGATTTTTCAGGCCTCTCGGCCTTGTTCATCAATACGTCGCTCAAGCGAAAGTCCGGCGACAGCCACACCCGGCTTCTGCTCGGCGTCTCAGGCGACATGATGGAGCGCGCCGGGGTGGCGGTCGAGCACATCCACATGCTCGACCATACAATTCCTCCGGGTGTGCAACCAGACTTGACGGAACAGGGTTGGGACCGTGACGACTGGCCCATGCTTTGGGACAAGGTGAAAGCAGCAGACATTCTGGTCGTCGGGACGCCGCTTTGGCTTGGCGAGGAGAGTTCTGTCTGCCGCGTGCTGATCGAGCGGCTCTACGGCATGTCAGGCCTGCTCAATGACAAGGGGCAGTCGATCTATTATGGCAAGGTCGCAGGCAGCGTCATCACCGGCAACGAGGACGGAATCAAGCATGCTGCGATGACCATCAGCTACGCGCTGTCGCACCTTGGCTATACCATCCCGCCTCAGGCTGACTGCGGCTGGATCGGGGAGGCCGGTCCGGGCCCATCCTACGGCGACGAAAAAGACGATGGAGGCCGCGTCGGCTTCGACAATGACTTCACCCAGCGCAACACGACGATCATGACGTGGAACCTGATGCATCTGGCGCGGTTGTTAAAGGCAGCCGGCGGCTACGACAATCATGGAAACGATCGCAATGCCTGGAAGGCAGGGTGCCATTTCGGCTTCGAAAACCCGGAATATCGATCCTAGGACCACAGCTCCTGTCGCCACCCTGAAACGCACATAATCGAGCAGGGCTGCCCTGCTTGGAAAAGGATTTAAGACATGAACAATATTACTTCAGGCCTTCTGGCCGGATTTGTCGCTACCGTGGTGCTGTCGGTGCTGATGGCGGGGAAGTCGATGATGGGCGTGATGCCTGAACTCGACGTCATCGCCATGTTGAGTGGCATGATGGGCGCGTCGCTCGCCGTGGGCTGGATCGCGCATTTCGTGATCGGGACAGTGGTTTGGGGCGCGGGCTTCTCGATCCTCTACGATATGATCCCCGGTGGCAGCGCGATACAGAAAGGCATCGTATTCGGTATCGCCGACTGGCTGCTGATGATGATCCTGATCATGCCGATGGCAGGTGCGGGCTTTTTCGGCATGTCGCTCGGAATCATGGCCCCGGTGATGACGCTGGTGTTGCATATCATTTTCGGTGCGGTGCTCGGTGGAGTCTACGCCGCGCGCACTCGCACAGCTTCGGTCTGAGCATTATCTCAGCTGCCCGGTGACACGCTGACCGTTCGGTTCGATCTGTTAGACCGATGAATTCAGGTCAGAGTGTCCCCCTTGCTTTGTGAAAGGTATAGCCGCCATTGGCAGGTGGCGCGGCGAAAGGTTGCAGGGTCCGTTGCGCATCCAATTGGATGCACGGCGCTGTAGGCCCGTAATTCCGGACGCAGCACCTGTTGTGCTGCTCAACCGGGCGTGGCGTCACGGTGTTCGTCGAGCAGCTTGCGGATGGCTGCAAGACCAGGCAGAGACTCGGCCATGATCTTGCGATCGCCCTCGCCCAGTATCCGCTGAAACGCCAGCGTTGCGGCGCTGACCGCCTCGATCTGAAACGCGCGGCCTGGCTGGGTGAGAAAAACCTGCTTGGAGCGCGCGTCCGTTGCAGACGGCCGGGTCTCGATGAAGCCGCGCTTTTCCAGCACGGCCAACGAGTGGCTCATGGTTGCCTTGGTAACCTGCATGGCAGCGGCAATGCTGAGCGGCGTCTTGCCGTCGCCCATCCGGACCAGATGGTTAAGAATGAAGAAATGCGACGGGTGCACCCCATCAGGCAGAACCCTGGCAAGCAAGGCCCCCGATAGCTGGGCGATGATGCCAATCTCGTTGAAATAGGCGAAGACCTTTCCCGCATCGGCATTGGCGCCCAAGGAGCGTTCGGAGGGGCGATCAGCATCCATTCGCGTTCATACCTTTTTCATACGGGCCTTTTTCAAACGGGCCTCAGCTTGGCCTCGAGCGGCCAGCGCGGACTGACCGCGAGTTCCGGACCATAACCGAGCCTTGCCAGCATTTGAACCGTACCATTATCGGGCGCAAGCCGGGCATGGACATTTTCGTAGATCCCGGCCATTTCAGGATATTCCTGCAGCGCCTGTGACAATGGCTGAAAGCTCACCCCCTGAGCCGTCGCCACCAGATTGACGCGAAGCCAGTCGCGTCCTGCGGCGATCTGATCGGCGCGGCTGTTACCCGGCGTGACCATCCAGACATGGGCCATCGCGGTGCGGGTGTTCTCAAGCACCGCCGAAATGCCCTGCTGATAGGCCGAGGAAGAGCGATCCAGCGCAATCTCCCGGTCAAACTGGCCAATGAGCGCCAAAGTCTCAAACATTGGACCGGAGAAATCGATACCATCGGGATTGGCATTGATTTCCGCCTTGCCGATGCGGAACAGATCGACGCTCTCCTTGTAGGTTCGGGGCGTGTCGATCTCAAGTCGCATGGCCTCCTCTGTAAGCGCACGCCAGGCTTCGACCTCTGCCGGCGCGTTGGTGCCGCCGAGCCTGCCGCCATGGCGGGCCGAGGCAAGCACCGCCTGAAGCGCGGTGTCAGGCACGGCGCGATCCAGATCAAATGGCTCCTTGTTTGAGCGACGGGCCATGACATGGGCAAACAGCGGGTCGGACCTGACAGCCGGATCATCGATGAACCGGGCTATCGCCACAGGCGCTGCGGTGAGCCCCGCCGGATTAGAGCCTTGCGGGAACAGGTCGAAATCTACGCGGTGGCCGGTTTCGGCGGCAGCCATGGTCATCAGCTCGAGAAAACACCCCAGCCCGATGGTGATCTGGCGGTTAAACGGATCGGTGTGCGGCAATAACCGATCAAGATCGACGCTGAGGATGACGGTGTCATCGTTCTGCAACTCGACCTGCCAGGGCTGGCGGTTGTGCGGATTGGGCGCCAGGATCGCATAGGACAAGGCCCGCATCCGCGGCTCGGCATAGCCGCTTGCTCCGGCCTTCCCCCAGGGGGCCTGAGCCTTGGTCGGGGTGCGGGTCATGGCAAAGCCGGCGCCAGAACCCGCTGCCAGAATGATGCCGCCGCCAAGGATTTTGATAAAACTTCTGCGCTGCATGACAATCTCCTTTAGTTCGATATCCACCTATATATGGTTAGATATCGAACTTTTAAAGCTCAAAAAGCGCTGAGGCAGCTCGGGCTTGCTCCATGACTCCTGACGCCGGTTCGTTGTTGCCCTGCGAGCGAACACAAAAATGCCGGGACGAAGCCCGGCATTCTCCAAAAGCAGTGGTCGAGAGACGGGATCTAGTGCGAAGGCTTGATGAAGGTGCCGTTTTGCAGTTCGGTCACCGCCTGAATCAGCTCGGAGCGCGTGTTCATGACGATGGGGCCGTGCCAGGCCACCGGTTCCTTGATCGGCTTGCCCGACACCAGCAGGAAGCGAATGCCTTCGTCGCCCGCTTGCACGGTAATCTCGTCGCCAGTGTCAAACACCACCAATGTGCGGTCACCCGACATGTCGCGGATCTGGATCTCTTCGCCTTCGACTTCCTTTTCGACCAGCACGCCAAAGGGTTTTGACGCATCGCGAAAGCTGCCCGATCCGGCGAAGATATAGGCGAAAGCCGAGCGGTAGGCGTCAACCTTGAAGGTCTTCCTCTTGCCCGGTGGCACCGAGATATCGACATAGGACGGTTCGGCGGCAATGCCGTCGACCGGGCCGCGCTTGCCCCAGAACTCGCCGCAGATAATGCGCGCGGCAGTGCCGTCGTCATCGATCTCGACCGGAATGTCGGCAGAGGTGACGTCCTGATAGCGTGGTGCAGTCATCTTCATCGAGGACGGCAGGTTGGCCCAGAGCTGGAAGCCGTGCATGCGGCCATTGGCATCGCCCTTGGGCATTTCCTGGTGCATGATGCCGCTGCCTGCGGTCATCCACTGAACGTCGCCGGCGCCGAGTATGCCGGTGTTGCCGAGGCTGTCGCCGTGATCGACGGTACCGGCCAGAACATAGGTAATGGTCTCGATGCCGCGATGCGGATGCCAGGGAAATCCCTTGAGATAGTTTTCCGGGCGCTCGTTGCGGAAATCGTCAAACAGCAGGAACGGATCGGTCAGCGACGGATCGTCGAAGCCGAAAGCGCGCTGCAGCTGCACGCCGGCACCTTCGAGATGCGGCACGGCTGTGGATTGATGGCGGACTGGTCTGATGGACATGGCAGTCTCCTCGATGTCGAACCCGGCAACTCAGGCCGGTGGTGTTGAAGTTATCCCATAGATAGCTGCTTGTGGCGTTCACAAAAAGTGGGCCAGATCGAACGCACTGTTCATTTTTTGAACGTAAGCCGGGATTCAGCTGTCACGGAACCCCAACCCGCCTGGCCGCGTTGGCTCCTTACCAACAAAGGAGAATTCAATGACCAACATGACAGCACTAACCCCCGAAGACGTGTCTGCGCATCAGACGCTGACGCAGAAAGAAAAGATCAACCGGTTGAGCGACATGAAATTCGAGCTGGAACGACAGACTCGCCGCGGCACCGCGGATCTGGATCAGGTGGAGGCGCGCATGGCGTCGATCAATCTGGCGATGGACCGGGTGAAGAAGGGCTGAAGAGCAATTCGGGGATAGTTTAATTATCGTCCCCCGAATTTCACGCCGTCGCGCCGCGCCCCAATGCGGACAGGGGAATGGCCGTCGTTTCCTTGATCTCCTCCATGACGAAGGAGGCGGAGACGTCGGCCAGCTGCACCTTTGCGATCAGCCGTTGATAGAGCCGGTCATAGGCTTTCACGTCGGAGACGCGGGCGCGCAGCACATAATCGAGGTCGCCGGAGGTGCGGTAGACGCCGACAATTTCCGGAAACGCGCCGACGGCGTCGCGGAATGTCTTCAGCCAGTCGGCATCATGGCTGGCGGCGCGGACAAAGATGAACACCGACAACCCGCAGCCGGCAGCTTCGGCGTCGAGGATGGCGACGCGATCCTTGATCAGCCCGCGCTCCTCCATCAGCTTGACCCGGCGCCAGCAGGCGTTGCGTGACAGGTTCACCCGCTCCGACAGCGCGTCGACCGACAGAGTGCCGTCCCGCTGCAGCTGGCTAAGGATTCGAACATCCATATCGTCTATCTGGTGCATACTGGGTCATATATCCCAATTTTCAAAACATTTAAAGGACATTCGGGACACAACTCCCTTTTGAACGGGCTATCCTCACACACTCAAGACACAAATGAGGGAACCCAGCCGATGTCCAGCCAGATTGCCCGCCTGTTCACCACCCACCCGCACTCGGTCGACGAGAGCTATTTCGAGCACCTGCTGTTTGCCGGGACATTCTCGGGCAAACTGTTCATCGCGGGCCTCGCTGCGCTGTGTCATGCGGTGCTGCCGTTTACCTTTGAGAAAACTGCAAGCCGTATGATCAACGAGCTGCATCACCGGATGCACAACCGGAGCAAATAGAACCGCATGTGCAGATGGGCCGCCTACCGAGGAACGCCGATCCCGCTGGAGCAGATTGTCTCCGCACCCGGCCATTCGCTGATCGAGCAATCGCATCACGCCACACAAGCCAAGACGGCGACCAATGGCGACGGCTTCGGCATCGCCTGGTATGGCGAGCACTCCGAGCCGGGGCTTTACCGCGACGTGCTGCCGGCCTGGTCGGACTGCAATCTGAAATCGCTGGCAAGGCAGATCCGCTCGCCGCTGTTTCTGGCGCATGTACGCGCCTCGACCGGAGGTGCGACCAGCCGCGACAATTGCCACCCCTTCGTGCACGGCAAATGGTCGTTCATGCACAATGGCCAGATCGCCGGTTTCGATGCGATCCGGCGGCCAATGGAAGCGGCGCTTTCGGACCGGCTTTATCGGGCACGGCACGGCACCACTGATTCGGAACTGCTGTTCCTTCTGGCAATTGAATTCGGACTTGAGACAGATCCGGCCGCCGCATTCAGCGAAGCCATCCGCTTTGCGCTGGCTCAATCGGCACGTGCCGGGATGCGCGAGTTGGTGCGCTTTACCGCCGCGTTCTCCGACGGCGAGACGCTCTATGCAATCCGCTATGCCACCGACGCCTATGCACCGACACTCTATTCGGCGCCGACCTGCGGCAACCAGGGGCATTGCCTGGTATCAGAGCCGTTCACCGACACCGAGACCAGGTGGCATGAAATCCCGGCTGGCAGCATCGTGACGCTGACAGCAGGCGGGATTTCTTCGGCACGGTTTGCGCCGCTGCAGGTGGAAGCGGTGAAGATTGCTGCGGTGGCGTGACGGGCCTGAGATCCGGCGGTCCGGCCCGGAAGAATTGTTCACTCCGATCCTGAGACGGTTCTGCCCTCAAGCCGGGCAAGGACCTGCGCGGCAGCGAAGCGGCCCGACCAGATCGCACCCTCAATGTAACCCGAGAAGGCATCGGCGAGATCGGTTCCGGCAAAGCTTATGCGCCCAGATCCCTGCTGCAGGATGGCGACCGCATCCCGCGCCGCCGGATCGGTCACCACCGCACTGTAGCCGCCGAGCCCCAACGCATCGCTGCCCCAGTCGCGTTCAAGATAATCCAGCGGTGCCAACGCCTCCGGCCCGAAGGCGCGGGCCAGTTCTTCAAGCACAAGACTGCGGCGCCCGGCTTCCGTCCTGGCGCGGAACGCCGCGGCTGACGGGCCGCCCATGAAGCCCACCAGCATCGGCCGCGCCGGATCGTGGCTTGCATCGCCAAACCAGATCCCCGACGGTTCGGACCACTGGCACATTCCGCTCCAGCCCCGCTGGTTCCAGAACGCGCGCTCGTAGCGGATCAGGAACTTGACCACATCGCCGCGGGAAAAGGCGGAGCCGGCCTTGGCCGTGGCTGCCGGCAGTGGCGGATCAAAGCCGATCTCCGGCCAATGGATCGGAGAGATGGCCAGCACCATCTGGCGCGCGGCAATGCGACCGGTTGCGGTCTGGATGACAATTCCGCCATCGCTTTGCTCAATTGCACTGAGTTTTTGCGACAAACGGATATGGCCCTCAAGGCCGTCAGCCAAGGTCGCTGCGACGGCATGCATGGTTCCCTCGACAAAATGCTGCATTTCAGAGACTTCGCGCGGCCCGTTGCGATGCATCGCGATCAAGGTCCAGAGCGGCTGGCGGGCGGCCGCAATGCAGTTGGCGCATTCGGCAATCGAGACAAATGCAGTGCGGATTGCCGGATCGGGCGTGCGTTGCGCAATCCACCCGGCGACAGTGATATCGGCCATATCCGGGGTGAGCTCGACATGCCGGAGTTCATCGTAATAGATCTCGTTGGCCCGCGCGAAGGCTTCTGCCTCCGGATGCGGATGAGCCTGTTCCGGCACTGATGCGGCAGGCAGGGCTCGCGGCAAACCCCGCTCGGCCGGCGTAATCAGGCGACGGTTCTGGCGGCGGATCAGATCGAGGATCAACGGCATTTCGTCACAGACGAACTGACCACCGGTATCGATCTTTTCACCCAGGCCATTGAGCATGGCTTCGCTGCAGCCGCCGACCCGGTCGCGGGCCTCAAGAACAATCACGTGCCGCCCGGCCTTGATCAGTGTTTCCGCAGCACTCAAACCGGCAAAGCCCGCACCGGCCACCACAACATCACACGATTGCATCCGCATTCCCGTCTTCCATCTGCATTCTCTGTGCCTCGCTGACTTCAATCAGCCTGCACTCAATGCTTATTGTTTCAGCTGTTGGGCGATGCGCTGAGCCAGCCTGTCGGCGACCTCGGCCTTGGAAAGATCCGGCCAGTCCTCGACGCCTTCCTTCGAGACAATGCGAACGCGGTTGCGGTCGCCGCCCATGATGCCGGTGGCGGGGGAGACGTCGTTGGCGACGATGAAGTCGGCGCCCTTGCGGACGAGCTTGGCCTGGGCATTGGAGACCACATCGGCGGTTTCGGCGGCGAAGCCGACAACGAGGTGCGGACGCTCAGCGTGGTGGCCGATGGTCTTGAGGATGTCCGGGTTTTCTGTCAACTCCAGAGGCGCGGGGCCCTCGCCCGGCTTTTTCTTGATCTTTTCGCCCGAGGCTGCGGCAACGCGCCAATCGGCGACGGCGGCAACGAAGACGGCGATGTCGGCGGGCAAGGCTGAAGTGACAGCTTCAAGCATGTTGGCGGCGCTCTCGACGCGGATGACATTGACGCCGGCCGGATCAGGGATTGTCACCGGGCCGGAGACCAGCGTGACCTCGGCGCCGAGCCGGGCGAGGCTGGCGGCGATGGCGTGGCCCTGCTTGCCGGACGAGCGGTTGGCGATGTAGCGGACCGGGTCGATCGGCTCGTGGGTCGGGCCGGAGGTGACGATGGCGCGCTTGCCGGCGAGCGGCTTGGGACTGTTGTCGAGCAACGCCTCGATGCTGGCAACAATCTGCAGCGGTTCGGCCATGCGGCCCTCGCCGGCCTCATTGGATTCGGCCATTTCGCCGGCCATCGGGCCGATGAAACGGATGCCATCTTTCCGCAGCATCTCGACGTTGCGGCGGGTTGCCTTGTGCGCCCACATCGCCGGGTTCATCGCCGGCGCTATCAGCACCGACTGGTTGGTGGCGAGCAACACGGTGGAGGCGAGATCATTGGCAAGGCCATTGGCCATCCTGGCCATCAGATCGGCGGTGGCGGGGGCGACGCAGATGAGGCCGCAGTCGCGCGCCAGCCTTATATGGCCGACATCCTGCTCGTCCTCGCGGGAAAACAGATCGGTGTAGACGTGATCGGCGGCGAGTGCGCCGACGGCCAGCGGGGTGATAAATTCCTGCGCAGCGGCGGTCATCAGCGGTCGGACCTCAGCACCGCGCTCGCGCAGACGGCGGATCAGATCGAGAGATTTATAGGCGGCAATGCCGCCGGAGATAATCAGCAGGATACGTTTACCGGCAAGCGTCTGCTGGACGGGTTCACTTGGTGCTAACGATACAGGCGCGGCAACCGGCGGCGATGCTGCCGTGTCGGCAACTGTATCCAGCCCGGCGAGGATGAAGCGCATCTCCTCCTCCATCGAGCGGCCGTTTCTGGCGGCACGCTCGCGCAGCGCCTGCTTGGCCGACTCGTCGAGATTGCGGATTGTCAACGTTGCCATGAAAACTCCATTGCGCATCCATGCGCAGTTCCAACGCAGTGTATGCATTGCAATCATTGCAGTCAAACGAAGCTGTGACGGATAGGTTCGAGCGTCTGCCCGGGCGACTTGTCGCCACAGGAGCGTATCCCGAAGGGAAACGACAACCCGGCAGCGGGCCGGGTTGTCCAAGCCTCGTGCGGTCAGGCCGCCTTGAGGATCTCGATCATCTCGATTTCGAAAATCAGATCCTTGCCAGCCAGCGGATGGTTGGCATCGACGGTGATTTCCTGTTCGGCAACGGCGGTCACGATGAGTGTCATCTGCGCGCCCTCTGGCGTCTGGGCCTGCAACTGCATACCCTCCTGCGGCTCGATTTCCGGCGGCAGGGCTTCGCGCGGAACGCTCTGAACCTTCGCCGCATCGTGGGGACCGTAGGCCTCTTCGGCCGGAACGGTGACCGTCTGCTTGTCACCGACCTTCATGCCCTCGACTCCGCGGTCAAGACCGCTGATGATCTGGCCGGAACCCAACTGGAATTCAAGCGGCTCGCGTCCCTCGGAACTGTCGAACTTGGTGCCGTCTGTCAGTTTGCCGGTGTAGTTTATCCGTACGGTGTCGCCGGATTTGGCCTCGCTCATATGTATATCCAATGCTTGTGTATTTCCCGGGGCGTCCGTGGGTGTACGGATCTCGTGCGCGATGCGCTGCCGGGTTTCCTGCCCTGACGGCGGCTATGGTGCCGTCGGCGAATGTTGGTTCGGCGCTCTATGGCCCATCCAATGTCCCAGTTTGCGGGAAATGGACCGGAATTGCAAATCTGGCGACGCGCTCCGGAATCAACACCACGCCGGATTCAGGAGGTCGCCCCTTCACCTCAACCGCAACGCATGCGTCGCTTCGGGCTCATCGACCGGCTCAAACCCCAGCAATTCATAAAATCTTCGCGAGGCGGGCGTGGCGCGCAGGCGAATGCGAGAGAACAGGCTCGCGGTGCCGTCGAGCGTCCGGGCCACCAGTTCGCGGGCGATGCCGCGGTGTCGGTGGTCGAGGCTGACATAGATATGGCGGATACGACCGGCGTTCTCGGTGGTGTAAGGATCGCGGTTGAGACCACAAAAACCGATCAGCTTGCCGTCATCGAAGGCGCCGACCAGGCGCTCGCCGGGGCCGTCGAAACGGTTGGTGCCGGACTCCCAGTCATGGATCATGCGCTCCACATAGGCGTAGCCATCGCTCCAGGCTTCATCAGACAGGGGCTGAACGTCGTGGTCGTCGAGCGACACCTGGCGATAGGTGATCATTCCGCTACCATAGCGGATGAATCGCCAAAGCCCCCCATACTGATGCGGCAGCAATGATCCATAGCGCCACGCGGCCCGAACGGGTGTGGCGGGCTTCGGCCTTGCCGATGGCTTCCGAGGTGGCGGCATCAAAGCGCAGGCCGTTCTCCGCCATGTCGCCAACTTCAGTGGCGAAGCGTTCGGTGCGGGCAGCGAGATCGGGCAATTGCTCGGCCAGCTTCAGCGCCGCAATGGCGCCGGCCTTGATATCGACGGCGATGCGCTGGGGTCCGAGATTGTCGCGGATCCAGTCGCCGACCACCGGCTCGGCGGCCTTCCACATGTTGAATTTGGGATTGAGCGTGCGGGCAACACCCTCGACCACCACCATGGTCTTTTGCAGCATCACCAGTTCTGGACGGGTCTCCATGTCGAACAATTCGGTGACCTCGAACAGCAGCGTCAGCAATCTCGCCATCGAGATGGTTTCGGCAGGCTGGCCATGGATCGGCTCGCCGATGGCGCGGATGGCCTGGGCGAAGCTCGCCGGGTCGTGGCGGGCGCTGACATAACCGGCCTCGAAATGGACATCGGCGACGCGCTGGTAATCGCCGGTGATGAAGCCATAGAGGATTTCGGCGAGGAAACGGCGTTCCTTTTTGCCGAGCCGGCCGACAATGCCCATGTCGACGGCGACGATCATGCCTGCCGGGTCGACGAAGAGATTGCCCTGGTGCATATCGGCATGGAAAAAGCCGTCGCGCAACGTGTGACGCAGGAAGGACTGGATCAGCGTGTCGGCGATAAGATCGAGATCGTGGCCGGCCGCCTTGAGGCCTGCGACATCGCTCATCTTGACGCCGTCGATCCATTCCATGGTGACGCAATCGCGGCCAGTGCGTTCCCAGTCGACCGCGGGCACCCGGAAACCCGGATCGTTTTTGGTGTTCTCGGCCATTTCCGAGAGCGCTGCTGCCTCGAGCCTGAGATCCATCTCGATGCGGGTGGTCTGTTCCAGCGTTTTGGTGATCTCGACCGGGCGCAGCCGACGCGACGACGGGATGTAGCGCTCCTGCAGTTCCGAAACCAGATAGAAAGCCTCGAGATCATGCTTGAAGCGCTGGCGCACGCCGGGGCGGATGACCTTGACGGCGACCTGGCGGGCGCCGGTCTCATCGGTGACTTCAGCCGGATGCACCTGGGCAATGGAGGCTGCGGCAATCGGCGGGTCAAAGCGCGAATAGAGCTCCGAAATCGGCCGACCGAGCGAGGCTTCAATGGCCGTGCGGGCCAGGGCCTCCGGAAAGGTCGCCATCCGGTCCTGCAGGCCAGACAGATCATCGGCGATATCGGCGCCGACCACATCGGGCCGGGTGGCGAGGAACTGGCCGAGCTTGACCCAGGAGGGACCGAGCCGTTCGACTGCGCGGGCCAGTCTGTCGGTGCGCTCGGCGCTTTTGGCCTGACGCTTGGCCAGCAGACCGGCAACCCGGTGGCCGAACTTGAGCGGGCCGGGTAATTCGTCAGCAGGAAGCGAGGAGACCACGCCTTCGCGCACGAGAATGAAGCCCGCGCGCATCAGGCGCAGATAGGTGCCGAGACTTGCCATGCCGCTCAGATCTTCCAGGCCGAATGCAGCGCTGCAATGCCGCCGGTGTAATTGGTGTAGCCGACGCGGGAGAAACCGGCGCGCTCGATCATCGCCGCAAAATCCTTCTGACGCGGGAACTTGCGGATTGATTCGACCAGATACTGGTAGGGCTCGGCCTCGCCGGCGATGGCCTTGCCCATGGCCGGAATGCCGTTAAACGACCAGGCGTCATAGATACGATCAAGGATCGGCATCTCGACCTCGGAGAATTCAAGGCAGAGGAAGCGCCCGCCCCGGCGCAGCACCCGGTAGGCTTCGCGCAAGGCCTTGTCGATGTCGGGCACGTTGCGAATGCCGAAGGCGATTGTGTAGGCGTCGAAGCTCGAATCCTCGAAGGGCAGTTCCTCGGCATTGGCCTCGACGAAATCGAGATTGCCGGCATAGCCCTTCTTTTCGGCGCGCTCGGCACCAACGCCAAGCATCGAGCCGTTGATGTCGAGAACGGTACCCTGCGCCTGACCGTCTGACGCTGCGACGATACGGAAGGCGATGTCGCCGGTGCCGCCGGCCACATCGAGAAAACGGAAGCCCGGGCGACGCGGCGGATTGAGGCTTGCAACAAGCGCATCTTTCCAGACCCGGTGCATCCCGGCAGACATGACATCATTCATGATGTCGTAGCGCTTGGCGACCTTGTGAAAGACGTCGTTGACCAGGGTCTGTTTCTCGCCATCCTCGACGGTGCGAAACCCATAGCTGGTCTGCATTCCGCCATCCGTGGCGACGCGCTGTTCTGACATCACTTCATCCCGTATTTCTTCAACTTGCGTCAAATTGACCGGAACCCCGCACGGGAACCGGCTAAAGCTGACGCGACCATAGCGGATCACTCATCAGCGCGCTATCTACGCATGACGTATCCCGCCTGCGGCATAGCGCTCCGCCTTATAAGCCAGCCGCCGGCATATTGAAACCAGCCCGAGGAGTTCGCGTTGCCCGAATTGCCAGAAGTCGAAACGGTCCGCCGTGGTCTGCAGCCGGTGATGGAGGGCGCCAGGATCATCCGCGTCGAACAACGCCGCGCCGATCTGCGTTTTGCGTTTCCTGTTGATTTCGTGGCCCGGCTGGAAGGTCGACAGATCACCTCGCTTGGCCGCCGGGCAAAATACCTGATTGCCGACCTCGATGATGGCGCAGTGCTGGTCAGTCATCTGGGCATGTCGGGATCGTTCAGGATCGAGGCGGATGGCGACGGATCGCTGATTCCCGGGGTGTTTCATCAGGCACGCTCAAAGGACGGCAAGCACGATCATGTGGTGTTTCATATGGAAGGTCCGGCGGGCAAGGCCCGGGTGATCTACAATGACCCGCGACGCTTCGGCTACATGGACCTGATGGCACGCGCCGCCCTTGCCGATCACCCTTGGTTCAAAAGCCTCGGCGTGGAGCCGACCGGCAACTCTCTCGACGCCGGTGAACTGGCCGGACGGCTTGCGGGCAAGAAAGCCCCGTTGAAGGCGGCGCTGCTCGACCAGCGCATCATTGCCGGCCTGGGCAATATCTATGTCTGCGAAGCAATGTGGCGGGCAGAGCTGTCGCCGGTCAAACCTTCAGGGCGGCTGGTGCGCAAGAGCGGCAAACCGACCGAAGCTCTCGAACGGCTAACCCAGTGCATTCGCACAGTGATTGACGAGGCTATTGCGGCTGGCGGCTCATCTCTCAGGGATCACATCCGCACAGACGGCACACTGGGTTATTTCCAGCATGGATTTTCCGTTTATGACCGTGAGGGAAAGGCTTGCCCCCGGCCCGGCTGTGGCGATACGGTCCGCCGCATGGTGCAAAGCGGGCGCTCGACTTTCTATTGCCCGCGCTGCCAGACACATTGATTCCGCCAGGATACCTGCCCCTCAGAGGCCAGGCCTGACAGGCTGCAACAAGGAGAGATATGATGGCGCTGAAGACATTGAAAACTGAAACACACGGCCGGGTGGCCATCATCACGCTCAATCGGCCCGACGCGCTCAATGCGCTGAATTCGGAACTGCTCGGCGAGTTGCGCGCCACGCTGGCGCAATATGGCGCCGACGACAAGATCGGCGCGATCGTGCTGACCGGCTCGGAAAAGGCCTTCGCCGCCGGCGCCGACATTAAGGAAATGCAGTCGCTCGACTTTGTCGGCGCCTATATGGATGATTTCTTCGAAGGCTGGAGCGCGGTTGCCGCGACTCGCAAGCCGGTGATTGCTGCAGTAGCAGGCTATGCGCTGGGCGGTGGCTGCGAACTGGCGATGATGTGCGATTTCATCATTGCCGCCGACACGGCCAAATTCGGCCAACCGGAAATCACGCTGGGCGTGCTGCCGGGCATGGGCGGCACCCAGCGACTGACCCGCGCGATCGGCAAGGCGAAGGCGATGGATCTGTGCCTGACCGGCCGAATGATGGACGCCGAGGAGGCCGAGCGGTCGGGTCTGGTCGCTCGCGTCGTGCCGGCAGCCGAGCTTCTGGCGACAGCCACCAAGGCGGCGGAGAAGATTGCCGGGTTCTCGTTGCCGGTGGCGATGATGGTCAAGGAGTCGGTCAACCGGACTGATGAAATGACGCTGGCCGAAGGTTTGCGCTTCGAACGGCGGATGTTCCATTCGCTGTTTGCCACCGAAGACCAGTCGGAAGGCATGAGTGCCTTCGTTGAAAAGCGCAAGGCGCAGTTCAAGCATCGCTGATCAAATCCGGTGGTTGGCGGGCATAAAGCCGATTTTCGCGTTGACGCAAGTCGCGATACCCGGTATAGGCCCGCCATCGAATGGCAGCTTTTAAGGCTCGCCGTGGTTTCTCGCATTCCGCATGTTTAAGCGATCTTCCTCGCAAGAGGCGCTTTCCGGTCGGAATAGAGCATGTGACAATTTGAGAGGCATTCATGGCCAATACAACTTCGGCGAAAAAAGCAACTCGCAAGATTGCCCGCCGCACAGACGTTAACAAGGCACGCCGTTCGCGTGTCCGCGGTTTCCTGCGCACCGTTGAGGAAGCCATCAGCTCCGGCGACCAGACTGCTGCAGCTGCAGCACTCCGGGCAGCACAGCCTGAACTGATGCGCGCCGCCAGCAAGGGCGTGGTTCACGCCAATACGGCATCGCGGAAGATTTCCCGGTTGTCCAACCGGGTCAAGGCGCTCAGCGCCTGATCCGATTAAAATTGGTTAGTCGACTAAAGGCCCGCCTCGTGCGGGCCTTTTTCTTTTGACTCCAATAGTTTGCGGTGACCGGCAAAAAGCCTCAACACGCCACCGTCACAGTGCTGTCGCAGACGCATTTTTTTTCTTTTATTTTCATGCAGTTACACGAGGTGCCGGATTCAACACCCGATGAAGGGGCGAGATTTTGCGGATATCCTGTCAAGCCCTGAAATTTAATATCCAAGGCTTCCTGAGCGGTTAAAAAATCGTGAAGCCGCGAAAAGGCAATGAATCCAATCGCCTGTTCCAGAGGCCCTCCGGAAGCTTTTTTCAACCATTCCGAGTCAAGCCCCAAAGTGCTAACAAAACGTAAATATGCTGCTTGATCTGGTCCCTCCATCCTGCCTAAATGCATCCAACAGAGAGCACGGGGCCGGACGGTCCCAGGGAAAACTTGCAGCCAATCTGGCGAGCGTTTTTCAACCTGCTTCCTGGGGCGCGGCATTCTTGCCGGGCCGCATCATACATAACCTTCGGTTGCATTGGCGCTCTTTCGCCTTGCAGTGGAGTATTAGCCGCCGGAACTCATGTTTTGGCGGAGCGTTGAAGGTTTGTTCAGTGCAGCGATACGAGGTCGCGGCACAGGACCAGACAGGGGGACGATCAAGGCGAGCACGACCGCCGGGAAAGAATGCGACTGCGCGGACGATATCCGCGAAAGACTGAGGTCAGAGCAATCTGACCATTATGCGGCAACAGGGGTGACGGCGACGATGCAAATTCAGATGACAACAGCGCGTAAAGCAGCAGAATGGACCACGGCGGATACCGTGACCCAAAAGTTGAGCGCAGATATTTGCCCGTCGACTGACAAAGGGGCGGACATGAATAGAAGCAATCAGGTTTTTGATCGGGTGACCGCGCGTCTCAAAGCGCAGGTTGGGCCGGAAGTTTTCACCAGCTGGTTCGGCCGGCTGAAACTTCAATCGGCCTCCAAGAGCGTTGTGCGCCTGTCGGTACCGACGGCTTTCCTGAAGTCATGGATCAACAACAAGTATCTCGACCAGATCACCGCGCTGTTTGGCGAAGAGGATGCAGACATCCTCAAGGTCGAAATCGTTGTCAGGTCGGCAACGCGGGCCAGCCCCGGCGTGATCACCACAGCCAGCACATCGGATGCGGCAAACTCCGGTCATCCTCCGGCTGTCTCCAAGCGCCGGGAACCACCGGTGATGGTCAAGGGCGCGGGTGCCCACTTCACTGCGTTTCCAAAGGGACACCAGGCGGCCAATTCGGTCATCGGTTCGCCGCTTGACCCACGCTACACATTCGAGAGCTATGTCGAAGGAACCTCCAACCGGGTAGCGCTTGCGGCGGCAAAGACCATTGCCGAGGCAGGCACCGGATCGGTGCGGTTCAACCCGCTGTTCATTCACTCCAATGTCGGCTTGGGCAAAACCCACCTGCTGCAGGCCATCGCCGCAGCGGCGAGCCGCCATGCCCGCAATCCGCGGGTGGTCTATCTGACGGCGGAATATTTCATGTGGCGCTTTGCCACCGCCATTCGCGACAACGACGCCCTGTCGTTCAAGGAATCGCTGCGCAATATCGACCTGCTGGTCATCGACGACATGCAGTTTTTGCAGGGCAAGTCGATCCAGCATGAATTCTGCCATTTGCTCAACATGCTGCTCGATTCGGCCCGTCAGGTGGTGGTTGCCGCCGACCGTGCGCCCTGGGAGCTGGAATCGCTGGATCCGCGTGTCCGGTCACGGCTGCAGGGTGGCGTCGCCATTGAGATCGAAGCGCCTGACTACGAGATGCGGCTGAACATGCTGCGGCAGCGACTGGCCGCGGCGCAGATCGAAGACGGCACGCTGGATATTGGCGAGGACATTCTGGCCCATGTGGCCCAGAACATCACCGCCAGCGGCCGTGAACTTGAAGGCGCGTTCAATCAGCTGCTGTTCCGCCGCAGTTTCGAGCCGAACCTGACGCTGGAGCGGGTCGACCAGTTGCTTGGTCATCTGGTCAATGCGGGCGAACCGAAACGAGTTCGCATCGAAGACATCCAACGAGTGGTTTCACGGCACTACAATGTGTCGCGGCAGGAACTGGTGTCGGACCGGCGCACCCGGGTCATCGTCAAGCCACGGCAGATTGCCATGTATCTGGCCAAGACCATGACGCCGCGCTCGTTTCCCGAGATCGGCCGCCGATTCGGCGGACGCGATCACACCACCGTGCTGCATGCGGTGCGCAAGATCGAGGGTCTGATCAACGGGGACACCAAACTTGGCCACGAGATCGAGCTGCTGAAGCGCTTGATCATCGAATAGGCGGCAATCGTCACGCTTATCCCCAGAATCCCGGTCCGGCCCGAAAGGCCCGGGCCGGATTTTGTTTGCATGTCAGGGGCATAATCTGCCATTTTGCTGACCCGGGCCCGGCGCGGCATGCGCCATCTTGTGGGCCGGCCAAGGCAGAAGCCTGACAAGACAGAATTGAAAGGTCCTTGCCTTCCCGGCGCGGGCCCCCAGCCAAGCGGTAGCCAGATCATGCGTGTCACCCTCGAGCGTTCCAATCTTCTCAAGTCGCTGAACCATGTGCATCGCGTGGTCGAGCGTCGCAACACCATCCCGATCCTGTCCAACGTGCTGCTCAAGGCCGAGGGCGCGACGCTTGACATGAAAGCGACCGATCTGGATCTGGAAATCACCGAGGCGACGCCGGCGATGGTCGAACAGGCTGGCGCCACAACGGTGCCGGCGCATCTGCTCTATGACATCGTGCGCAAGCTCTCGGACGGCTCAGAAGTGTCGTTGTCGAGCAGTGAAGACGGCGCGTCGATGACGGTGGCTTCCGGGCGGTCGAAATTTTCGCTGCAGTGCCTGCCCCAGTCGGACTTTCCGGACCTGACCGCCGGCGCCTTCAGCCACACCTTCCGGCTGCCCGCAACCCAGCTCAAGATGCTGATCGACCGGACCCAGTTTGCGATCTCGACTGAAGAGACTCGCTACTATCTCAACGGGATTTTCGTGCACACGATCGAGAGCGAGGGCGCGCTGAAACTGCGTGCAGTCGCCACCGACGGACACCGTCTGGCCCGCGCCGATGTCGACGCGCCATCCGGCTCTGAGGGGATGCCCGGCATCATCATTCCGCGCAAGACCGTCGGCGAATTGCAAAAGCTTGTCGACAATCCGGACGTCACCGTGACGGTGGAAGTCTCGGACGCCAAGATCCGTTTCTCCATCGGCTCGATTGTGCTGACCTCGAAGCTGATCGACGGTACCTTTCCGGATTACCAGCGGGTGATCCCGACCGGCAACGACAAGGAACTGACCGTCGACTGCCAATCCTTCGCACAGGCCGTGGACCGGGTGTCGACGATCTCGTCGGAACGCGGCCGCGCAGTCAAGCTGGCCATTGCCGACGGACAGCTGACGCTAACGGTCAACAACCCTGATTCAGGCAGTGCCACCGAAGAACTGGCCGTGGGCTATGACCGCGATCCGCTGGAAATCGGTTTCAACGCCAAATATCTGCTCGACATCACCAACCAGCTCTCGGGCAGCAATGCAGTGTTCATGCTGGCCGATCCCGGCTCGCCGACACTGGTGCGTGACACAGCCGGCGATGACGCGCTCTATGTGCTGATGCCGATGCGGGTCTAGAGGCTTTTGCCCTCCTGCACCGGGACTGGCTGCCGGTCGCAACGCGGCTGAGCGGAGACAGGCATGGTGCATATCCAACGACTGAAGCTTGCCGGGTTTCGCAATTATGCAAGCCTGTCGCTTGAACTCGACCAGCGCCACGTGGTGCTGGCGGGAGACAATGGCGCAGGCAAGACCAATCTGATGGAAGCGCTGTCGCTGCTCACCCCCGGCCGCGGCATGCGGCGGAGTTCCTATGGCGACATGATCAAGGCCGGGTCCAGCCCGCAGGCCGGCTTCAGCGTCTTTGCCAGTCTTGAAGGCATGGCCGGTCCTGTCGATATCGGCACCGGCGTCGAAGGCGGTGAGGACGGCGGCGGCCGCCGGGTGCGGATCAATGGGGCGCCTGCCCGCTCGACCGATGAACTTCTCGAACATCTCAGACTGTTGTGGCTGACACCGGCGATGGACGGGTTGTTTACCGGACCGGCGGGCGACCGGCGGCGGTTTCTCGACCGGCTGGTGCTGTCGGTGGACCCGGCGCATGGCGGACGAGCGCTGAATTACGAGCGCGCCATGCGCAGCCGCAACCGGCTGCTGTCGGAAGGACGGCCCGACCCGGCCTGGCTCGACGGGCTGGAGGGGCAGATGGTGGAACTCGGCGTAGCCATGGCGATGGCCCGTAACGAAGTGGTGAGCTTGCTGTCGGGCCTGATCGAATCACAGACCGCGCAAAGCGCCTTTCCGGCGGCGACGCTGCGGCTTGAAGGATTTCTGGAAGATGCGGCGCATCCGTCAGCCAGCGACATGGAAGCAGATTTTGCCGGCATGCTGAAAACCGGACGCGGCCGGGACTCGGCTGCCGGACGCACATTGTCGGGACCGCACCGCTCCGACCTGATCGTGCATCACCGTGCCAAGGCCATGCCTGCGGCGCTTTCCTCGACTGGCGAACAGAAAGCATTGCTGATCGGCATAGTACTCGGCCACGCGCAACTGGTGCGCGGCATGACCGGGCATGCGCCGGTGCTGCTGCTTGACGAGATCGCCGCCCATCTTGACGAAGGACGCCGGGCGGCGTTGTTTGACCTGATCGAAGCGCTCGAGTGTCAGGCGTTCATGACCGGAACCGACGCGCAGATGTTTGCAAGCCTTGGCGCGCGCGGGCAGATCCTGACGGTGACTGACGGCAAGGTGACGCCGCACCAGGATGCCACCGGCGCCTGAGCCGAACCAACAAGCTAGCGCCCCCCGCGCCTCTGGAGACTGGCCATGGATGATCCGCATCTCAACCCCGACGAAGTAGCGCGCTATGCAAGGCATATCGTGCTCAAGGAAATCGGCGGCGCCGGGCAGCAGAAACTGAAGGCTGCGCGCGTGCTGGTGCTCGGCGCCGGCGGCCTCGGTTCACCGGTGTTGAGCTATCTGGCTGCCGCAGGCGTCGGGCTGCTCGGCATTATCGATGACGACATCGTGTCGCTGTCCAATCTGCAACGGCAGATCCTGCACGACACCGCCCATGTCGGCATGGCCAAGACAGAAAGTGCGGCCCGTGCGCTGAAACGGCTCAACCCGCACAGCCGCGTGGTGACGCATGAATTGCGGCTGACTGCCGACAACGCCGTCGATATCCTGACCAGCTATGACATGGTGGTGGATGGATCGGACACGATCGAAACCCGTTATCTGCTGGCCGATACCTGCGAAACGCTGAAGATCCCGCTGGTGACGGCGGCCGTGGGGCGGTTTGACGGCTCGGTGACGGTGCTGACGCCCTATGAGCATGACGCCAAGGGGCAGCTCTATCCACGCTACCGGGATCTGTTTCCAGAGGCACCACCGCCCGGCATGATGCCAAGCTGCGCCGAGGCCGGCGTCGTCGGCGCGCTGACCGGGGTGATCGGCACGCTGGAAGCAATGGAAGTTATCAAGCTGATCACCGGCGCGGGCGAACCTCTGATCGGACGGCTGTTGCTCTATGACGGGCTCAATGCCAGCTTCCAGACCGTGCGCTACAGCCGTAAGGGCTGACGGCCCAATACCTTTTTTCCAAAGCCTCAGTTTCTGAGCGGCAGCACCCGGTCGGGCGGACGGTGGCCGTCGAAGAAGGTGCGGATGTTGATGATCACCTTGTCACCCATGTCGATGCGGCCTTCGATGGTGGCCGATCCCATGTGCGGCAGCAATACCACCTTGCCTTCGGAAGCGAGCTTGACCAGCCGCTTGTCCACCGCAGGTTCGTGCTCGAACACATCAAGCCCGGCGCCAGACAGGCGGCCATCCTTGAGTGATTTGATCAGAGCGTCTTCGTCGATGATGCCGCCTCGGGCGGAGTTGACGATGTAAGCGCCGGGTTTCATCAGGTTGAGCCTGCGGGCCGAAAGCAGGTGGAAGGTTGCCGGCGTTGACGGGCAATGGACCGAAACAATATCGACCCGGGCCAGCATCTGGTCGAGGCTGTCCCAATAGGTCGCCTCAAGCTGATCCTCGGTGGCGGGATCGACGCGGCGGCGATTGTGGTAATGGATCGACAGACCGAATGCCTTGGCGCGTCGGGCGACCGCTGTGCCGATCCGGCCCATGCCGATGATGCCGAGTCGCTTGCCGCCGATGCGATGACCAAGCATCCAGGTCGGCGACCAGCCTTTCCAGGTGCCGCCGGCTCCGACGATGACATTGGCGCCCTCGGTCAGCCGCCGCGGTACGGCCAGCATCAGCGCCATGGTCATGTCGGCAGTATCTTCAGACAGGACATTGGGGGTGTTGGTGACGGTGATGCCCTTTTTCTGCGCTGCATCGATATCGATATTGTCGACGCCATTGCCGAAATTGGCGATCAGCTTCATCTGCGGTCCGGCCTGCTCGATCAGCGCCGCATCGATCTTGTCTGTCACGGTCGGCACCAGCACATCGGCCGAGCGCATGGCAGCGACCAGTTCGGGCTGGGTGCGGGCTTCGTCGGTGATGTTGAGCTCGGCGTCAAACAATTCGCGCATGCGGGTTTCGACCGCATCGGGCAAACGGCGGGTGATGTAGACCTTGGGTTTTTTTATAGAGGGCATTTTTCAGGTCCGGGTGTTGAGAGCTCTTTAACCAAACTCGGCGATAGTGACAAATACGTTATGCTTTTTCTAACAGACCCACCGGCGATGACAATCCAAAGCGCCGGGATTGATGTTTAAAAAGCACTGCAAGCCGGCGCGCCGGGTCCGGTCCGCGTCGCTTCGACGTGACGCGCCTTTCCGCAAGCCGCCCGTCCGACGGGCGCTACAGGGCCGGACATCACAGATCAGCGCCACATTGTTGGCGCCAACCCAAAAGGTGTAAGTCATGCGTCGCCTTTCCTTACTCACCGCAGTCTGCCTGGCCCTGGCGGGCCTGGTCACCAGCCCGATGCTGGATACCGCCGGCACTGCGGCTTATGCGCAGGGTGCTGCCAAGGGGCCTAGCGGACTGCCCTTGCCGCGGTTTGTCAGCCTCAAGGCCAAGCGGGTCAATTTGCGCGTCGGTCCCGGCCGCGATTACGCGGTATCGTGGCTCTACACCAAATCGGGCGTGCCGATGGAAGTCATCCAGGAATATGACAACTGGCGCCGGGTACGCGACGCCGAGGGCACCGAGGGCTGGGTCTATCAGTCTCTGCTTTCAGGCGATCGCACGGCGATCACCGCGCCGTGGAAGAAGAGCGAAGACGAGGACAACTTCATCAATATGCACCGCGAAGCCCGCATCAACGCCAATATCGTGGCGCGGCTCGAGCCCGGCGTGATGGTCGAGATCAAAGCCTGCGACGGCGACTGGTGCGAAGCAAGCGCCGACGGAACCAGCGGATGGGTGCCACAAAGCGAAATCTGGGGCGCCTATCCCGGCGAAGCCTTCAGGTAGATTATATGACAAGCGTTTGAACGTCGTCAGATCAAGCCAGGTTGATCCGAAACGTCTGCGACTCAGGATCAAGGGTGTCGGGAGCCTCGACAAAGCCGGACTTGAGCAAAACCCGTGATGAAGCGGGATTGGCACGGTTAACACCAGCCAGGACTTGTCCGGACCACCCGGCTTCGCCAAGCGCCTTGATCAAGCCCGTCACCAGTTCACTGGCATAGCCCTGCCCCCAGACGGGCTGGGCCAACAGATAGCCCAGTCGAAGCGTCGGCGTGGCGTCACACTCTGACGTATCCGCCAGTATCATCAGCCCGATGATCATGTCCGTGCTGACCTGACGCACCGCATACAGGATGCTTTCGGCCTGTCGCGCGGTCACCCAGCTTTCAACCGGGTCTGGACCATCCGGCATTTGCAACGGTCCCGGCAGATGTTGGAGCACCGCTGGCACCAGAATATCCGCAATGTCTCTTGCATAACCCGCCTGACCCGAATTCCCGGTCCTGATGGTCAGGGAATTGACCACCAGACGCCGTGTTCGGAATTGCAGGTTGTCAGCGGCTTTCGAGCTCAGCATGAGCCGGTCAAACCATGACGCAGCGCCCGCATCCTCACAGGATGCGAACAGCGCCCTTTGATGCACTGCTGGTCATGGCCGCATAGGCTTTGAGCGCGGTCGAAACGGCGCGTTTGCGCGGCTTGGACGGCTTCCAGCCTTCCGCTTCGCGCTCGGCGCGACGTTCGGCAAGCGTGGCCTCGTCCACGGCCAGATGAATGCTGCGATTTGGAATATCTATTTCAATAAGATCGCCATCTTCTACCAGACCGATGGTTCCGCCTTCAGCCGCTTCCGGCGACACATGGCCGATCGACAGCCCCGAAGACCCGCCGGAAAAGCGGCCATCGGTGACCAGCGCACAGGCTTTGCCAAGTCCCTTGGATTTGAGATAGCTGGTCGGATAGAGCATTTCCTGCATGCCGGGGCCGCCGCGCGGTCCCTCATAGCGAATCAGCACAACCTGGCCAGGCTTGACCTTGCCGGTGAGGATGTCGGAGACCGCGTCATCCTGGCTTTCAAAGATCTTGGCAGGCCCTGAGAATTTCAGGATCGATTCGTCGACGCCTGCGGTTTTGACGATGCAGCCATCCTCGGCCAGATTGCCGAACAGCACGGCCAGTCCACCGTCCTTGGAAAAGGCATGCTCAGCATTGCGGATCACGCCATTTTCCCGGTCGGTGTCAACGCTGGCATAGCGGCGGGACTGCGAAAAGGCGGTCTGGGTCGGCACGCCGCCCGGTGCTGCGCGGTAAAACTCATGCACCGCTTCGTCAGTCGACTGTACCACATCCCATTTTTTCAGCGCATCCTCGAGGGTCTTTTCATGAATGGTGCTGACGGATGTGTCGAGCAGGCCTGCCCGGTTCAACTCCCCGAGAATCGCCATGATGCCGCCGGCGCGGTGAATGTCTTCCATGTGCACATCGGCCTTGGCGGGTGCGACCTTGCACAGCACCGGAACGCCGCGCGACAGCCGGTCGATATCGGCCATGGTGAAATCCACTTCGCCTTCATGGGCGATGGCCAGCAGATGCAGCACCGTGTTGGTGGATCCGCCCATGGCGATGTCCAGCGTCATGGCATTCTCGAAGGCTGCAAATGAGGCTATCGAGCGCGGCAGCACGCTGGCGTCATCGCCTGTATAGTATTGCTTGGCCAGACCGACGATCCTGCGTCCGGCTTCGCGAAACAGGTATTCCCGATCGGAGTGGGTGGCGAGCGTGGAGCCATTGCCCGGCAGTGCCAGACCCATCGCCTCGGCGAGGCAGTTCATCGAATTGGCGGTGAACATGCCCGAGCAGGAGCCGCAGGTGGGACAGGCCGAGCGTTCGATCGAGGCCACATCGGCATCGCTGATGCTGTCATCGGCGGCGGCGACCATGGCATCGACCAGATCCAGTGCCTTCTCGGTGCCGTCTTCGAGAATCACCTTGCCGGCTTCCATCGGGCCGCCGGAGACAAAGACCACCGGAATGTTGAGCCGCATGGCCGCCATCAGCATGCCCGGAGTGATCTTGTCACAATTGGAGATGCAGACCATCGCATCGGCGCAGTGGGCGTTGACCATGTATTCGACCGAATCGGCGATCAATTCGCGCGAGGGCAGCGAATACAACATGCCGTCATGGCCCATGGCGATGCCGTCATCGACCGCGATTGTGTTGAATTCCTTGGCAACGCCGCCGGCCTTTTCGATTTCACCGGCAACCAGCTGTCCGAGATCCTTGAGGTGGACGTGACCGGGCACGAACTGGGTGAAGGAATTGACCACCGCGATGATCGGCTTGCCGAAATCGCCGTCCTTCATGCCCGTTGCGCGCCAGAGGCCACGGGCGCCTGCCATGTTGCGGCCATGGGTGGATGTTCTCGAACGAAAAGGCGGCATTGAATTTTCCTCATAGTAATACCGGCTCAAGGGCGATCAGACGCGCTTGCCGGGGCATAACAGTCTCATAATGCTAGTAATCGGAAATCGTCAGCATTTCCAGAGCGATCAGACCAGAACACGCGCCGGCTCGATAAACGGCGCAATCCGGTGTCATGAAAAGGCGGCGCGGGGACTGATGGCGTGACGTCAGCGCTTGGGGCGGACGCGGATCACCACATCGACATGGGTGATTTCCATACCGTCGGGGGCTTCGGGCAGGTCGGTGACCGATATATTGCCGACCGGAATGTCGAGCACCCGGTTACAGCCCTCGACCACGAAATGGTGGTGGTCGGAGACATTGGTGTCGAAATAGGTCTTGGCGGTTTCCAGCGACAGCACCCTGAGCAGACCAGCCTCGGTGAACTGATGCAGCGTGTTGTAGACTGTCGCCAGCGAACAGGAGCAGCCGATGCAGGACGCTTCTTCGTGCAGTTCCTCGGCTGTCAGGTGCCGGTCGCCCTTGGCGAACAGCAGATCGGCCAGAGCCACGCGTTGACGCGTCGGACGAAGCCCGGCGCCGCGCAGGCGTGCAGCCGCATCGCGGTCGGCGGATTTTGATCTCTGTTCAACAGGCATGGTCTACGGCGTCCAATCGATGGATGTCATGGGTTTCATATATCTTTTGTGGGCAGCGCTTTCAATAGACCCCATGAAAGCCACTTTCCGTCCCCTCAGCTCTTTCCCTTGAAGGCCTCATCCTTTATTCGGGCTTTATCCGGGAATGCCGCGACGGGTGGTTTCGCCGCGACACGGGCCTGTGCTAGCGTGCACAGCAGAATTTGAAGCCGCGCGGTGAGGCGGCGAACGAGGAGATGCATTTTACATGGTCGACAGGCAATCGAGCTATTCATACGAAGAAATCCTGACCTGCGCGGAAGGCGAGCTTTTCGGGCCCGGCAATGCACAGCTGCCGCTGCCGCCGATGCTGATGGTGCACCGGATCACCGATATTTCGGAAACCGGCGGCGAATTCGACAAGGGCTATCTGCGCGCCGAATTCGACATCACCCCGGACCTCTGGTTCTTCCCCTGCCATTTCAAGGGCAATCCGGTAATGCCAGGCTGTCTCGGACTTGACGGCATGTGGCAATTGACCGGGTTCTATCTCGGCTGGCTTGGCGAACAGGGCCGCGGCATGGCGCTGTCGACCGGCGAAGTGAAGTTCAAGGGCATGGTGACGCCGGACGTCAAGAAGCTCGAATACGGCATCGATTTCAAGCGCGTCATGCGCGGTCGTCTGGTGCTCGGCATCGCCAATGGCTGGCTCAAGGCCGATGGCGAAACCATTTATAACGCGTCGGATTTGAAGGTCGGCCTTGCAAAAGACAAAACTGGCTGACACATCCGGAAACCGGGCGACCGCAACGGGCGTCAGGACACATCAGGACCCTCTACTCGAAAGGGCAGACATATGAGACGAGTCGTTGTGACAGGCATGGGGATTGTATCCTCGATCGGCAACACAGCCAGCGAAGTGACCGACTCACTGCGCCAGGCCAGATCCGGCATCAGTTTCAGCCAGGATTTCGCCGACCATGGCTTCCGCAGCCAGGTCTGGGGCGCACCGACGCTGGACCCGACCGACATGGTCGACCGCCGCGCCATGCGTTTCCTGTCGCGCGGCGGCGCCTGGAACCATGTCGCCATGAAGCAGGCGATCGAGGATGCAGGGCTTGAAGAGGCCGAGATCAGCCACGAGCGCACCGGCATTGTCATGGGCTCGGGCGGACCGTCGACACGGACGCTGATCGATGCAGCCGACATCACCCGCAAGAACGGCAGCCCGAAGCGCATCGGCCCGTTCGCGGTGCCGAAAGCCATGTCCTCGACCGCATCGGCGACGCTTGCGACCTGGTTCAAGATCCACGGCGTCAATTATTCGATCTCGTCGGCCTGCTCGACTTCGGCGCATTGCATCGGCAATGCGGCGGAGCTGATCCAGTGGGGCAAGCAGGACATGATGTTTGCCGGCGGTCACGAAGACCTCGACTGGTCGATGTCGAACCTGTTTGACGCCATGGGCGCGATGAGCTCGAAATACAACGAGACCTCGCCGACCACGGCAAGCCGTGCCTATGACATCACCCGCGACGGCTTTGTCATCGCCGGCGGTGCCGGCGTGGTGGTGCTGGAAGAGCTCGAGCACGCCAAGGCGCGCGGTGCCAAGATCTATGGCGAACTGGCCGGCTATGGTGCGACGTCCGACGGTTACGACATGGTTGCCCCATCGGGCGAAGGTGCTATCCGCTGCATGCGGCAGGCGCTGGCTGACGTCAAAGGCCGTGTCGATTACATCAACACCCACGGCACCTCGACGCCGGTGGGCGATTCCAAGGAAATCGGCGCGATCCGCGAAGTGTTCGGCACCGACATGCCGCATGTGCAGTCGACCAAATCGCTGACCGGGCATTCGCTCGGCGCCACCGGCGTGCAGGAGGCGATCTACTCGCTGTTGATGATGAAGGAAAACTTCATCGGCGAAAGCGCGCACATCACCGAGCTGGATCCGGAATTTGACGGCGTGCCGATCGTGCGCAAGCGCATCGATGACGCCAAGATTGACACCGTACTGTCGAACTCCTTCGGCTTTGGCGGAACCAACGCGACGCTCGTGTTCCAGCGTTATAACGGGTGAACTCCATGACCGGAATAATGCAGGGCAAGCGGGGCCTCATCATGGGCGTCGCCAACAGCCATTCGATTGCCTGGGGCATCGCCAAGCAGCTTTCAGAGGCCGGCGCCGAACTGGCGTTCACCTATCAGGGCGAAGCTTTTGGGCGGCGGGTAAAACCACTGGCCGATTCGCTCGGCTCGACGCTGCTGCTGCCGTGCGATGTCGAGGATGTCAGCACCGTCGACGCAGTGTTTGACCGTTTGAAGGAAGAATGGGGCACGATCGACTTTGTCGTCCATGCCATCGGGTTTTCTGACAAGACCGAGCTCAAGGGCCGTTATGCCGATGTGACCACGCGGGCGAATTTCTCCCGCACCATGGTTATCTCGGCCTATTCCTTCACCGAAGTGGCGCAACGCGCGGCCCCTCTGATGAGCGATGGCGGCTCCATCCTGACGCTGACCTATGGCGGCTCAATGCGGGTTATGCCGAACTACAATGTGATGGGCATCGCCAAGGCAGCGCTTGAAGCCATGGTGCGCTATCTGGCCGCCGATTACGGTCAGGACGGCATCCGCGTCAACGCCATCTCGGCAGGCCCGGTGCGGACGCTGGCGGGTGCCGGCATCGGCGACGCGCGCGCCATGTTCAGCTACCAGAAGAAGAACGCACCGCTCAGACGCACCGTCGACATCGACGACGTCGGCAAATCGGCGCTCTATCTGCTGTCCGACCTGTCGTCGGGCGTCACCGGCGAAATCCACTACGTCGATTCCGGCTTCAATATCACCTCGATGCCGATCGTCGAGGAACTGACCAAAGCCGACACGGAATAACATTCAAGCCGCAAGGTTTGGTGGAAACGGGAAGCCTCGGGCCGGATGGTTCGGGGCTTTTTTTGTGAACCGTCATCGGACGCGCGATGCAGACAGCGTCAGTTTATGACGGGATCCAGACCCATAAGGTAACTCAATGGCGCGTGATCATCGGTCAGGATCTGCGCGTTTTTCCGCTGAAGAATGGTGTCAACAAACCCGGTCTCCAGCACTTGGAAGCGGGTAACATCCGGGGCCGCCGTCTCGATCGTCGATACAGGGCTGTCCTTTGCGCTGGCCAGCAGGACAAAAACCCGACGCTCACCCGGTCGGGGCGGATTTCCTACAGTCCAGACCTCGACGCTTGGAAAAACCTTGCGCAGAGTTGCAACGACTGCGGCCAGCGCATCGAGCCGGTCCATATTATCCAGGAGGTTCATGGCAAAGACTCCACCTGAGGCCAGCCTGTCGGAAACCAGGGTAAAAAACTCCAGCGTCACCAGATGTTCAGGAACGGCAATATCGGTGAAGGCATCGCCGACGATGACATCAAACCGTTGAGCGTTGTTGCGCAGCGCCAGCCGTGCGTCGCCGTGCAGGACCGAGGCGGTCTTGGGATCAAACCAGAAGCGGTTGACGGCCATAGCCGTCACTTCGGCGTCGATCTCGGCAATCGTTATGCCTGAAATCCCCCTATCCGCCCAGGCCCGAGGCACTGAGTAGGATCCCCCACCAATATGAAAAGACGTGAAATCCGTTCGCCCCATACGCATTCGAGGCAAAGCATCCAGCATTGCCGCGTGTTCGGTAAACATGACCCGAGGTGCATCTCGGGCGCTAATCCCATGCGCAAGATGATCGACGATCATCAGGTTGATCGGATCCTGCGAATTGTCCGAAACTGCCACCGTCCGGATGCAGTAATAGCTGCTTTCCCGGTCGCATACGGGCGGCAGACCAAAAGCACTAATTCCGATCAGAGAGACTATGCTGATGCCTGAGACAGAGGTAATGAACTCGCGACGTGACGCGCCGCCGAGCCAGAAGCAAACACCCGCAGCAATGAGATAGACCACGGCAATCACGAACAGGGTTGCCACCGAGCCTAGCCATGGGACAAACACAAAGCCCGCCAGGAGTGTCCCGGCAATTGCGCCAATCGCTCCTGCCGCAAACATTGCACCGAGCGCACGCTCGGATTGGTCATTGTTGCGCATCGCGGCCACTGTCAAGACAGGTGCCGGCACACCTGCGAAAAGTGAAGGCAGGAAGAATGCCAGCGTGCTGAGGGCCGTAATTGCAGCCAAAGGATGCTGGAGAGTTTCAAGAACAGGACTGGCGACAGCCCGTAGGAAAACCGTTGCCGCGGCAGTCGTGCAGGCGGCTGCGATCATGGTCCAGCCCGTAAACCGCAGAGCGCGGCCGGTCTGGAGCCCGGCGATCCTTCCGCCCCACCAGTGGCCGGCTGAAAAGCCTGCAAGCACCACCGCGATGATAGATGTCCAGGTGTAAAGGCTCATACCGACATAGGGCGCAATCATGCGCCCCGCGAGGATCTCGACAACAAGGCTCGACGCGGAAATGCCAGCCTGAAGGAAGATCAGCAACCAAAGCGGTATCAGCCTGGGGAGGGAGGGTTTTGTCATCAGCAGACGAGTATCTCTACGCCGGAAAACCAGTCAAGTGGCCTTGACTGTCTCCCGGACAAAGAAGCTTCATCCACGTCATGCGCAAAGCTGTCATCTGTGTCGAGCGTAGAGACGGTCCTCCCGCCCAAGTTTTGAAGTCCGCCCCAATTCGCCGCCTCTCATTTCCCAGCCCTACTTCAGCCCCGTCCTGGCGATCTTTTCAGCCAGCTGTGACGTTGCCGCGCTGCGGGCGGTGGCGATCTGGATCGGGGTGGGTTTTGCCGGCAGGGGTACCGAGATCGAGAACTGGCCGGAGCGGTCGGCCTTGGCATTCTCGGGGGCTACGAAGAACTGGCCGGCAATCCTGAAGGCACCGTCAGACGTCGCCAGCATTTCCTCGATGCGGACATCGACCCTGGCCTCGGCACGGCCGCGGAATGGCCATGGCTCGGGCACCACCCTCGCGCCGGTGATGGCTCCCATGTCGCGCGCCAGCTTCAAGGTGATCGCCCGCGCAGGATTGTCGGCCCATAGCGGCCCGAGCTCGGTGATCGCACCGTCTGCGCCTTGCGTGAAAATCTGCTCGGAAGCCGCATAGACCGGCAAGGTGACCTCGACCACTTCCACGGTCTCATAGCGGGAACTGATCCGCGCGGAGGGTTCGATCTGCTCGCTGGCGTAGCGGATATCCTTGGTGGTGCAGGCGCTCAGCGCAACGGCCGAGAGCACAAGCATCAGCGTGGAGATATGGCGTTTTGGCATTGGTTTACCGTCCCAGAAGAAGCGAATTCGGGTTGCGTTCGATGGCGCGGGCCAGGCTTTCGATGGCGCGCGCGGCTGCGTCGATCTTGTTGATGGCGCCGCGGGTGTCGCGGCTGAACTCTGAATCGCCGGAATAGGCCTGCAGCGTCACACCGGCCTGACCTGCGACCTTGCGCAACTCGCCGGCAAGCTGCGGCAGCGTTGCCGAGGCTTCGGCGATGGCGTCAGCAGCCTCACGCGCCGAGGACAGCGTCGCATTGGCATTGTCGACAAGACCACCGTTCTGCAACTCATCCAGCGTCTGGCGCATGGCGGCGAGTGCGCCATTGAGTTCTGCGGGCAATTGCCGGGTCGAATCCTGATCGAGCAGCAGATTGGCTGCCTCGAGCAGGTTTGCAGCCCTGTCGGCGAGTTCGTTCAGCGGCACCTCGCCAGCGTTTTTCAGGATGCCGCGCGCCTCTTCGACCAGTTGCGGCAGGCCGTCAGCGGCGGTTGCGACAGCATCAACCGTCTCGGTCAGGCGTTCGATGGTCTTTTGGGTTTCGAGTTCGCGCATCAGCCGGTTGAGCGTCGCGCTGGTGGTCTTGAGTTCATCGAGAAGCCCGCCGATCTGCTCGGGCATGCCCTGGACACGCTGGCTTTCAGCCACGGTGCGGACAGCCGCCAGCAGGCCGGTGAGTTCGGCCGGTGCGGCTTGCAGTTCCTTGGAGCCGACCAGAGCGGTGGCATTGCCGAGAAAGGCGATCACCGACTGCATCAGTTCCTCGATCGGGAGATCGCTGACACGCTGCAGCACGCCCTGGGCGGTGGCCCCGACATCGGCGACATCAGCCGGTGCGGTGGGAATTGTCGGCAAGGGGGTGGCGGCACGGTCAAGTGTCGCCGGCTTGGCATCGGGCAGATCGGCGAGCTCGATCTTGAGGCCGCCGGTAAACAGCGATGCGTTGACAAGCCGGGCCCGCAAACCATCCTTGGTGCGGTCTTCGAGGTAATCCAGCAGCGCGTCTTCGCCGGCGCCCTCGCCCAGGCCGAGCCGGCCCGGATTGAGCCTCACCGAGGCGATGAGACGGACATAGCTGTCGCCGAAACGCTCCTTGTCGACCAGCCCATTGATGCCGGTGACATCGCCGACCCGCAAGCCGCCGAGTTCCACGGCCGCACCTGTGGACAGTCCGGGCAGGTTCTGGTCGAACACCATGGCGACATCGACGGCCTTGCCTTCGTCTTCGATCAGGAATTCGTCGCGGGCCTCATCTTCGGACTTGAACAGATCATAGACCGTGCCCTCGGTCAGCGGCTCGCCACCCGATCCGATTGTCTCGAAGGTCACGCCGCCGGAAATCAGTGATGCGAGAGAGTTGAAATTGACCTTCGCGCCGGTGGCGCCGAGCGAAAAGCTGAAGCCTGAAATGTCCCAGAAGCGGGTCGATGTGGTGACGAAACCGGTCATCGGTTCATAGATCACCGCATCGGCGATTACCCCGGTGCCGTCCTTGTTGAACGAAGTCTCGCCAATCGCGCCAACCTCGACATCCTTGTAAAGGATCGGCGTACCGGCGCCCGGCAGGCCTTTGGTGGAGCGCAGCTTGAAGGTGATGCCTTCGCGGCCCAGACCGATCAGCGGCGCGTCGGCCAGCCCTTCGAATGTGGCTCTGGGGCTGGCAATGACATTGTCCCAGACACCCTGAATATAGACGCCCGAGAGCACCGTATCGAGGCCGGAAACGCCGCGGGCGCTGACTTCCGGACGTACGACCCAGAATTTTGCATCGGCATCAATGTAGCGGGCCAGATCCTTCTCGATGCGGATCGACACCACGACCTTCTCCAGATTGTCGCTGAAGCGGATCTGCTCGACCTTGCCGACGCTGAGGTCGCGATAGCGAAGCTGGGTCTCCTGCGCCTTGATCCCAGCGGCTTCGGTAAACGAAATCTCGATCAGCGGGCCGCGCTGATTGTAGCTTTGCCAGGCAGCCGCAAGCGCAATGCCGAGCGCTATGACCGGGATCGCCCAGATCAGCGACGCGCTGTCCCAAAAGGTTTTTTTTCCGGGCTTCACCGGAACGTCGCCGGGCCTGCCGGAAGCGGGAGTATCGATATCGTTCATCCGGTCGTGTCGCTTTCTTGAAGAGGTTCGTCCCAGATGAGACGGGTATCGAAGGACTGTGCGGACAGCATGGTGAAGACAACCGACAGCGCAAAGGTCAACGCCGCCGGTCCGGGATGAATGGATGCGACAACGGACAATTGCACAAGCGAGCTGAGAATTGCCACGACGAACACGTCGATCATCGACCAGCGGCCGATGAACTCGACCACCTCATAAAGATGGTGGCGGCGGCCGGACGACATCTTCGTGCCCCTGCGCACAGAGATTGCCAGATAGGCAATGGCCATGAATTTCCCCACCGGGATCAGCACGCTGGCCACAAGGATGATACCCGCGACACCGAATGAGCCGTGCTGCAGCAGTTCCACCGCGCCACCGACAATGGTACTCTCCGAGTGCTGCAACAAAGTCTGGGTCACCAGCATCGGATAGATATTGGCCGGAACATAGCAGATCAGTCCCGCCAGCCACAGCGCCCAGACCTTTTGGAGACTGTGGGTGTCGCGCGATTGCAGATGACTGCCGCAGCGTTCGCATTGCACGGTTCCAGCCGGCCAGACCCGCGCACAATGGCGACAGGCAACCAAACCAGCCGCGCGTGCGGTCAATCCTGTTGATGTTCCAGTGATTTCCATACCGACCATGTACAGTAAAAGTTGTCGCTAACAAGGACTATGAACACGAAAGCCGTGAACATCCAGAACGCCGGCCCGAAGCCGATTGATGCCAAAGCGGCGACCTTGACCAGTGCAACCGCGCAGCCAATGGCAAAAATTTCGGCCATGGCCCAGGGCTTGAGCCGCTGCGACAGCCCGAATGCGGATTTCGCATACCGATAGGGAACGCGGTCCCGAACGATCGGAGTCAGCACATAGAGCACCAGCAACAGGCGTAACGCCGGGATCAGCACGACCATGGCGGCTGTCGCCACCGCCAGCAGTGCCATCAGGCCAGAGCGGAACGACAGCGCCGTGTCGAGAATGGAGGCCTGATTGGTGAAGCCGGAGACCTCGATGTTGAGAAACGGAAAGAACACCGCCGAAACGATCAGGATCAGCATGGCCACCGTCAGCGCGATGATCTTGAGGCCAGCCTTGCGGATCGGCGCAATCAGCACGGTGTGACAGCGCGCGCAGACCGCCTGCTCACCGCTCGCGGGCACGTGGGCCGTGTAAAGCGCGTCGCAATGCGGACATGCAATCAGGTCTCCGAGGTGCACTGCACCGGGAAGAGCATTCCGGGGAAATTCTGCGTCGGTCTCTGCCACTCAATCCAGTCCTTTCCCGGTGAGATGTTTCATGTAGCGACGATCATAGCGAAAAAGAGGCGAACACGGCCTGGGCACAAAGAAATGCCGGCACAGGCGATTCACCACCATGCAGCAAGCGATCAGGCACTTTGTTCCCGTGCGGTTTGTTCTTGGCTTTTCAACTCGACTTCGCAAGTGCGGCCGGCGATCACCTCGACGATCGGGCAGCCCAGAATCCGCGCCTCGGCATCGGAGAGCGCGGTCAACAGGCGACGAATCGCAGCGGTTTCCTCAGCAAGCCCCTCGATGGCTTCGAGGCCCGTATCAGCCTTGCGATCGGCAGCGATACCCAATGCCAGTTCCATTTCCGTCGCCAGTTCGAAGATTGTCGTGGTGTGGAGATCGCGAGCCAGCACCACGCTGCCTTCTTCGGTCTGCAGAACATAGCCCGAAGCCTGAAGGATGTTGTAAATTTCGTCACGGGCCTCGATAGGGATCGTTTCAACCAGTTCTTCCTCGGCCACGGCACCGCCGGTCTGCGCTTGCTGATAGAGCTTTGCCAGGAGTGCGATGGCGATTGTCAGCTTTCCGGAAGCTTTCAAATGCACGCTGAGCACAGCGGCCCTGGCCAATCTCCAATCGGGAATGGCTGCGGCCACAACCGCGCCCAGAATGATCACCGTCCACGATGCGTAGATCCAGACCAGGAAGACGGGAACCGCGGCGACTGCGCCATAGATCGTTTCGTAGCTTGAACCAGAGGTGAGAAACGAATTGAACCCCCACGACAAGACCTCAAGCACGACAGCTGCAAATGTTGCGCCGATCGCGGCGTGACGGATACGGACACGGCGTGCAGGAACAAGAACAAACAGGGCCGTAAAGCCGCAGATTTTGATTGCCAGGCTCAACAGGTTGCTCAGCGACGACCATCCTTCCAGAAGCACCTCGTCGACTGCGCCGCCCAAGTCAAAGAATCCGGACCGGCGGGCAATCGCGGCGATGTCCGAGGTCATGGTGAAGCTGGCGCCGAAGACAAGCGGACCCATGGTCAGGATCGCCCAGAAGATCAGGAATCTTACAAAGATCGGACGCGGCCGTTCGACATGCCAGACACGATTGAGCGTGTCCTCAATTGTCGAGAGCAGCAAAAGTGCTGTGATCGCCAGTGCAACCACGCCGACAGCGGTCAGATTGTTGGCGCTCTGTGTGAAATTGGACAGGTATTCGGTGATCGCCGCACCCGCCTCCGGCACCACGGCGGCGAAGAAAAGCGCCTGCATCCGATCCTTGACCACATCGAAGGCTGGAAAACTCGACAGGATCGCGAATGCGATAACCAGCATCGGCACCAGCGCCAGAAGTGTCGAATAGGTCAGCGAGGCGGCGGCGCTGCTCATGCGCTCGTTGAAAAACCTGCGGATCGCAAACACGATGAAGTGTCCGATGTTCTTCAGGATTGGGCTGATGCTGGGTTGCTGCCATTTGCTCATGCAGTCTTTTACAGTCTTCGTCTTTCTACAGATAGACCTGAATATCGGGAAGATTTCTCACAACGACCTGCCCGCCAAAACGCGAAAAACCCCCGGATTTTGCAATCCGGGGGCTTTTCAATTTCTCAGCTCGGGCAGCGCGCCGCCCCTGGCCAGTTGTCGTCGGGGCTTATTCGCCGCCTTCGACTTCCTTGCCGGTTTCCTGATCGACGACCTTCATCGACAGGCGGACCTTGCCACGTTCGTCGAAGCCCAGGAGCTTGACCCAGACTTTCTGGCCTTCCTTGACCACATCGCCAGTCTTGGCAACGCGTTCGGCGGCCAGCTGCGAGATGTGGACCAGACCGTCCTTGGGACCGAAGAAGTTCACGAAGGCGCCGAAATCGGCGACCTTGACGACTGTACCTTCATAGATCACGCCGATTTCAGGCTCGGCAACGATCGAGTGGATCCACTTCTTGGCGGCCTCGATTTCCTTACCCGAGGACGAAGCGATCTTGATGGTGCCATCGTCGTCGATGTTGATCTTGGCGCCGGTCTTTTCGACGATCTCGCGGATGATCTTGCCGCCTGTGCCGATGACATCACGGATCTTGTCGACCGGGATGTTCATCACTTCGATGCGCGGAGCGAACTCGCCCAGCTGGCCACGGCTTTCGGCAATGGCGTTGCCCATCTCGGTGAGGATGTGCAAACGACCGTCCTTGGCCTGGCCAAGCGCGATCTGCATGATTTCCTCGGTGATGCCATCGATCTTGATGTCCATCTGCAGGGCAGTGATGCCGTCGGTGGTGCCGGCAACCTTGAAGTCCATGTCGCCGAGGTGATCTTCATCACCAAGGATGTCGGACAGGACTGCAAAGTCCTTGTCTTCCTTGATCAGGCCCATGGCGATACCGGCGACAGGCTTGGCCAGAGGCACGCCCGCATCCATCAGCGCCAGCGATGTGCCGCAGACTGTGGCCATCGAGGACGAACCGTTGGACTCGGTGATTTCCGAGACAACGCGCAGCGTGTAGGGGAACTGGTCAGCGGACGGCATCATCGGGTGGATGGCGCGCCATGCGAGCTTGCCATGGCCGATTTCGCGGCGGCCGGGCGAACCGGTACGGCCGGTTTCGCCAACCGAGTAAGGCGGGAAGTTGTAGTGCAGCATGAAGGTGGCCTTCTTGGTCCCCGTCAGGCTGTCCACATACTGCTCGTCTTCGCCGGTACCCAGCGTGGCGACAACGATCGCCTGGGTTTCGCCGCGTGTGAACAGGGCGGAACCATGGGTGCGTGGCAGAATGCCGACTTCGGAAACGATCGGACGCACGGTCGAGAGATCGCGGCCGTCGATGCGGCTCTTGGTCTCGATGATGGCGCCACGGACGACCTTGGCCTGCAGCGTCTTGAAGACAGCGCCGATGACTTCGGAGGAGAAGCGGGCTTCTTCGCCGTCAGCCGGTGCGAAGTGAGCCTTCACAGTAGCCTTGACCGCGTCGAGTGCATTGTAGCGGGCGGTCTTGTCGGTGTTCTTGTAAGCGTCGCGAAGACCCTTTTCGCACATGGCGAGCATTTCGGTTTCGAGTGCCGAATTGTCAGGAACAGAGAAGTCGCGCGGCTCTTTGGCAGCGGCTTCAGCCAGCTTGATGATCGCGTCGACGACCGGCTGCATGGCCTTGTGGCCGAACATGACGGCGCCGAGCATGACTTCTTCGCCGAGTTCCTTGGCTTCGGATTCCACCATCAGAACGGCGTCGGAAGTGCCGGCAACGATCAGATCGAGATCCGATTCAGGCATCTCATCGACATGCGGGTTGAGGACGTATTCGCCACCGATGTAACCGACGCGGGCGCCAGCGATCGGGCCCATGAAAGGAATGCCGGAAATGGTCAGTGCAGCAGAAGCCGCGACCAGAGCCAGGATGTCGGGGTTGTTTTCGAGATCATGCTGCAGAACGGTGATGATGATCTGGGTGTCGTTCTTGTAGCCATCGGGAAACAGCGGGCGCAGCGGACGGTCGATGAGGCGCGACGTCAGCGTCTCGTTCTCGCTCGGGCGGCCTTCGCGCTTGAAATAGCCACCGGGGATCTTGCCGGCTGCGTAGGTCTTTTCCTGGTAGTTGACGGTCAGCGGAAAGAAATCCTGGCCGGGCTTTGGCGATTTTGCCGAAACGACGGTGGCGAGCACGACGGTTTCGCCGTAGGTGGCGATGACGGCGCCATCAGCCTGACGGGCAACCTTGCCGGTTTCCAGTGTGAGCGGACGACCGCCCCATTCAATCTCGACCTTGTGGGTATCGAACATGTGTTGTCCTTCGTATGCGGGCATGTGGGCATGGCCTGGTTGAGGCCGCGCGCGTCACTGTCCCGGTTGTTTTGGGCGCATCTCGGGCAAGACAACAGGAGGCTTTGTGGGATTGGCCGCGCCCTGGGCGGGGCGGCAAAAGCATCCGGCAATCCTGCCCCATGACGGGCCATTGCGTATGCCCGGGACCGGAATGTCCGGTCCATCGGACGGTGTTGGCGCAATTTTCAGGGCCTCGCGGCCTGATGGCGTGCGCTTGGACGCCACGGTCCCTGCCCCGAGAGGGCGTTGCGGGGACCGGAGAATCGTTTCGGCGGGCGGCGCATGACACGCCGCCCGCACAAAATCAGTTTAGCGGCGAATGCCCAGACGGGCGATCAGCGACGTATAACGTGCTTCTTCCTTGCGCTTGACATAATCAAGCAAGGAGCGACGTGTGGACACCATCGTCAACAGCCCGCGCCGTGAGTGGTTGTCCTTCTTGTTTTCCTTGAAGTGGCCGGTCAGATTGTTGATCCGTTCGGTCAGAATAGCGACCTGGACTTCCGGTGAACCGGTATCGCCTGGCTTGATTGCGTATTCTTCGATCAGCGCAGCCTTGCGCTCAGGTGTAATCGACATCGTAAATCCTTTCAGTCTGGATGAATAATGGTGCCCGCTGCCGGGATGTCGTCCAGCAGGGGCCTCGAACGTCAGGCCGGACATAACCGGCGATAACGGCTGGGCTATAGGCCAATTCATCCCGAAATGAAAGGGAAATGTGCCGGACGCCGCCCCGGCGCAACGGCGTGGTTGCGGCTCCGGCGCGGGCTGCCGGTCCGGTTCAGCAGCCGCGCTTGACGTAGGCGTCGCGCACGGCCTCTTTCCAGGCGACTGATTCAGCTGAATCCCTTGAGACATAAGGCCCGTCGGCAACGCAGTAAAAGCCGTTGCTGAAGCCGCCGACATCCGAGGTATTGAGCACCCGCGAGCCAGCGCCGCCCCCGACCATCGGTCCCCCGAGCTGGTTCAAGGTGCGCTTGGCGTCGGATTGCCTCTTCGAACAGCCAAGAACGATGTACCAACCGCAACCGCTATTGTCATAGCCAGGCGTCTGCGCCTGGGCGGGCAAAGCCGCGGTTCCTGCGAAGGCCAAAACGAATATGCTCAAAGCAATACTGATGTTTTTCAAGATTTTCCCCCTTTTTCAGGCATTTTGACCCAATGCGGCAATGCAGACAAGCCGTGAACAGCCCGCAGGGTGTTTGAACAGACCAGACTTCCGTTTCCCGTGTCGGGGTGGCATGAAACAGGGTAATGGCCCTGCCCTCGGCGTATGCCTGTCCGATGCCCCGATCTTGAAAGGAACCACTAGCCATGACCGAGACCAGAAAAATGCGGCTCAGCCAACGTCATGTCGACCTTGTCCATCGCGACATCAAGGATCCCGGACCAAAGCTTCTGCCGGGTTTTCGCACAGCGACCGACGCGGATTTCGCTGAGGCTGTCGATGGCATGATGACGAGCTGTCCTGAGGGAGAATTCTGGCTGTTTGGCTACGGCTCTCTGATCTGGAACCCGGAAACCGCATTCGAGGAAAAGCGGCTGGCTACGGCGATGGGCTGGCGACGCAGCTTTTGCCTTGGACCGGACCACCGCTTTCGCGGCAGCCATGACACGCCGGGGCTGATGATGGCGCTGGATCGCGGCGGCCAGTGCAAGGGCATGGTGTACCGTCTGCCGCGTGCCGGGCTGGAGCAAGAACTGCACCGGCTGATCCGCCGCGAGCTGAGCCAGTTACCATCAGCTTTTCCCTGGCGCTGGATCAGCGTCAAGACCGAGCAGGGACCACTGCGTGCGCTGACTTTTGCAATGGACCGTAACAACGTCCGTTATGCCGCCGGGCTCTCCGACGAAGAGACTGCTGCGGTGCTGGCAAATGCCTGCGGCTTTCGCGGTTCAATGGCGGAGTATCTGTTTTCGACCGTCACCATGCTCGAGAGCCTCGGCATCCACGACCGCAAATTGTGGCGGCTGCAGGCGCTGGTGGCAGAGCAGATCGAGGCCGATCACGGGCTTTCGGCGTAGGGCACAGATTGTGCGATGATTGAGATGACTGAGACCGGGCTCAGTCCGATCATCAGCCCTTGAATACCCGCCGGGGCCTGAATTCACCTTCGGCAACATCACCGATGGCGAGCAGCGCACCGCGGACAAAGGCGCAGGCATCGTCGGTGGCAACCGGCGCGTCGCGGCCTCTGAGAATAATCGGGTTGCCCATGCGGATGCGGTGAGCCTGATCTTCACTGACATCGATGCGCGGCAGCATGCCGAGCGCCTCGCCTGCGGGCACGAGGTAAGCATCGAGCCTAGCCAGCCGTTCTGCCTCGTCCTCAATCTCTTCAAGCGCGATCAGATCGGCAAGTGGCACCATGGCTTCTTCGGCGAAGGGAGCCACCATTGTGCGGCGCAAGGCCGAGATATGACCGTAGCAGCCCAGTTCACGGCCAAAATCGCGCGCCAGGGCCCTGACATAGGTGCCCTTGCCGCATTCGACCTCAAACACTGCATGATCAGGATCGGGACAGCCGAGCAGCGTGATCCGGTGGATCTCCACTTCACGCGCCGGAATTTCCACCACAGTGCCTTCGCGCGCCATGTCGTAGGCACGTTCGCCAGCAATCTTGACGGCGGAGAAAGCCGGAGGAACCTGTTCAATCACGCCGGTATAGGCCGGCAGCAGGGCCTCGATGGCAGCCTGGTCAGGACGGATGTCCGAGCTGTCAGTTACCGCGCCCTCGAGGTCGTCGGTGTTGCGCTGTTCACCCCAGGCGACGGTAAATTCATAGATTTTGCGGCCGTCCATGACGTAAGGCACGGTCTTGGTGGCGTCGCCAAGTGCAATTGGCAGCATGCCCGATGCCAACGGATCGAGCGTGCCGGCGTGGCCTGCCTTTTCCGCCTTGAACAACCATTTGATCTTGGAGACAGCCTCGGTGGATCCGAAATCCCACGGCTTGTCGAGGACCAGCCAACCGGAGATCGGACGGCCCTTTTTCTTGCCGCGGCGACCCATATCAGGCGTATCCTGGCTTCTTGCGGAATGTCGCGCCGGATCGAGCAATCGTGCCTTCCGGCATCGGCTGCATCGGACCCTTTTCGAAATCGAGCGCGTAGAGCTTCTTGGCAATCAGGAAACCGGCGGCGGTGACCGTACCGTTCTGATTGTTATACTGGGTCTTCAGTTTCTTGGCGATCAGGTGTTCGATGGCAGCCAGCGGCGGCGTTCCGGCGAGGGCTGCTTCGATCAGGCCCGCATTATTGCCCGGCGCATTGACGATCAGTTCGATCATCCGCATTTCCGGGTCGGCATGCGAGATTTCCTTCTTGCGGGCATAGGGCAATTCGCTGGCGACGATCATCTCGACAATCGAAATGGCGTCTTCATTGTTTACCGTCCGCATGCAGTTCGCATAGAGCGTTGTCCGGTCTTCGGTGGACATGGCTTCAATTTTTTCCGGTGTTACGAGCGTTGCCATCTTAGTTTCCACCGTCTTGGTTGTTGTTATTGGTGTTGTCGTCATCATTAGCGTCGTCATGCCCCAGGTCGCGTGCAACCTCGGGCGAGCGCAGAAGCGCGTCGATTTTTGCGTAATTTTCGAAGCTGGTGTCATCGCGGAAGCGAAGTTCCGGCATGTATTTGAGCTGCCTTATCATCGGCGAGACACGGCCACGCAGATAGCGGGCGTGCTTGTTGAGCGCCGTTATAACAGCGGTGTGATCTTTCTGACCCAGAGGCGTCACATAGGCGGTGGCGACTTTCAAATCCGGCGACATCCGGACTTCGGAGACTGAAATCACCGACGTCTCGATCAACGGATCGCGCACATCGCCGCGCTGCAACACCTGGGTAATGGCGATACGGACCTGTTCGCCAACGCGCAACATGCGCTGGGAAGGAGCCGAGGAGGATGGCTTGGTCATGGGATTCCAACCGAATTTGCGGGCCGTGAGGCCCGGGCGCAAGACCAGAGACCACTGCCCGGTGCTTTACGCGCCGGGCAGTGACCCAATCAAAGCGTGCGCGTGATGTGCTCGACGCGGAAGCACTCGATAACGTCGGCAGCGCGGATGTCTTCGTAATTCTCGAAGGCCATGCCGCATTCCTGGCCGCCGTGAACCTCGGCAACTTCGTCCTTGAAGCGCTTGAGTGTCTTGAGCTTGCCTTCGTGGATGACAACGTTGTCACGGATCAGGCGGACGCCCGAGCCACGTTCAACCTTGCCCTCGGTGACGCGGCAACCGGCAACCTTGCCGACCTTGGTGATGTTGAACACCTCAAGGATCTCCGCGTTGCCAAGGAAGGTCTCGCGACGTTCCGGAGAAAGCATGCCCGACATCGCCGCTTTCACGTCATCAACCAGATCGTAGATGATGTTGTAATAGCGGATTTCGACGCCATCACGTTCAGCTGCGTCGCGTGCCTGCTTGTTGGCACGAACGTTGAAGCCGATGATGGCTGCACCCGAGGCCTCGGCCAGCGAGATATCGGATTCGGTAATACCGCCGGCACCCGAATGAATGATGCGAGCGCGGACTTCGTCGGTTCCGAGCTTGTCGATCGCTCCGGCGATAGCCTCGATCGATCCCTGCACATCGCCCTTGATGAGCAGCGGGAATTCCTGGCTGCCGGTATCCTGAAGCTGCGTCATCATTTGCTCAAGCGAACCGCGCGAACCGCTCTGACGAGCAGCGGCCTTGTCGCGTGAGAGACGCTGACGATATTCCGCGATTTCGCGGGCACGGGCTTCATTCTCGACCACTGCAAAGCGGTCACCGGCCTGCGGCGTGCCCTGAATACCGAGAATTTCGACCGGGAAAGCCGGTCCGGCTTCCTTGACCTGTTCACCGCGGTCATTGACCAAGGCGCGAACTCGGCCCCACTGGTCGCCAGCCACGAGGATATCACCCGGACGCAACGTACCGGTCTGAACCAGCACGGTGGCAACCGAACCACGACCGCGATCCAGCTTGGCTTCGACCACGACACCTTCAGCGGTGCGCGACGGATTGGCCTTGAGATCGAGCAGTTCTGCCTGCAGCAGGATGGCGTCCAGCAGCTTGTCGAGATTGGTGTGCTTGATCGCCGAAACCTCGACGTCAAGGACCTCACCGCCCATACTTTCAACAAACACCTCATGCTGCAGAAGACCGGTACGGACCTTCTGAGGATCAGCGGACGGCTTGTCGATCTTGTTGATCGCCACGATGATCGGAACACCAGCCGCCTTGGCGTGGTTGATCGATTCGATGGTCTGCGGCATCACCGAGTCGTCAGCCGCCACCACCAGAATGGCGATGTCGGTTGCCTGGGCGCCACGGGCACGCATGGCGGTAAAGGCCGCGTGTCCCGGAGTATCGATGAAGGTGATCAGCTTGCCGTTCTTCTCGACCTGATAAGCACCGATATGCTGGGTGATACCGCCGGCCTCACCGGACACGACATTGGCGTCGCGAATGGCGTCGAGCAGCGATGTCTTGCCGTGATCGACATGACCCATGATGGTGACCACCGGAGGCCGCGAAACCAGTTCGCCGCCTTCATCCGTGACATTGAAGATGCCCAGTTCGATATCGGATTCCGAAACACGCTTGACGGTGTGACCGAATTCGCCGGCGATGATTTCAGCAAGGTCGGCATCAATGATGTCGCCCGGCTTCATCATCTGACCTTCCTTCATCAGGAACTTGATCACATCGACCGAACGTTCGGACATGCGCTGCGAGAGCTCCTGAATGGTGATGGTTTCGGGCAGCGTGACTTCACGCATGACCTTTTCACGCGGCTCCTGCATTGAGGAACGGCGCATCTTTTCCTGGCGGCGGCGCATCGCAGACAGCGAGCGGCCACGCGAGTTGCCGTCATCATTGAGAGCAGCGGTCAGCGTCAGCTTGCCGCGACGGCGGTCTTCTTCGACCTTGGGCCGTGTCGGCTTGGGTGTTTCAGGACGCGTGACCTTGGCGCCCGGACGAGCCGGACCTCCGGTTCGTGCCGGTGCTTCGCTTTCGTTGTCGCGGCGACGGCCGCGAGCGGCTTCGTCGACCGGTACTGCAGCTGCTGCTGCGGCGGCGGCTTCCGGTGTCGGCTCGGTTGGAGCTGGCGCAGCGGCTTCGATCTTTGCCTGCTCTGCAGCTTCCTTGGCAAGGGCAGCGTCTTCGATTGCCTTGAGGCGGGCAGCCTCGGCATCAGCGACAGCCTGGCGAGCATCTTCCTCGGCGCGGCGCACAGCGTCGGCCTCGGCGCGCTTGCGATCCTCGATGTCGCGGACGCGGCTGTCCTGCAACGCACGGCGGCGAGCCTCGACTTCACCAGCAGAGAGCTGGTTGAGCACGGCGCCGCGTGGCGGTGTGGCAGGGGTGCGCGGCGGTGGCGGCGGCACAACTGTGACCACCGGCTTTTCCGTGACGGGCGCCGGGCGCGGCTTGAAGGTCACGGGCGGCACCGGATTTTCGTCTTCAGGACGGGTTACGCGGCGCTTGCGCGTTTCCACCACCACTGACTTGGTGCGGCCACGGCCCATCTCCTGGCGAACCATCCCCTGCTCAATAGCGGGGCGTTTCAGCGAGAAGGTCTTCTTGCCGGTAACACTGATCGTCTTGTCGTCGTTGCTGTCGCTCATTCCGTATCCGTTTCCGCGGGAAACCGCATCGCGCACATGCGCGTCGGCTTCTTGATCGATTGCATCCGGGCATGTCGCCCGTTGCCCGTTTTCAGTCCAGTCCCGTAGCGGGACCGTTTCTGTAGCGCGCAAGCATCTTTGCGCGCTTCACTACACCTTCTCCGGCCTGCCCTGCAAGCGCTGCGGCATGGATAAAAGCGCCGTCGCCCAAGGCAAGCGTCAATTCATCGGCTGAAAACAGCCGAAAGACGGGTATCTCCGCCTCTTTCACACCCATCGCCCGGGCCGTATTGGCCTGGCGCAATTTGCGCACACCGTCGTCAGCTGCATCTGTGGCATGCATCAGCGCCACTGCGCCGCCTGATCGTATCGCGTCTTCAACCTTGCCGGATCCGGAGATGAACTGACCCGATTTGCGCGCCAGGTTCATCATCCCAAAAAGGCTGTCACAGAGCAACCTCTCAACCACATTCCCCAATTCGGGGTCGATACTGACTTCGGTCTTCAGCGCCCGACCGAACAATTTGCGCTTGATCGCCTGATCAAGCACTGCCCGCTCAGCAGTCACCCAGCAACCGCGCCCGGGAAGTCCCAGACGCAAATCCGGAACGACGGACCCATCGGGTCCGGCAACAAACCGGATCAACCCATCGGGCTGACCCCGTTCCCGGGTGACAATGCACATTCGGTCGTTCACGGGCTCGATCCTGACCTTCACTGCAAAGCCTCCGCGACGTTCAGCCTCAGGCCTCTTCGCCGCCTGCTTCGGTTTTTGTTTCCGTCTCCGCTTCAGCTTCACCGGAT